>NZ_JAFKRK010000026.1:0-50837 GCF_019038535.1 Synechococcus sp. CCAP 1479/9 | reverse complement strand
CGTCCCCTTTGGGGGGCCATGAGGAGAAGCCACCCGAGGAGGGTGGCTTTTCTGTTGGCGTGTGTTGTGGCTGCAGCCCAACCCCCTCAGGATGGTTCTACTGAGCATGGGCCCCGTGCCGGGGACAGGGCAGGATGCAGGCATGCTGCAGCCCCAACCCCTGACGATGGTTCTGTCGTGAAATGGCGTCGTCGCTTTCGTCCTTTCTGGAAGGCCTATCTGCTGTGGCTGCGGGCGGACTGCGTGGACCTGAGTGCCGCTTTCGCCTATCACACGCTCCAGTCGTTCTTCCCGGCCCTGCTGATTGCACTGTCGGTGGCCTCGCGGCTCCTCGGTCGGGATGTGGAACGGTTCGATCGGCTGATCGTGCTGGTCGGCCAGGTGCTGCCCGCCTCCGCCCTGCCTGGCTTTGAGGCCACCTTGAGGCGCTTCACCAACCAGGGATTCGGCGCCGGCATCCTCGGCCTGGTGCTTCTGGCCCTGAGTGCCAGCAACATCTATCTCACCCTGCAGCGCGGGGCCGATCGGCTCTGGTGGAATCGGCCCTTCGGCTTCGATCACCTGCGCTGGCAGGAGCACGTGCGTCGCTTCCTGGCGCTGCGCCTGAAGGCTCTGGTGCTGCTGCTGTTTGTCGGCCTGTTGATCGTTGTCGACCAGCTCTTCAGCACGGTGCGGCTCTTCGGTTCCAGGGGCTTCCATGATCAGCTGCAGGCCTTCCTGCCCAAACCCCTGCTGTGGGTCAGCTCCCTGTCCTTCGGACTGGATCTGGTCGTCTCCCTGCTGATCGGTTTCGGCGCCACCCTGCTGTTCCTGTGGATGCTGCCGTCGCGGCGGATTCCCTTCCACCCCCTGATTCCTGGGGCCCTGCTGGTGAGCGGCAGCCTCACCCTCTCCAACCTGCTGCTGGGCAGGAGCCTGCTCGCCCTCGGGGTGCGCTTTCAGGCCTACGGGGTGGTGGGCGGTGTGCTGCTGTTGACGCTCTGGGTCTGGCTGGTGGGTGCCGTGCTCTATTTCGGCCAGTGCTTCAGTGTGGTGCTTTCCGGCGGTGCCGCTGGGGGGCCATCGACACCTCTGCCACGCTGAGGATCGGCCCGTTTCGGGTCAGGATGGACGGATCTGATTGGATCGACCCTTGGCCAAGCCTGCCCTCAGGATCCCGCCTCTGCCGGCCAGCCTGGCGCTGGTGTCCATGGCCGTGGGCGCGGTGGTGCTGATCGGTCTCACCACCCTGGCGCTGATTCCGCTGCTGGTCGGCCTCGGCCTGCTGGCGGCCTGGCTGGTGGCGGCCCTGCTGCTCGGCTGGGCCGGCCTCGAGGGCCTGGCGGCACTGGAGCGCTGGATCGAGAACGATCCACGTTTCCAGCGCTGATGGAACGGCGCATTCCCTGGTTGTGGATCGGTGTGGCGGCGGCTCTGCTGCTGGTGCCCACCTCGGCCGGTCGCCTGCTGCTCGATGTCATCGGCGGACTCACCCTGACCCTTCTCCTCCTGCCCCTGTTGGCGGGCGGAGTGGCCTTGATCGGCTGGCAACTGCTGCGGCGTCGCCTGCGCACCTGCCCCAGCTGTGGCTTCGCCAGCCTGGGCACCGACGTCTGCCCGGCCTGCGGCAGTCTCTTCACATCCAGCGATGCTCCGGGCTCGACGCCCAGTGAACCGCCCGGCTCAATCTTCTGGGGAACCCCATCCGGCGGCGAGATCGACGCCCGCGACGTGACGATCAACGTCGACGCCGTCGATGTGGAGGCCAGCGCCAGTGGGGAAACGGGCGGCCGCGGCGGCGATGGCTCCTGAACCCGGCAAGCGCTGCGTCTGATCCGCCCTGAGCCACCAAGACCGGAACCCTTCCAGCTCTGAGCCCTAGCCGGTCTGATCCGGCTCCTCCGGGCTGAGGCGGGCCAGCTCCAGCAGCCGGCGTTCACGCAGATGCAGGAACAGGGGGGCCCCGAAGGCGAATGCGATCGTCACGCAGCTGAGCAGAACCCAGACGAGCCCGCGCATGCCGAGCCGGCGGCTCTCGCGCACCATCCAGATCGTGACGGCGGTCGCCCCGATCGCCAGATCTCTGGAGAGGGAGCGGGCGGCTGGATTGGCATTGGCCTGGCGGATGAACAGTCGCAGATCGAAGGCCGCCCCCTCGCTGCGGATGAAGTCCAGATTGGCCAGCCACGTGAGCACCGCACCCGCCACGGCCAGCAGCAGATAGATCCAGGCGATCCAGCTGATGCCGCCGGGTCCGCTGCGGGTCGACAGGGCGTCGTCACTCATGGGGTGTAGGGCGTGGGCGCCAGCTCCGGCTGGCCGGGATCCCATTGCATCACCTGCTGCTCCACCCGGGACAGCACCGCCTCGCAGCGTTCGGCATAGGCCAGCGCCCGCTGATAGAGGTCGGCCATCGACTCCACGTCCAGGTCCTGGTCCTGCAGCTGGGCCAGACAGAGCTCGAGGGCCGTCTGGGCCTCCCGGAAGCTCAGGTCCTGGGCCACGTCGTTCACGTCGTTTCCCTCGTCAGCGGCGTCCTGGCTGGAGACGTCACCGGCGGGCTGGGCAGAGGCTCTGGATCGGGGCGAGGGCTTGGCCATGGGAGCAACGGGGGACAGGGGTGGCATGGAGTCCGCGGCGGGCCTGGCGGAATCGATGGAGGGAACCTGGGGTGTGGGGAGCCAGTCGCGGGACGTTGGTCGCTGGACGTTGGGAGCTGGAGGCTGGACGCTGGCCCTGGTCGGTCCGCGGTGATGGTGCTCAGGGACCCGGGCCGTCCGGCTCGACGGCCCGAACCTGCAGGGCCACCCGACCATCCGCCAGCTCGGCGGTGATCCCGGCCCCTGGCCGCAGCCCGGCCACCGAACGCAGCAGGCGTCCGTCACCATCACGGAGCAGGCTGAATCCCCGGGCGAGCAGGTGCCGCGGCGAGAGCGCCTGCAGCAGCTGGCGTCGCTGGGCCAGCCATTGGCGCCGCTGGCTGAGCAGCCGGGCAGGGTGCAGCAGGCGCAGCTGGTCCTGGCGTGCGCCCAGCCGTTGCCGGGCCGAGGCGATCCTCAGCATCAGCGTGCGGTGCAGATGGCCGCGCTCCTGCTCCAGGGTCCGGATCACCTGGCTGCGGTCCGGCAGCAGGGCCACCAGGGCGGCCGTGGGCGTGGCCGCCCGGTAGTCGGCCACCAGATCGGCGATGGTCACGTCATCCTCATGGCCGATCCCGCAGATGACGGGCCAGCGGCAGGCCGCCAGGCAGCGGGCCAGGGACTCCCCGTCGAACACGGCCAGATCCTCCCGGCTGCCTCCGCCGCGGGCCAGCACCAGGGCCTCGAGGCCGAGGCGGTCGGCCTGGCCGCCGAGGTTCTCGATGGCGGCCACGATCTGGGCTTCCACGTTCCCCTGCACGGGGATTGGCACCACCAGCAGGTCGGTGGCGGGCCAGCGTTCCCGGGCTGTGCGCAGCATGTCGGCCAGGGCGGCGCTGGGCACGCTGGTGAGCAGGGCGATGCGACGGGGCCAGCGGGGCAGCGGTCGCTTCCGCTCTGGATCGAGGAGCCCCTCCGGCTCCAACCGGCTGCGCACCTGCTCGAACTGGCGCAGGACGGTGGTCAGGCTGGGGCGCACATCCAGCACCTGCACCGTGAGGCTGGCCCGCGCGGCCCAGAAGTTGAGCTTGCCGACCACCACCACCCCATCCCCCTCCTGGGGCACGAAGCTGAGTTTCTGCAGCTGGGACGCCCAGATCACCCCCTGGATGCTGGCCTGGCCGTCGACGAGGGTCAGCCAGAGATGGCCCTTCTTCTGCTGGGGGCGCCCCACGGTGGCCTCCAGCAGGAAGCGGGGGGCGAAGCCCCGCTCCAGCAGGGAACCGATGGCCTGGTTGAGCTCGGCGACCGAGTACCGGGGGATGCCGTCGTGCTGGCGGGGGGACGCGCTGCTGCCAGGGACCGTGAGCATGGAATCAGTGCTTGAGCTGGCGGTAGCAGAGCCACCAGTAGAGACTCAGCAGACCGGCCACCAGGGCCACCACACGGCCCACCGGATGGTCGATCCGGACCAGGCCCGCTCCAGCAATCACCAGCGCGCTGCTCAGCAGCCGGGCGCCGTCGCGGCGGTTGCCGACATAGAAGCGGGGAGCGGTGGCGGACGGGGCCATCGGGGGCGCTGCCTGGGGAGGGCCTCAACCTAGGACCGCTTGGGACAGCAGCCAGAGCCATGAAAAAGCCGCCGGTTGGGCCGGCGGCCTACGCCTTGAACGGGCTTCAAGAACGCTGGTGCTGGGGCAGAGAGCCGGGCTTCAGCCGAGGCCGACCTGGGCCAGAATGCCTTGGCCGGTGAGAATTTCGGTCGCCAGGCCGATCACGAAGCCCATCATGGCCAGGCGGCCGTTCCAGGTTTCGGCGAAGTTGACGAAACCGAAGCGGGGCTGGGAAGCGTCAGACATGGAAGGAACCCTCGGTGGAGACCTGACTGTAACGAAACATGGAGTGGTCTTGACAGTGGCAGGGGCTACAAAGGCGGGTGTGGGTTGCACGGTTGACAGCCGCGCCCGGCCATGGCAATGAGGCCTCCGCTGGTGTCCGGGCCCGGCGCCGGCTCCGTCTGGGGACCAGGGTTGGAGGACCGCCGGCGGGCGCCCCGGGCCCGCCTCGAGCGCCATCTGGCGGCGCCCCTTCCAAGCGAGACCGATCTGGTGCTGGTCACCGACCTCGACGGCACCCTGCTGGAGGGGTCCGTCCAGACGCGCCGCCGGGTCTATCGCTGGCTGGCCTCCCAGCGCCACCGGGTCCTGCAGGTGTTCAGCACCGGCAGGGATCTGCGCTCCGTTGCCCGGTTGCTGACTTCGGAGGCCGCCCTGGGACTCCATCCCCCCCATCTGGTGATCGGTGATGTGGGCTGCACCGTCGCCTGCGGCGCCAGCCTCACCCCCCTGGCCCTGGCCCTGGAGCCGATCGAGGCCCTCTGGCGGGGACGGGCGGAAAAGGTCCTGCCCCTGCTGGCCCTGGTGCCGGGCCTGTCCCCCAAGCCCCTCAGCAGCGACCGGCGCCTGGCCTACGGCATCGACCCGCTCCGGCTCGACACCAGCCGGCTGGCGGCCATCGAGGCCCATGGGGTGGATTGCCTGGTCTCGGGCGACAAGTACCTCGACGTGCTGCCGCCCGGCGTCAACAAGGGCAGCACCCTGCTGGGCCTGCTGGAGTGGTTGGAGCTGGAACCGGCCCGGGTGGTCACCGCGGGGGATTCCCTCAACGACCTGGCCATGTTCGAGACCGGCCTGCAGAGCGTCATGGTGGGCAATGCCGAGCCCGCCCTGGTGCGGGCCCTGCCGGGGCTGGCCCGCACCTACCGGGCCCGCGCCCATGGCTGCATGGGCATCCTGGAGGGACTGCGCCACTTCGGCTTCGGCCATCTGCTCGAGGGCCTGCCCTAGGCAACGCTCAGCGACTCTCCCCGCGTGCCTCCCGGGCCAGGGCCGCCTTGGTGCGGGCACTGGCGACGCCCTGGCGGGGATCCTCGGGCCAGGGGTGGCGGGGGTAGCGGCCGCGCAGCTCCCGGCGCACCTCGGCGTAGCCCTGGCTCCAGAAGCCGGCCAGGTCGCTGGTCACCGCCGCCGGGTGTCCTGCCGGAGACAGCAGCTCCACCCGCACCGCCAGTCGGCCGTCCAGCACCGTCGGCCCTTCCAGGCAGCCGAACATCTCCTGCAGCTTCACGGCCAGCACGGGCGTGCCGCTGCCGTAGTCCAGGGGCACCCGGCGGCCGGACGGCACCGGCTGGCTGAGGGGCAGCAGCCGATCCAGCTCCCTGCGCAGGGCCCAGTCCAGGTCCCCCCAGAGGATTTCCGAGAGGTCGAGCTGCTGCAGGTCCTGGAGGCTGCGCAGGCCGCCGATGTGGGGGGCCAGCCAGGCCCCCGGGTCCTGCTGTAGCCGCTCCGGTGAGCGGTCGGGCCAGGGCGCCCCCAGGTGCCGGTGGGCCAGCATCAGGCGCTGCTGCAGCTGGCGGCTGGTGCGGCACCAGGGGAGCACCTCCAGTCCGAGCCGTTCGAGACCCTCCAGCAGGGCCCGCTCCACCAGCTCCCCGCTGGCGTCCGGCCAGGGGCGGCGCTCCAGCACCAGGGCCCCGCTCCGCCGCAGCCGCTCGCACCGCACCCGCTGGTCGGTGCCGTCCCAGCGGGCTTCGGTCTCCTCCTCGACCTCCCCCGCCAGCAGCTCCTCCAGGCCGCTGCGGGAGAGGGCCACCGCCAGCCGCACCCGGGCCTCCTGGCCCTGGCCGTCGACGCTGGCGATCGCCAGGGCTTCGGCGGTGGCCAGGGGATCCCCCGGGGGCAGCACGGCGCCGCGACCGCCGCGCATCAGGAAGCGCCCGTCGCCCCGGCCCCGCCCCAGGGCCAGCCGTTCCGGATAGGCCCAGGCCAGCAGCTGGGCGGCACGGACGTCGTCAGAGTCACCGCCGGCGGCGCTCGCTGCGGGGGCCGCCACCGGGGCCGCCACCGTGGCCGCCGCCGTCCGCCCCTCCCGGAGCTGGCGCAGCAGCTGGGTCTGGAGGTTGGTCCAGGGGGCCCGGCCAGAGCCGCGCCCACTCCCCTCCGGGCCCGGGCTGCGCCGCAGCCAGTCGAGGCGCCGCATCAGATCGCTGCCGGCCTCGCGGCGATCGAGGGGATCGCGCTCGCTCAGCAGCACGGCCACGGCCGTGGCGAGGGACTCCCAGCCCCTTTCCCTGGCCCGCAGCAGCATGTGGGCCAGGCGCGGATGCAGGCCCAGCCGGGCCATGGCCCGCCCGTGGCCGGTGATGCGCCCCTGGTCATCGACGGCCCCCAGCTGCAGCAGCAGGCCACGGGCCTCCGCCAGGGGCCGGCGGGGGGGTGCGGTGAGCCAGGGCAGGCTGTCGTCCTCCGTTTCGCCCCATTCCGCCAACTGCAGGGCGATGGGCAGGGGATCCACCTCGAGCAGCTCCGGGGGATCGAAGGCGGGTCGGCGCTGCTGCTCCGCCGGCGACCAGAGCCGCAGGCATCGCCCCGGACCCAGGCGCCCGGCTCGGCCGCTTCGCTGCTCGGCGCTGGCCTGGCTGGCGGGCTGGGTGACCAGCCCGTCCATGCCCGTGGCCGGGTCGAAGCGGCTGCGTCGGCTCAGGCCGCTGTCGATCACCAGGGTCACCGCCGCGATCGTGAGCGAGCTCTCCGCCACCGACGTGGCCAGCACCACCTTCCCCCCCGCCCCCTGGGGAGCCGCAATGGCCCGTCCCTGGGCCGCCAGCGGCAGCTGGCCGTGCAGGAGGGCCACCTCCAGCTCCCGGCCCCAGGCGGTGTCCTCGATGGCCCGCCGCGCCGTCTCCAGCTCCCCAAGGCCCGGCAGGAACACCAGGGCGGTGCCCCGGGGTTCGGGTTCGGCCAGCCAGTGGCCTTCGAGGGCCCGCAGCACCTGGCGCTCCAGTCGCTCGTCCGGCCGCGGCGGCTGGTAAGTCACCGCCACCGGATGGCTGCGGCCTTCGCAGCTGATCATGGCGGCCCCATCCAGCTCGCTCGCCAGGGGCGCCAGATCGAGGGTGGCGGACATCACCAGCAGGCGCAGTTCGGGACGCAGCAGGCTGCGGGCCTGGCGCACCAGGGCCAGGGCCAGATCCGCCTCGGCCTGGCGCTCATGGAATTCGTCGAAGATCACGCAGGCCACCCCGTCCAGGGCGGGATCGGCCTGGAGCCGGCGCAGGAACAGGCCCGCGGTCACCACCTCCAGCCGGGTGGCCGCCGAGGTGCGGGACTCCAGGCGCACGCTGTACCCCACGCGCTCGCCGACGGGTTCACCGAGGCCGGCGGCGAGGCGCTGGGCAGCATTCCGGGCCGCCAGCCGCCTCGGTTCCAGCAGCAGCAGGCGGCCCTCGGCGCCGAGGCTCTCGAGCAGGGCGAGGGGAACCCGGGTGGTCTTGCCGGCGCCGGGTTCGGCCTGGAGCAGGAGGGTGGATCCGGGCCCGAGGGCGGCGGTGATGGCCGCGAGGCGGCCGTCGATGGGCAGGGGCTGGTTCAGCGCACGTGGCGGAGGCCATCCACCGGGTGGTAGGCCTCTCCGGTGGTTTCCTCGTAGACGATGGCGGGAAGGCCGGTCTCGAACATGGTCTGGAGCGCCTCCTTCAGGTAGGGGTTCCAGCCGCCGGTGGTCACCTTGCCGTGGCGCACGGTCCAGTCCCAGGTGCCCTGGAGGTCACGGGGGATGCGGCCCTCCCGGTCGCGCCGGGCCACCAGATCCTGGGATTCGACGATGCCGACCAGGATCGGATCCTTGCCGTAGGACGGCGTCAGGCTGAGCTCGAGCCGGATCGGGTCGTCCTTCACCATCTTGAGTCGAAACCGTGGCGGCAGCTTCAGTGCTCCGAGCACGGCCGCCACGATTCGCGTTCTCTGATCCACCATCGATCTCCGCCGGTTGGCGCATTCACCACAGGGAGCCTATTCAGCGGCCGGCCGGCCGCGCTCAGGTCGGATCGGCGGGGAAGGCGGGCTGCTCGTTGTCGCCACTGAAACGGACCGTCAGCAGGTCCTCCTGGGTGAGCTGGCCGTCCGCGTCCAGCAGCTCCGGGTGGATGGTGAGACGGCCGGTGCGATCACCGGCGGGGCCGGCTGGATCGGTGGCGGCGGCTCCGGCATCACCGGGACGGGGAATCGCACGGAAGCCCTGGCCCATGACCCGGAACGCCTGCCACAGCAGAACGATGAAACAGGCCCCGTAGACGATCGGGAAGATCTGCGAGAGGAGGGAGGTCATGGCGCGATGGGAACCCCGCAGTCCGCGGACTCTCCCCCATCATCACCCGTCCGACGGAGCGGTGGTGGTGGCCAGCATCCAGGCCCAGAGGGAGGTGCAGGCGGCTCCGAAGGCGAGAAAGGCCAGTAGCAGGCGGCTTGTGTCCATGACCCGATAAGAAACTTTACAAAGCATAGCCGGTCAGGCCGGTTTGCCTCCCCTTTCTCCTTCCCGGGGACTTCCCTACGGTTTTTCCATCTGAGCTTCTTCACGATGCGTTCCTCCCGCGTTCTTGCCGCGGCCGCCGCCGGGCTGGCCACGGTCACGGCGGCGGCCACCGCCACGGTCACGGCCACCACGGCCCTCGTCAGCCCGACCCTCACCTCCCCCGCTCTGGCCCAGCCGGCCGCGGCCGTGCTCGGGCGGCAATCCTTCGTGGCGGCGGCGATCCGTCGGGCGGGCCCGGCCGTGGTCACCATCGACACGGAACGCACCGTCCAGTCGGCCGCCACCGGCGGCCTGCCCCGGGGTCTGCTGAACGACCCCCTGTTCCGCCAGTTCTTCGGCATTCCCCAGCAGGGTGCCCCCTCGCGGCGCACCGAACGGGGCCAGGGAAGCGGGGTGATCCTCCAGGCCGATGGGCTGGTGCTCACCAACGCCCACGTGGTGGACCAGATCGACCGGGTGACCGTGGGTCTCGAGAACGGCCAGCGCGTCGAGGGGCGGGTCGTGGGCCTCGACAAGCTCACCGACCTGGCGGTGGTGCGGCTGGTGGGGGCGGGCCCCTGGCCCGTGGCGCCCCTGGGCAATTCCGATGCCCTCCAGGTGGGCGACTGGGCGATCGCGGTGGGGAACCCCTTCGGCCTCGACAACACCGTCACCCTGGGGATCATCAGCAGCCTCAACCGCAACGCCAGCAAGCTCGGCATCACCGACAAGCGGCTGGATCTGATCCAGACCGACGCCGCCATCAACCCGGGCAACTCCGGTGGACCGCTGCTGAACGCCGACGGCGAAGTGGTGGGAATCAACACCCTGGTGCGTTCGGGGCCGGGGGCCGGACTGGGCTTCGCCATTCCGATCAACCGCGCCCGCGGCATCGTCAGTCAACTGGTGGCGACCGGACGGGCCACCCACCCCATGATCGGCGTGGGGTTGGATGAGGTCCGGGCGGGAAGCGGCTCCGGGGTTTCCCAGGGTGCGGTCGTGGTTTCGGTTCAGCCCAACGGACCGGCGGCTCGGGGCGGTCTCAGGACCGGTGATGTGATCGTCGCGGCCCAGGGGGCCGTGGTGAAGGATCCCTCCCAGGTGATCAACGCCGTCGAGCGGGCGGGGGTGGGGGGAACCCTCAACCTGACGGTGAACCGTCAGGGGGCGATGGTGAACCTGCGGCTCATCCCTGGCGACATGGCCCTGCTGCGTCAGGGATGAGGAGGTTGCCCGAGCTCATGGCCTAGAGGAGGCTTGAGCTCGGCTCTCAGAGGACGTCCATGCCCCCCTTGCTGTTGTCGGGGCGAAGGGCGTCCAGCAGGCCGGCGTCCATGGTGAGTTCGGCGCCGAAACGGGCGGGAGCGCCCAGCTGCTGGCGCATGACCCACTGGGTGGCGGCCTTCTGGCTTTGCCAGGCCTGCAGCAGTTGTTTGGCCAGACCCCGCAGGACCTGCGGATCCCCCGTGGCGTCGATCGCCCGGGTCATACGCTCCAGTTCGAATTTCTGACCGAGGCTGAGGGCGAGAGGTTCGGACATGGTGGGCTGTGCGATGGGGCGTTTCTGACCGGCCCAAAGCTACGAACTGTTTCAAGATGCCACGTAGCGGCTGTTACAGGGCCTAAGCCCCGGTCAGGAAATCCGCTCAACCCTTCCCTCTGGCCCGTTTCCCCTTGCCACCGGCCCTGAGCGGCGGTACGGGAAGGGGCCTGTCCCGGCGGCCCGGCCCTGTCCCGTCACGGCCAAGCCCCCGTCCCCGGCCCCGTCTCAGTCAGTGGCCCCGTCTCAGTCCGCAGCGCCCGCGTGAACTCAGTGGCGCTCGCGCAGCTCGTCCACGCAGCGGGTGACGCACTCTCCGTCCTCCAGGGAACAGGTGGTGATGCATTCGAAGTACACCTCCATGGCATCGCTGGTGCCGGCGGTGTCCTCGCGGTCCGCAGTCCAACCGTCGGTGACGACGTTCTGGATGGTCATCGCTGCTCCTGGATGGGTGACCCTGTCAGCCTATGCACACAGAACCGCCCACACCAGAGAAATGAGTCTTCCTGCCTAGGCAACGATGAAGTTGTATTTTGCGCCGCGTCCCTGACGGGACCGCGTCAGCTGTCGGCCGTGCCCGCGGCTTTCCCCTTGGACGTGCCGCCGCCCTTCTGGGCGGCTTTGGCCTTCTGCTTCTGCCGCTGTTCCTCGCGTCTGGCGGCGAGGCGGCGCTCCTGCTCCAGCCGCTCGCTCTCTTCGGCCTCCTCCCGTTTCTTCTCCTGGTAGTAGGCGTAGTCGCCGCGGTAGAGCACCAGTTCTCCGTCACGCACCTCGACGATCCGGTTGGCCACCCGGCCGATGAAGAAGCGGTCGTGGGAGACGAGCAGGGCGGCACCCTCGTAGGCCATCAGGGCCTCCTCGAGCATCTGCTTGGCCGGGATGTCGAGGTGGTTGGTGGGCTCGTCGAGCACCAGCAGATTGCAGGGGGTGAGCAGCATCAGGGCCAGGGCCAGCCGCGCCTTCTCGCCACCGCTGAGTTTGGCCACCGGCTTGAACACCGTGTCGTTGCTGAAGCCGAAGCTGCCCAGCAGGGAGCGGACCTGGGTCTGGGTCCAGTCGGGAACGGCCTCGAACAGGGTGTCGATCACCGTCTTGGCCAGATCCAGGGCTTCGGCCTGGTTCTGCTCGAAGTAACCGGCCACCACGTGGTGCTCCCCCAGGCCCGCCTGGCCCTCGAGGGGGATCTCGTAGCCCATCACCAGCCGCAGCAGGGTGGACTTGCCCGCGCCGTTCGGGCCGACGAAGGCGATCCGGTCGCCCCGCTCCACCTCCAGGTTCGCCCCCAGGAACAGGATCTGGTCGTCGTAGCCGTGGGTGAGGTTCTCGATCGCCGCCACCACCCGACCCGAGCGCGGGGCGGGGGGGAAGGCGAAGCGCGGCCCGCTCACCGATTCCAGCGGCGCCTCGATCCGCTCCACCTTCTCCAGCAGCTTCTCGCGGCTCTTGGCCTGGGTGCTGCGGGTCGCACTGGCCCGGAAGCGGTCGATGTAGGCCTGCTGGCTGCTCAGTTCCTTCTGCTGGCGCTCGAAGGCCGCCTGGCCGGCCTCCCGCTCCAGGGCCTTCTGCTCGAGGTGCTGGCTGTAGTTGCCCAGGTAGGTGCGCGAGACGCCGCGTTCGGTCTCGACGATCTGGTTGCAGACCCGGTCGAGGAAGGCCCGGTCGTGGCTGATCACCACCAGGGGAACCGTCTGATCCACCAGGTAGCTCTCCAGCCACTGGATCGTCTCGACGTCGAGGTGGTTGGTCGGTTCGTCGAGCAGCAGCAGATCCGGCTCCTGCAGCAGGATCTTGCCCAGGGCGATGCGCATCTGCCAGCCGCCGGAGTAGTCCCCCACGACCCGCTCGGCGGTCTCCTGGGTGAAGCCGATGCTGGGCAGCAGCTTGTCGATGCGGGCATCCAGCTCGTACCCATGCAGGGCCTCGAAGCGGCTCTGCAGCTGGCCGAGCTCGTCGATCAGCCGGTCGAGCAGGTCCGGATCGGCGGCGGCCTCCTCGCTGGCCATCGCCTCCTCCACCTGCCGCTGGCGGTTGAGCACCTCGGCCGCCTCACCAAAGGCCTGGAACAGCTCCTGGCGGACGCTGCGGGCGAGGTCGACATCGAACTCCTGCTGCAGGTAGGCGATGCGGGGATCCCCCTGCCGCACCACCTGGCCGCTGGTCGGCTCCTCCAGCCCGGCGATGATGCGCATCTGGGTGGATTTGCCGGCCCCGTTGACCCCCACCAGGCCGATCCGGTCCCCCGCTTTCACCTCCCAGGTGATGTCCTTGAGCACCTCACCGGTGGGATAGATCTTGCCGATGCGTTCGAGGCGCAGCACGGAGCGGAAGGCGGTCGCGGTGTGCGCATCATCCCCTGCGGGGCGTCCTGCAGACTGTCGAACGGGTCCGGTCGCGTCGTCAGGATGATCAAGCGCCTCGAGCAGATCGCGGCCCTGGTGGTGGCGGCGGGCCTGGCGCTGACGAGCTACTGGCTGTTCTTCAGCTGGGCCCAGGGAGGGGGATCCCAGCGTCGGGAACAACCCCGCCGGCCCCAGCAGGAGGGCCTCCGGTCGCCGGCCTCAGAGTCCGCCCCGGGCCTTGATCAGCCATTGCTTGGTGGCGCCGTCATCGAGGCCGGCCAGATGGGCCTTCACCTCCTCCGCGCTGACCGGCAGGCCCTCCTGCTCGCCGAGGGCGACGATCCTGCGCAGGGCGCCACTGGGGTCCTGAAGGGCCTGGCGGAACAGTGACTGGGTGAGCTCCACATCGTTGCTGATGCGTCCGTAGAGCTCAGCGGCGTTGCCGGTGGCGTTGCTGGTGGTCATCCTGGCCGGGATTCTTTCCTGACCTTATGGGCTGGGGTGCCGTGGGCGCAGCCCCTGCGAATGGTTCGTGAGGGAGGGGGCGCGCCGGATCAGGCGGCACGCGGACTGGTGTCCTCCTCGGCCCCGCTGGCGGAGGCGTCCTCCATGCTGCGGGCATCCAGGCAGAGCACCTTGCGCAGCTGGGCGTAGTTGGCGGCCAGGGACTGGCGCCCCTCCTGCTGGGCGCCGAACTCGGCCCGCTGCAGCACATGGTGCAGATGGGTGAGCAGGTAGGTGCTGATCACGGCCGACACCAGCACATCGCTGCGTTCCGCCGTGCTGCGCCGCCGGCTCTGGCGGGTCTTGGGCTGCAGGGGGGTCTCGGAAGCGGTCGGACGGGGCTGGGTGGTGCGGGCCATGGCGGAAGCGGCCGGTGGGCCGTCGGAGAGGACGGGTTGGGGACGGGGGCGTGGAGCAGGTGGGCTTGGGCCTGGTTTTGGACTGGGTCTGGGCCGGTCTGGAGCTGGAGAAGGGGTTCCCGAGGGGCGGGATGGTCCACAACCCTACTTTTGGATACTACCCATGACGGTCACTGTACACTTTTTCCTATCCCGCCGGATCCCAGCGGCACCCTCTCTTCGGCCCCCACCCAGAGGCACCGTGCCCACCCGTCAGACCTCCTCCAGCGGCAAGCCCAAGTCGCCGCGGATCCAGGTCGTCCTGCCGGAGGAGCTCTGCGCCCGTCTGGCCGCCCTGGCGGAGAGCGAGTCGCGCACGGTCAGCAACATGGCCAAGGTGCTCATCCAGCAGGGGGTGGAACGGCTGGAGCGGCAGCGTCCCCCCGAGCCGGCCGCGGCCCCCTACCCACTCGGGCCCGCCGTCGCCGCCGATCGCTTCCGCCGCGAGCTCGAGCAGCAGGAGCAGGCCGGCACCCGTCGGCTGCGGGGTGCGCCCCGCCGGCTGCGCCTGCGCCAGCCCCCCTCAGCCCCCTGACGGCGGCGGCAGGGCCATCACGCCCAGCACCGCGGCCCGCCGGGCCCCGGTGACCGAGGGCAGAGAGCCCGGATGGCCGCGGTGCCGCCACCAGGCCAGCAGGGCGAAGGCCAGGGCCTCCCGCTGGTCATCGGCGATGCCCTGGCTGGCCAGCGGCAGCACCGCCGTGCCGTGGCAGCGCCGCCGCAGCTGCTCCATCAGGAAGCCGTTGCGGGTGCCACCGCCGGCCACCAGCAGCTCCAGCGGCCGGGGGCGTTGGGGCCTGGCCAGGTCCTGGCCCACCACCGCCGCACTGAAGGCCGTCAGGGTGGCCAGGGCATCGGCCGGCTCCACAGCGGCGCCGAGCTCCGCCAGGCGCCGATCGAGATCGGCGGCCCCGAACAGCTCCCGGCCCGTGGACTTGGGCGGCGCGGCCTGGAGGTAGGGCTCCCTGAGCCACTGCTGCAGCCGTTCCTCGTCGATGCGGCCCTGCCGCGCCCAGGCCCCGTCGGCATCGAAGCTCAGCCGACCGCCGCTGAAGCGCGCCACCGCCAGATCCAGGAGCGTGTTGGCCGGGCCGCAGTCCCAGCCCAGCACCGGCGCCTTCCAGTCGGGACCGGCGGGGGGAGGCAGCAGGGTGAGATTGGCGATCCCCCCCAGGTTGAGCAGGGCCCGCCAGCCGCCGATCCTGCCCAGCAGGGCGGCGTCGGTCGCCGGCACCAGGGGGGCGCCATGGCCGCCGAGGGCCAGATCGATGCTGCGGAAGTCGAACACCACCGGCCTCCCCAGCAGCTCCGCCAGCAGGGGCCCCTGCAGCAGTTGCCAGCTGGCCCCGCGGCGCTCCCCCTCCGGCGGTCGGTGCCAGAGGGTCTGGCCGTGGCAACCCACCAGCTCGGCCCGGCCGTCCGGATCGCAGGCGCGGGCGGCCAGGGCCTGCTGCTCGGTGAGCTCCTCGGCCAGGCTCAGCAGGGCGGCGGCGTCCTGGGGAATCCCCTGACCGACGGCCACGAGCCGCTCGCGCAGGTCCGCCGGGTAGGGGGTGTGGGCACTGGCGAGGATGCGCCAGCGCGGCCGGGCCAGGCGACCCTCCAGGCTCACCAGCACCGCATCGATGCCGTCGGCGCTGGTGCCGCTCATCAGCCCCAGCACCCGCATGGCTGTGCTTCGCAAGGGAATCAGTGGGAAGGCAGGGCCTCGAGGGCTTCGCTGCTGCCCATCACCACCAGCAGCTCGGAGGCATTCAGCACATGGGAGGCGGGCGGGTTGACCGTGAGCTGGTTGGCGGGGCCCGCCGCCAGCACGCTGACGTTGTAGTTCTTGCGCAGGTTCAGGTCCCGCAGCGATTGGCCGACGAAGGAGCCGGGCACCTTGATCTCCTCGATGCTGTTGCGGTCGTCGAGGCGGAGGCGCTCCAGCAGGTTGGGCCGGACCAGCTCCATGCCCAGGCGGGTCCCCTGCATCTTCGAGGGGAAGACCACCTTGTCGGCGCCGACGCGCCGCAGCATCTTCTCGTGCAGATCGCTGGTGGCCCTGGCGATCACCTGCCGGACCCGGCTGCCTACGCCGTCCTTGACGATCAGGGTGGCCGTGATGCTGGCTTCGATCGGTTCGCTGATCGCCACCACCACCGTGCCCACGTCGAGGGCGCCGGCGGCCCTCAGGGCCTCCTCGTCGGTGCAGTCCACCACGCGGGCCTCAATGGCCGGATCCATCTGGCGCAGCTCATCGATGGCCCGCTGGTTGAGGTCGACCGCCAGCACCTCGGCCCCGTGGCGCAGGAGCTCCTTGCACACGGCACTGCCGAAGCGGCCAACGCCGATCACGGCGTAGCTGTTGGAGGTGTCGGTCTCGCTGCCCTGCCACTGCCACCACTGGTTCATGAGGACGACGTTTTCATGAGGACGACGTTGCAAGGAGCATGGGGCGCTGATCAAAGGGAACCGGGCTCAGATGTAGAGCTCCTCGCGGGGAAAACCCACCCGATTCTGGGGCCGGCTGCCATAGACGGCAGAAAGCAGAAGGAGAATACCGATCCGGCCCACGAACATCCCCACCATCAGCACCAGCTGCCCCCAGCGGTTGAGCTGACTGGTGACCCCGACATCCAGGCCCACGGTGCCGAAGGCGGAGACGCAGGTGAACAGCTTCTCCAGGAAGGTGAAGGCCTCGCTTCCCGGAGTTCCGGCGGTGGTGTTGCCGAGCCCCAGCACCAGGGCCATCAGCAGGATGAACAGGCCCGAACCGACGGTGACACCCACCGCCTTGAGAATCACCTTGGCGGGAATCTCGCGGTTGCGCACCACCACCTCGTCGTGGCCGCGCAGGGTGGAGCGGGTGGCGGCGAGCAGGGCGGCAAAGGTGGTGGTCTTGATGCCGCCTCCCGTGCCGCCGGGGCTGGCACCGATGAACATCAGGATGATCATCAGCAGGATGCCGGCGTCGGAGATCGTCTCCAGGGTCAGCGGCACGGTGTTGAAACCGGCGGTGCGGGTGGTGATCGACTGGAAGATCGTCACCTGAAGCTTGTCCAAGAGACTGAGCTGCTCCACCATCCCTTCGGTGGCGAAGTGCTCGGTGAACAGCAGACCCAGCGCCCCCACCACGATCAGCACGATCGTGGTGCGGATGACCAGGCGGGTGTGCAGGCTGAGGCGGCGGATGCGGGCCAGCCGGAAGCGGTTGACCCAGATGTCATTGGTGACCCGCCAGCCGATGCCGCCCATGACGATCAGCAGGCCGATTACCGCATTGACGACGGGTTGGCTGCGGTAACCCACCAGATTGTCGCGCCACAGGCCGAAACCGGCGTTGTTGTAGGCGCTGATGCAGTGGAACAGGGAGGCCCAGAGCCGCTGACCCTTGTCTGGAATATCGGTGAAGCCGAAGTTGTAGAGCGTCAGCGTGCCGATGCCGATGACGATGCCGGCGATCAGGAGGATCTGGTTGAGGGTGGGCCCGATGCCGCCCACGCCGAATTCATCCAGGGCACGGCCCTTGTCGAGGCGCTGGCGCAGGCCGGAACGCCCCTGGACGAAGCCCTGCAGGAAGGTGGTGATCGCCATCAGGCCCAGGCCACCGGTGAGGATCAGCCCGGCCAGGACCACCTGTCCGGGAAAGGTGAGCTCGGCCCCCACGTCGATGATCGACAGGCCGGTGACGGTGATGGCCGAGGTGACGGTGAAGAGGGCCTCCCAGAGGCCCACCTCATCGCTGGAGCAGAGCGGACTGGCGAGCAGCAGAGTGCCGAAGGTGATCACCAGCAGGCCGGTGACCACCGTGAACTGCGGCACCGACAACCGGTGCCGCCAACTCTGCCGTCGATTCATTTGTTGGGCTGGGGAGTCATCCGCAGGTAGGGACGGATCTCGGTGACGCCCTTGGGAAACTTCGCCCGGGCCTCGTCGGTGGGGATCGAGGGCACCACGACGCAGTCCTCGCCCTCCTTCCAGTTCACCGGGGTGGCCACCTGGTGGTGGTCGGTGAGCTGCAGGGAATCGATCACCCGCAGGATCTCATCAAAGTTCCGGCCCGTGCTGGCGGGGTAGGTGATCTGCAGGCGCAGCTTCTTCTTGGGGTCGATGATGAACACCGAGCGCACCGTGAGGTTGCTGAGGGAATTGGGGTGAATCATGCCGTAGAGGCTGCTCACCTTCTTGTCGCTGTCCGCGAGGATCGGGTAGTCGACCGTGGTGTTCTGGGTCTCGTTGATGTCGCCTATCCAGCCCTTGTGGCTCTCGGCGGAATCCACGCTCAGGGCGATGGTCTTGACATTCCGCTTCTCCCATTCGGCCCGCAGCCGGGAGACTTCGCCCAGTTCGGTCGTGCAGACGGGGGTGTAGTCGGCGGGATGGGAGAAGAGCACCACCCAGCTGTCGCCGGCAAAGTCGTAGAGGTTGATCGGGCCGAGCTGGGACTCCTGAGTGAAATCGGGAACGGTGTCGCCCAGTTGCAGGGTCATGGGAGAGAAATTGGCGCCGGCTGATGCTGGCACAGCAGCGGGGCCGTCGGTCGTGGCCGCGGCGGTCCAGGACTGGAGCTCCTGGAGCAGATGCTGCAGCCCCAGATCGGCCGTGGCCGAGACGAACAGCATGCCCGGCTCCAGGGCCCTGGCCCGCTCCAGCTCGCCGCTGGCGCAGCGGTCGATCTGGTTGCCGATCACCCGCCGGGGGATGGTGGCGTGGAGGGAATCGAGGATGGTCTGGACGGTGGCGAGCTGTTCGGGCCAGGCCGGATCCGCCAGGTCCACCACGATCAGCAGCCCGTCGGCGTCGAGCGCCTCCTCGAAGGTGGAACGGAACGCCTCCATCAGCTGGGGCGGCAGTTCCCGGATGAATCCCACCGTGTCGGTGACCAGCAGCGGGCCGCCGTCGGCCGCCCCCCGCCCGATCCGGCGGGTGGTGGGATCGAGGGTGGCAAAGAGCTTGTCCTCGGCCAGCACCGCCTGCTGGCCGCTGGCCCCGGTGAGGGCGTTGAGCAGGGAGCTCTTGCCCGCATTGGTGTAGCCCACCAGGGCCACCTTCGGCAGGTCGCGCCGGCCCTGGCGCAGCCGGGCCCGGTGGTCCCCCAGCCGCTGCACCTCCCGCTGCAGCCGTTCGATGCGGCGGGCGATGGCGCGCCGGTCCTTCTCCAGCTGGGTCTCGCCCGGGCCCCGGGTGCCGATGCCGCCCCCCTGCCGCGACAGGCTCAGGCCGCGGCCCGTGAGCCGCGGCAGGCGGTAGCGCAGCTGGGCCAGCTCCACCTGCAGCCGTCCGGCCCCGCTGGCGGCCCGCTGGGCAAAGATGTCGAGAATCAGTTCGCTGCGGTCGCTCACCGACAGATCGAGCAGGTTCTCCATGTCCCGGGCCTGGGCCGGCGTCAGTTCCCGGTCGGCCACCACCAGGCTGGCGCCGACGCGGCGGGCCTCCAGGGCCGCCTCCCGCAGCTTGCCCTCCCCCCAGGGGTTCCGGGTGGCGGGGCCCTGGCGTCGCTGCTCCACCCGCCCCGCCGGCACGGCGCCGGCGCTGCGCACCAGACCCTCCAGTTCGGCGATGCGACGGTCGCTCAGGGCCCGGTCGCCGCTGGTCTGCACCAGCAGCAGCACCCGCTCGGGGCCCTCCGG
Organism: Synechococcus sp. CCAP 1479/9; assembly: GCF_019038535.1. Classification (NCBI taxonomy): domain Bacteria; kingdom Bacillati; phylum Cyanobacteriota; class Cyanophyceae; order Synechococcales; family Synechococcaceae; genus Synechococcus; species Synechococcus sp. CCAP 1479/9. Next base: position 31,535 of record NZ_JAFKRK010000026.1, on the reverse strand, counting down.
GGTCGGGGCCGGGGCCGCGGCGGCCGGCGCTTCCTCGCTGACGAGGGCGGCGGGATCCTGGTCGCAGAGGTCGGCCAGATCCCCCTCCAGAACGCCCTGCCAGGCGCGGTCGCCGCTGGCGGCGGGGGTGTGGATGGCCGCCGGCCAGCGTCCGCCGGCCTCCGGTTGCTGGCCGAAGCGCAGCCACAGGTCCGGGGCCAGGTCCATGCCCACCACGGCCTCCTGGGGGGAGGGCTGCAGCTGGGCCTGGCGTCCGGCCCCGGCGCAGGTGAGCAGGCGCAGGTTGTGGCCCTGGCGCCGGGAGGGGCCGGGCAGTTTCTCCAGCAGGCGAGCGGCGTGGTCCAGCTCCCCCACCCACAGCAGCCGGCAGAGCCCCCGCCCATCCACCACCAGGGTCAGGAGTAGCTCCAGGCCCCGACCCTCGACCGCCAGACGCTGCAGGGTGAGCAGGTCGGCGATCGCATCGGCGGGGTGGCGCCGGTGACAGATCTGCTCCAGCCGCCGGCGCTCGGCGGGCCGCAGGCCCGCCGTCCTGCCGGCCAGCACCCCCTGTCTCAAGGACGCCGCACCAGCAGACAGCGCACCCCGGCGGCGTGGGCCCCGGCCCCATCCTCCGGGCTGTCGCCCACGTGCCAGACCTGGGCGGCGCTCAGCCCCAGGGACTCCAGCGCGATCCGGAACGGCAGGGGCGACGGCTTGGCGGCCCCGGCGCTGCTGGAGACCACCACCGTCTCGAACAGATCGGCCAGGCCCAGGGCCTCCAGCAACGGCTGCAGGCGACGGTCGAAGTTGCTGACCACGGCCAGGCGCAGCCCCGCGGCGTGCCAGCGGCGCAGCACCGCCGGCACATCGGGGTAGACGCGCCAGAGGGAGGGGTCGGCGAAGCGATCGAACAGGGCGTGGTGCAGGGCCGTGGGTGCAGCGCTGCCCAGCACGGCGTCGATGCGCTCCCCCCACCAGCGGCGCTCAGCCTCCAGCAGGCGGTCGCCCTCGAGGCCCGGGAAGGCCAGGGGAGGGGCCTGCCGCAGCACGCCCGGGAAGGCCCGGTCGATGGCCGCGGGGGCCACATCGATGCCGTGCTCGGCGGCCACCGCGGCATAGGTGGCCCCGACCGGCGAGCGCAGGCCGATCAGGGTGCCCATGGCATCGAGCAGCAGACCGCGGGGCCGGGGCCAGGGGGGTGTCGCAGCGGGCGTCGCCGTCATGGTGTCCAGTCGGCCAGCCAGCCGGCGGCCACCCGCAGCTGATGGGACCGGCCAGGCAGGCGGGTCAGGTAGGCCAGGCGCCGTAGCTGGTAGGCGGCCGGCCCGGCCAGGGTGACGCCGGAGCCGGTGAGGCTGGCTTCGCCGACGCCGAGGCTCATCATCTCGCCCAGATCCTTCCAGTGGAAGGGTTCCAGCGGTTCCCCCGCCAGGGAGCGGATCAGGTTGGCGGCCAGCACCGGGGCCTGCTGGAAGGCCACCTGGGCTGTGGCAGGCGTGGCCGTGGCAGGGACGGCGGCTTCCTCCGGGTCGACCGGGGCGGCCAGATCGCCGGCCACGAAGAGATCGGCGTGCTCCTGCAGGCGCAGATCGGGCCCGCAGAGCAGGCGGCCGCGGCTGTCGCAGGCGGGAGCGGGGTCGATCCGGGGGGCACGGAAGCTGAGCCCGGCCGTCCAGACCACCGCCCGCACGGCGAGGGTTTCGGCGTGGGCGGGGCTGTCCCCGTCCGGTTGGCACCGGAGTGTGATCGCCTCGGCCTCGACCGCCTCCACCTGGGTGCGGGTACGCAGCCGCACATCACGGTGCCGCAGGGCCAGGGCGGCCTGTTCCCGGTTGAAGGCCCTGGCCTGGGGCAGCAGCTGCGGACCCTGCTCGATCAGTTCGATCACGGCGCTGCCCTCGGCCATGTCGGCGAGCTTGCAGGCCAGCTCCACCCCGGTCGGACCGGCTCCGACCACGGCGATGCGCTGCAGGGGTCTGCGCTGCTGTCTGAGGTCGGCCAGCAGGCGCTGGAGCCGCTCCACATCGGCCAGGCTGCGGAAGCCCAGGCTGTGGCGATCGGCCCCAGGTACCGCGAAGGTGTTGCTCTCGGCCCCCGTGGCGATGACGAGGCGGCCGTAGGGGATGGTGCGGCCCCCGGCGGTGTGGAGACGATGGCCATCGGCGTCGATCCGCTCCACCCGGTCCTGCAGCCAGGCCAGGCCGCGGCCGGCCAGCAGGCCGTCGTAGCGGGGGGCGATCTCCCAGCCGCGCAGCTCGCCGCTCAGCAGCTCGTAGAGAAGCGGCAGGAACAGGAAACGGTCGTTCGGCTCGATCAGCAGGACGGGGGGGTGGTGCTTCCGCTGGGCCAGAGCCAGGGCGGTGTACAGGCCGCCGAAGCCACCCCCGACGATGACAACGTTGTTCTGGGCCGGATTCCGGGCCGGATTCGGGTGCCCTTGCATGGCGTCACCCTAACCACATCGACCGGACGGCCGAAGGGCGATGATGGCTCCATGGTGTCCTTTCCCGTCACGACGTCCACCACGGCGTCCACCAGCCCCGAGGGCGGTGCGGCGCACCTGAATGCGGCTCTGCAGGCACTGCCCCGCGATCGCCATGGCGCCGCCATCGATCTCGATGCTGCCCGGGCGGGCCTTGATCCCCTCGATGCGATCGGGCGGATGCGCTGGGCCCAGGAGGCGTTCGCCGGCCACTTCGCCGTCACCACCAGCTTCGGCATCCAGTCGGCCGTGATGCTGCACATGGTCAGTGCCCTTGACGGCTCCGGTGCCTGGCCCGCCATCCCGGTGCTCTGGGTCGACACCGGCTACCTGCCCCCCGAGACCTATCGCTACGCCGACCAGCTCTGCGATCGCCTCAAGCTGGATCTGCACGTGCTTCAGGCCGACATGAGCCCGGCCCGGATGGAGGCTCTGCATGGCCGGCTGTGGGAGACGGAGGCCCCCGAAGACATGCGCACCTACAACCGCATCCGCAAGGTCGAACCCCTCGACCGGGGGCTGGAGCGGCTGCAGGTGCATTGCTGGGCCAGCGGGGTGCGGTCCGGCCAGACCGACCACCGCGGGGGCATGAACTGCCTGGATCCGGTGCGGCAGCGCTGGTCGCTGCGGCCCCTGCTCACCTGGAGCCGTCGCGACGTCTACTACTACATGCAGGAGCACGACCTGCCCCAGCACCCGCTGTTCGAGCAGGGCTATTCGACCGTCGGCGACTGGCACACCAGCGCCCCCGACGACGGCACCACGAACGGCCGGGCCACCCGGTTCGGCGGGCTGCAGCAGGAGTGCGGCATTCACCTCCCGGGCCTGATGGGCGAGGGCATCTGAGGTGCCGGGGCGCCAGCCCCGCTGGCTGCTGATCGGCAACAGCCGCTGGCACTGGGCCCTGGCCGACGGGGACGGCGGCGAGGGCGGTCTGACCGAGGCCGGTCTGCGGTTCGTGCATCTGCCGACGCCGACCTCGGCCGTGGAACCGCCCCTGGCCTGGGCGGCGGTGGGTCCGGTGCCCCCGGAGGCCGCCCTGCCAGCCGCGTCACGACTGCAGCTGGATGACGTGCCCCTGCCCGGATCACCCCCCTGGCTCGGCATCGACCGGGCCCTGGCGGGCTGGTGGGCGGCCCGGCTGTGCGGCGGCCCGGTGCTGGTGGCCGATGCGGGCACGGTGCTGAGCCTCACCCGGGTGGACGGGCAGGGCCGCTTCAGCGGCGGCCGGCTGATGGCGGGGGCCGCGCTGCAGCTGGGGGCGATGGGCTCGGGCACCGCGGCACTGCCCAGCCTGGTGGGGGACCTGGCGGCCGGCGAGGAGGACTGGCCGCTGGCCACGGCGGCGGCGATGCGACGGGGGGTGGTGGAGGGTCTGGCCGCCGCGGTGCGGGAGGCTGGGCGCCAGGCCCGGGTGCAGGAGCCGCGTTGCCGGATCGTGCTCACCGGCGGTGACGGGCCCGCCCTGCTGCCGCTGCTGCGGCGGTGGCCGGAGCTGGGGGAGGACGCCCTGACGCACCACCCCGAGCTCTGTCTGGAGGCGCTGATGGCTTTGCGTCCCGCTGCGCCGTAAGGCTCGGCTCAGGCCAGGCCCAGGTCCTCGAGGATCTGATCGGCCATCTCCTCGGCCTTCACCTTGAGATAGATGCGCTCCAGCTTGCCCTCGGCGTCGACGACGAAGGTGTGCCGCATCATGCCCATGTACTCCTTGCCCATGAACTTCTTGAGCCCGTAGCTGCCGTAGGCCTCGGCCACGGGACAGGGCTCGGCGTCGGTCAGCAGGGTGAAGGGCAGGTCGTACTTGGCGACGAACTTGCCGTGGCTGGTCGCGCCGTCCTTGCTGATCCCCAGCACCCGGATGCCGTGGGTTTCGAAGGCACTCCAGCGGTCGCGGAAGTTGCAGGCCTCCTTGGTGCAGCCCGGCGTGTCGTCCTTTGGGTAGAAGTAGATCACCACCCGCTGGCCCCTCAGCCCGGCGAGGGAGACGGCCTCACCGGTCTGATCGGGGAGGGTGAAGTCGGGGGCTGGATCTCCCACCTGCAGGGCCATGGGTTGAACCTTGGAGCGAATGACAACCACTTCACCCTAGGGGCAAGCTCCTGGATGGGGCCTCCCACCGGGTCCCGCCCCCGGGTCCAGTCCGGTGCGCCTGGTCCCACATCCCAGGGCCCCGGCGGGGGGAGTCTCATTCCGTTGTGTGTGGGGAGGCAAAGAAACTGCCCACATGATGTAGGCAGAATCACCTTCAATGCTTAGGTTGATAGCGAAGTCAACATCACCTCCCGTGTTCAAGAGAATTCTCGCCGGTCTCTTTGTGGGAACGGCCATCACCGCCTCCGTGCTTCCCGCCTCCGCGGCCGTGGACAACGATCTGCCCGTCCGCTGGAACACCGGCGGCGCCGTGTGGTCCACCAACCAGGCGGCCTTCGACACCTTCCTGGGTTCCGGTGACATCACGGACCGAGGCCTGGAGGGCGGTCTGGCCCGCTCCGGCTGGACCTCCGACGAGGTCAAGTCCGGCATGACCAAGACCTACTCGGTCAATCTGGTGGGGGTGTCCCGCTTCCTCTACTCCGATGCGGGTGTGAAGTTCCTGAAGAACGCCACCAACAGCTACTTCCCGTACTACAGCATGAACACCTATGCGGTTCAGGCTCTGCGGTCGGCGATCATCTCCGATGCCAAGGACGGCTCGATCTCCTCGGCCGGCATCATGAAGGCCCTGCCCACCGACTTCCGCCTTGCTGATTTCTGCAACACCTACACCGGTGCGCAGAACATCTGTGCAGAAGGTCGTTGCGCACCCGGTACCGCCCAGTGCACCTCGCTGCTCTCCTGGTACGTCTTCCTGCCCGCCTGCATCCAGGCCAACCAGATGGCCGACCCCGTCGCCATGGTCCGGGAAACCCCCGCTGCTCCCGCTCCCGTGATGGATCAGCCCGTCCGCGGCCTCTGGTGAGCCACCGGGGGAGACTTTTCTCCCCCAACGCCTTGCAGCCCCGGCTTCGCCGGGGCTTTTTTCATGGCCCCCTCTTCATGGCCCGGCGCCGCGCCGGGCCAGCAGCAGGGTGTGCCCCAGGGGCTGGGGCAGCGCGGTCCCACGCCGCTCCCGGAACAGGGCTTCGAGGGTCTTACGGCCGGCGGCAGCCAGCGCCGGGGTCAGCTGCTTCCGGTAGCTGGCCCCCTTGCCGAACCAGCGCTCCAGCAGGGCGTCGCCGAGGGGAAGCTCGAGGGCCTCCTCCCAGACGCGTCGCTGCACGCTCCAGCCGAGGGATTCCAGGCCCTCCTGCACGTGATCGGCCTGATCGGCGACGGCCGCCAGCCACTCCCGTTCCAGCTCGGCCGCCGTCTCGAGCACAGCCGGCGTCGCGCCGCTGGCGCTGCGGCCCACGAGGGCGCGCAGGCTGCCCGCCGGCCCCAGCAGGGGATGGGTGAACAGCAACTGGGCCCGGGCGCCGGGGGCCGCCAGGTCCGTGAGCAGTTCCAGCCAGGTCCGCCGTTGCTCCGGCGAGCAGCCGCGCCAGGGCTGGCGCGCCGCGATCCATTCGAAGCGCCCCTCCGCCTGGGGCCATGGTTCCAGCTGGGCCCGGAGGGGGTCGGGCGTCTCCGGGGCCGCGGCCAGCAGGCGGGGGCGCCGCAACTGATCCAGCAACTGCAGCTGGGCCTGGAGGCGATCGAGCACGGCCGCCGATGGCGTGGCCAGCACCACCTCCCCCTCGCTGGCCGCCTCCAGCGGATCGAGGGCCCAGAGCAGGGAGTGGGCCTCCAGCACCAGCACCCGGTCGAGGCGGCCGATGGCGGCGTCCTCCCAGAACCGCCGCCGCAGGCGGTCGAGCCGTTCGCCCTCCGCCCCGGCCTGGCGCTGCAGCCAGCGGTTGAGCAGGGGGTCGTCCGGGCTGCTGCTGAGCAGGTCGCCGCGGTCGTCGGCGGCCGTTTCGGCCGCGGCGGCCAGCTGGGCGGCCCGGCGCTGCTGCAGCCGTTTCCGCAGTCCCCCTTCCCAGCCCAGGGCCCCCGGCTGCCAGAACACCTCCCCCTGCAGGGACTGGGGCAGGTACTGCTGCGCCACCCAGTGGTCGGCATAGGCGTGGGGGTAGCGGTAGCCCACCCCATCGCCGAAGGCCTCGCCGTCCCGGTTGGCATCGCGCAGATGGGCGGGCACCTGCTGGCGCCGGGCTTCGCGCACCGCCTTCACCGCATCGAAGAAGCCGAGGCTGCTGTTGCTCTTCTCGGTGCCGGCCAGATAGAGGGTGGCGTGGGCCAGGGGGTAGAGCCCCTCCGGCAGCCCCACCCGGTCGAAGGCCGCGGCGCAGGCCTCCACCACCACCATCGCCTGGGGATCGGCCAGGCCAATGTCCTCACCGGCGGAGATCAGCAGGCGCCGCAGGATGAAGCGCGGGTTCTCGCCGGCCTCCACCATCCGCGCCAGCCAGAACAGGGCCGCATCGGGGTCGGAGCCCCGGATCGACTTGATGAAGGCGCTGATGGTGTCGAAGTGGGCATCCCCCTGCTTGTCGTAGAGCACCGCCCGCTGCTGGATCGACTCCTCGGCGATGGCCAGGTCGATGCGGATCACGCCGCCTGCATCGGCTTCGGTGGTCTCCACCGCCAGCTCGAGGGCGTTGAGCAGGCTGCGGGCATCGCCCCCCGCCACGTCCAGCAGGTGGGCACCCGCCTCCTCGGAGAGCTCGACGTGGCGCTGGCCGTAACCGTGTTCGGGATCGGCCAGGGCCCGCTGCAGCAGCAGGCGCAGGTCTTCCGGCTCCAGGGGCTGGAGGCGGAACAGGCGGGAGCGGCTGACCAGGGCCTTGTTGACTTCGAAGTAGGGGTTTTCGGTGGTGGCACCGATCAGGGTCACGGTGCCGTTCTCCACCCAGGGCAGCAGGGCGTCCTGCTGGGCGCTGTTGAAGCGGTGCACCTCATCGATGAACAGGATCGTGCGCAGGCCGTGGTGTTCCAGCCGCTGCTTGGCGGCGTCCACCTCGGCGCGCAGGTCCTTCACCCCCGCCAGCACGGCGTTGAGGCTGCTGAAGTGGGCCCGGGTGCTGCCGGCGATGATCCGCGCCAGCGTCGTCTTGCCGGTGCCGGGGGGGCCGTGCAGGATCAGGTTGCCGACCCGGTCGGCGGCGATGGCGCGACGCAGCAGCCGCCCCGGGCCCAGGATCGCCGCCTGGCCCACGAAGTCGTCGAGGCTGCGCGGCCGCAGCCGATCCGCCAGCGGGGCGATCCTGCGCCTGGCCTGCTCGCCCTGATGCCAGAACAGATCACTCACCGCCCCATCATCTCGCCGACAGAGCCTCTGGAGCGGTACGGTCTGGCGGAAGCCTTGATCGTCGCTGAACCCGTGATCGGCCATCCGAGCAGGCCGCCTCTTCCCGGGGCACCCACGGGGCGCCTGCGACGCTCCCCCAACCCCCTCCCCGCCGCCGCCGCCCTTCTCGCCGCGGCCCTGCTGGGGGCCTGCCAGGCGGAGGCTCCCCCGGGCCGGCCACCGCTGTCGGTGCGTGCCGAGCCGGCCACCCTGGCCCCCTTCACCGACAACGTCGACACCGTTAGCACCCTTGAAGCCATCGAGGAGGTGCGGCTGGCGGCCCAGGCCGGCGGACGGATCGAGCGGCTCCTGGTGGGCCAGGGCGACAAGGTGTCCGCCGGCCAGATCCTGCTGGTGCTCGACCAGGCCCAGGCCCGCGCCGATGTGGCCCGCCTGGAGGCGGAGGTCCAGACCAACAAGCTCAACTACGAGCGCTACGAATACCTGGTGCGGCAGGGGGCCGCCAGCGCCTTCCAGCGGGACGAGTTCCGCCAGCGCTACCTCTCCTCACGGCAGGACCTGGTGGCGCGCCGGGCCGATTTGGCCTTCCGCGATCTCAAGGCGCCCATCGCCGGGACCGTCGGCGACGTGCAGGTGAAGCTGGGGGATGTGATCGCCGCCGGCGACCCCTTCACCACGATCATCCGCAACGACCGGCTGATGGCCCGGGTGGATGTGCCGGCGGTGTTCTCCAATCGGCTGCGGGTGGGGCAGACGGTGATCCTCATGGATCCGGCCACCAACAAGCCGATGGCCCAGGGGGTGGTGGGCTCCCTCGATCCGGGTGTGGTGGCCGGCACCCAGTCCCTGCTGGCCAAGGCCGAGTTCGCCAATCCGGGCGGGGTCCTGCGCACCGGGTTGCGCACCCGCACCCGGCTGATCCTCGACAGCCGCCAGGAGCTCTCGGTTCCCTTCGCCGCCGTCACCCAGGTCTCCGGCCAGAGCTTCGTCTACGAGGTGGGCAGCCTGGCCGATCTGGAGCGGCGCCCCGGCCGCACCGACCTTGCGGTGGCCCGCAAACTCCCCGCCGGCACCAGCTTCGCCCTGCAGACGCCGGTGCAGCTGGGCCCCCTGCAGAACAACCGCTATCCGGTGCTCAGGGGCCTCCAGCCCGGCACCCGCGTGATCACCACGAACCTGATCAACCTCCGCAACGGCGCGCCCGTCAAGGTCAACTGAGCCCAGCCTGATGTCTCCTTCGAACACGTTCATCCTCAGGCCGGTGCTCACCACGGTGTGCAGCCTGTTGATCGTGATCGCCGGCCTGATCGCGATTCCGCTGCTGCCGATCGAGAGCCTGCCGGACATCGCCCCGCCCACGGTGCGGGTGACCTCCCGCTACGTGGGGGCTGACGCGGTCAGCGTCGAGCAGGGCGTCACCAGCGTGCTCGAGCAGCAGATCAACGGGGTGCAGAACATGGAGTTCATCACCTCCACCAGTGCGGCCGATGGCTCCAGCTCCATCTCCGTCACCTTCGCCAGCGGCAGCGACGGTGACATCAACCAGGTGAACGTCCAGAACCGGGTGTCCCTGGCCCAGCCGAGCCTGCCGGAGGAGGTGCGCCAGTCCGGCATCACGGTGAACAAGGCTTCGAACTCGATCCTGCTTGTCTACAACTTCACCAGCGAAGATCCCAAGAACCAGTACAGCCTCGAGACCATCAGCGGCCTGCTGGATCAGAACCTCACCGATGCGGTGCGGCGGGTGCCCGGTGTCGGCGAGCTCACCTATTTCGGCAACCGCCAGCTGGCCTTCCGCCTCTGGCTGGATCCGGACCGTCTGGCCGCCAACAAGCTCTCCGCCGCTGACGTGGTGGCGGCCCTGCGCAGCCAGAACCGGCTGGTGCCCGTGGGCCGCATCGGCGGTGCCCCCTCCCCCGAGGGCCAGCAGTTCACCCTCACCGTGCAGCTGCAGGGCCGGCTGCGGACCACGGAGGAATTCGGCTCGATGATCCTGCGCTCCACCGCCGACGGTGGCCTGGTGCGTCTGCGGGACGTGGGGCGGGTGACCCTCGGGGGTGAATCCTTCGACATCGAGGCCACCGATCTGCGCGGTGTCCCTTCGGTGGGCATGGCGGTCTATCAGCTCACCGGCAGCAACGCCCTCGATGTCTCCAACGGGGTGGAGGAGGTGATCAAGGAGTTTGCCGAGACCTTGCCGGTGGGCATGACGATCCAGAAGATCTACGACAACACCGAATTCGTCGAGGCTTCGATCGAAGGGGTCACCACCGCCCTGCGGGAAGCGGTGGTGCTGGTGGTGCTGATCCTGTTCCTGTTTCTGCAGAACTGGAAGGCCACCCTGGTGCCGGCCATCGCCATTCCTGTGGCCCTGGTGGGCACCTTCCTGTTCGTGAAGGCCTTCGGCTTCACCCTCAACCAGCTCACCCTGTTCGGCCTGGTGCTGGCGACGGGCCTGGTGGTGGATGACGCCATCACCGTGATCGAGGACACCTCCACCAAGAAGGGCTCCGGCCTCAGCGCCCTGGAGAGTGCCAAGGCCACCATGGATGAACTGTTCGGCGCCGTCATCGCCACCTCCCTGGTGCTGTTCGCCGTGTTCGTGCCGGTGCTGTTCTTCCCCGGAGCCACCGGGACGATCTACAAGCAGTTCGCCGCCACGATCATCTTCTCGATCCTGATCTCCACCTTCAACGCCCTCACCTTCTCGCCGATGCTCTCGGCCCTGTTGCTGGCCCGGGAGAGTGAGCCGCCCAGCCGCCGCACCTACGCGATTTCCGGTGTGTTCATCGGTTTCGTCTACGGGCTTCTGGCCAGCGGCGGCGGCATCCTGGTGGCCCTCGGCGTTCTGGCCCTGGCCGCGGCGATCGGCTTCGGCCTGCACCTGCTCACCCGGCTGCCGCTGCGGCTGCCCTTCGCCATCGGCGGTGCCGTCGCGGCCGTGATGCTGGGACAGCTGAACAGCCCGCTGGAGGTGCTGATCTACACGCTGATCGGCGGGTTGCTCGGCTGGGGTGCCCCGTTCATCTTCCGCCGCTTCAACGTCATCTATGCCGGCATCGAGCGGCGTTACCAAGCCGGTCTGGCCTGGGTGCTGGGCAAGCGCCGGCTGATCATGGCCCTGCTGGCCGGCGGCATTGTGCTCACCGGTTTCGCCTTCACCTCGATCCCGACAGGCTTTGTTCCCGTCGAAGACCAGGGCTACGCCATCGGTATCGTCCAGGGCCCTGACGGCGCCTCACTGGAGACGACGCGCCGCATCAACCAGCGGGTGGCGGAAATCCTGCGCAGCGAGAAGGACATCACCACGGCGGCGGTGTTCAGCGGCGCCAGCCTCGATGGCAACGCCCCTAACCGGGGCCTGTTCTTCTTCGGCACCCGCAACTGGAATGATCGGACCTCCGATGAGCAGTCGGTGGCGGCGATCACCCAGCGGCTGAACCGCAAGCTCTCGGTGATCCAGGAGGCCCGCATCATCGTCGTCGAACCCCCCGCGATCCCCGGCTACGGCACCGGTGCGGGCTTCGAGATGCAGATGCTTAACCGCAGTGGGGGTGCGCTTTCCTCGGCCGATTTCTTCGCGGCGGCCACCCAGCTGGTCAGCAAGGCCAACCAGAGCGGTCTGTTCGATCGGGTGTTCACCCAGTTCTCCCCCGAGGCCCCCCAGCTGCAGATCCTCGTCGACCGGGACCGCATGGCGGCCCTCGGGGTCGACTACGGCACGGCGATGCAGACGTTCAGCTTCAACATCGGCTCCTTCTATGTCAACGACACCTTCGATGCCGGCAGGGTTCGCCGCATCTTCGTCCAGGCCGATGAGCGCTACCGAGCCAATCCGGAGCAGCTGAAGTCCCTGTATGTGCCCAATGCCAGCGGCGACCAGATCCCCCTGTCGGAGTTCATCACGGTCGAATCGACCACGGGGCCGTCGGTGATTCCCCGCTTCAACCTGTTCCGTTCCATCAAGGTGGAGGGGTCCGCCCTGCCGGGCCGCAGCTCCGGCCAGGCGATCAAGGACATCCAGGACCTCTTCAACAACCTCTCCACCTCCGGGGTCGGTTTCGACTGGACCGGCATCTCCCGGGAGGAGGTGGCGGCAGGGGCCCTGGCGATCGTGATCTTCGCCCTCGGCATCCTCACCGTCTACCTGGTGCTCTCGGCCCAGTACGAGAGCTACAGCGATCCCCTGATCATCCTGATGACCGTGCCGACGGCCATGCTCGGGGCCCTGGCCTTCCTTTACCTGAGGGGTGAAGTTCTCAACATCTATGCCCAGGTGGGCCTGGTGATGCTGATCGGTCTGGCGGCCAAGAACGGCATCCTCATCGTCGATCTCGCCAACCAGCGCATGCAGGAGGGTGAATCCGCCCTGGAAGCTGCGCGGGCCTCGGCCCAGTCCCGCTTCCGGCCGATCCTGATGACCGCCATCTCCTCCCTGTTCGGCTTCCTGCCCCTGGTGTTTGCCAGCGGTGCCGGTGCCCGCAGTCAGGCTTCCCTGGGTACGGTGGTCTTCGGGGGTCTGGCCGTGGCCACCGTGCTGTCCCTGTTCGTGGTGCCGGTGTTCTACGTCGTCATGAAGCAGCTCACCGCCGGATCCCCGCCCGCCGAGGCCGAAGCCTCCCCCGGCCTGGGGTCCTGATGCCGGCCCCCTGCCCACCGCTGAGCGGCCGCCGGGTGCTCTGCGCCGGCATGCTCACCGGTGTGGTGGGCCTGGCCATCGCCCTGTTCCTGCGTTCCATCGTCGAGCACACCCCCCTGCGGGTCACCCCCCAGGCCCTCTTCTGGAGCACGGTGGTGCTCGGTGGCTTCGGTGCGGTGGCCGGTATGGCGGTGGAGGCGGTGCGCCAGCTGCAGGAATCCAACCCGGAGCCCGACTACCACCGGCACCATGGCCGGGGCGGTGGACCCGGACCGCGCCGCTGAGGGGCCGCATGGCGCTCCGGCCCAGTGGGGCGGTCGGGCCTTTTCCGGTACCTTGCGGAGGTATGAACCCGGTCCGGTGCGCTGGCAGGCTCTCCCTTCTCTCCTCCCCCTGACGTGGCTGCTGGCCGCCTGCGGCTCCGCCGCCCCTGAGGCCAGGCCGCCCCTGGTGGTGCAGACGGTGACGGTGGGGGAGTTCCGCTTCACGCCGGGCATCGAGACGATCAGCACCATTGAGTCCACGTCCAACGTGGTGATGCGGCCCCAGTCGGATGGCCGGGTGGTGCGGATCCTGGCCAGGGAGGGCCAGCAGGTGAAGGCGGGTCAGCCGATTCTTGTGCTCGACAACGTGCAGGAGTCGGCCACCCTTGATTCCGACCGGGCCGAGGCGATCAAGGATCGCGTCAACGCCGAGCGCTATGTCTTCCTGAACGAGCAGGGGGCCGTCTCGACCAAGGACCGGGATTACTACATCACCCAGGCGATCCAGAGCCGCGACCAGGCCCGCTCCAGTGCCGCCACCCTGGGGTACAAGTTCGTCACCGCGCCGATCGACGGTCAGATCGGCAACCTTGATTCAGTCAAGCTGGGGGATTACGTGCGCCAGGGCCAGGCGATCACGGGAATCGTCAACAACTCCTCCCTCTGGACCCTGATGGATGTGCCGGCCACCCAGTCCAGCCAGGTGAAGATCGGCCAGCCGGTCCAGGTGGAGAGCCAGGGCAATCCTCCGGTGCGGGGCGTGGGCCGGGTGGTGTTCGTCTCCCCCTACTTCGCCAATGCCACCCAGTCCTCGGGCCAGCCGAACACGGTGCTGGTGAAGGCGGAATTCCCCAATCTCACGGGGGTGCTGAAGACGGGCCAGTACGTGCGCAACCGCATCATCACCGGCACCAGCGACCAGCTGGCGGTGCCGGTGGAGGCGGTGATGATGCAGGCCCAGCAGCCGTTCGTGTATCGGGTGTTGCCCCTCTCCACGGTCCTGCCCCAGATCAAGGCCTCCGATCAGCTGCTGCCCGCCCAGAAGCAGAAGCTGGAAAAGCTCCCTGGCACCACGCCGGTGGTGGTCCAGACGGCGGTGAAGCTGGGCAAGCTGCAGAACAATGCCTATCCGGTGCTCTCCGGCCTGACCAAAGGCGATGAGGTGGTGGTGAGCAACACGGCCCTGTTGCGCTCCGGCATGCCAGTGCGGCGGGCTACGGCTACGGCCCCGGCCCCTGCGGCGAGCTGAACTCCGATGTCGTTCTCCGATAACTTCATCAAGCGGCCGGTTCTGACCACCGTCTGCAGCATCCTGATCGTGCTGGTGGGCCTGATCGCCATCCCCACGCTGTCGATCGAGAACCTCCCCAACATTGCCCCACCCCTGATCCAGGTGACCTCCAACTATGGAGGGGCCAATTCCCTGGTCACCGAGCAGGCGGTGACCAACCCGATCGAGCAGCAGATCAACGGCGTTCCGGGCGCGAATTATATCTCCTCCACCAGCAATATGTCTGGGACGAGCACGATTCAGGTCTATTTCAACGAAGGCACCGATATCAACATCGACCAGGTGAACGTGCAGAACCGCGTTTCCCTGGCGATGCCCCAGCTGCCCCAGCAGGTGCAGGCCACCGGGGTGTCGGTGATGCAGAGCACCCCGTCGATCCTGCTGGCCTATCAGGTCTCCTCGACGGAAGGCCAGTTCGACGCCTCCTATCTGAACGGCCTCATCTATCAGAACCTGTACTTCCAGCTGGAGCGGGTGCCCGGGGTGGCCACCGTCAACCTGCTGGGGGGCAGCAATCCGGCTTTCTGGCTGTTTGTCGATGCCAACAAGCTCTCCGCCAACAACCTCACCGCCGATCAGGTGGTGAATGCGGTGGCCAGCCAGAACACCGTGGCGATCGGTGGTCTGGTGGGCGGACCGCCGGCCGCGGGCAGCCAGAAGTTCGCCTACCCGATCCTGGTGGAGAACAACGGCAACCTGGTGTCCGTCGAGGAGCTCAACAACCTGATCGTCGGCCGCACCTCCACCGGCAACCTGCTGCGTCTCAAGGATGTCGGCGAAGCCACCTACGGCACCAACACCTTCGCCCAGCAGGCGGTGAGCATCGAAGGCCACCCCTCGATCACCGTCGCCGTCTTCCAGACCCCCGAGAGCAACGCCCTCGATGTCTCGAACCAGGTGGTGCAGGTGATGAACCAGTTCACCCAGAGCGTCCCCCCGGGCGTCAAGGTGTTCGAGATCTACAACATCGGCCAGTTCATCGAGTCGGCCGTGGAGGGGGTGGTGGATGCCCTCGGCCTGGCCATCGTGCTGGTGCTGCTGATCCTGTTCCTGTTCCTGCAGGACTGGAGGGCCACCGTGGTGCCCAGCCTGGCGATTCCGATCTCCCTGATCGGCACCTTCGCCTTCGTCAAGATCTTCGGTTTCTCGATCAACCAGCTCACCCTGCTGGGCCTGGTGCTGGCCACTGGCCTGGTGGTGGATGACGCCATCGTGGTGATCGAGGCGGTGGAGAAGAACCTGGAGAAGGGGATGCGTCCCCGTCAGGCCGCCATGGAATGCATGGGCGAGCTGTTCGGCGCCCTGGTGGCCACCGCCCTGGTGCTGATGGCGGTGTTCGTGCCGGTGGCGTTCTATCCCGGCGGCATCGGCATCATCTACCGCCAGTTCGCCCTCACCATCGCCTTCTCGATCGCGATCTCCGCCTTCAACGCCCTCACCTTCTCTCCCATGCTCTCGGCCCTGCTGCTGAGGAGCCAGAAATCAGCACCTCCCGGTCGGGTGGTGGGGATCATCGGCGGGGTGGTGGTGGGTCTGGCCTTCGGCCGCTTCAGTGCCGCCTCCTTCGGCAGCATCACCTACGTGATCGGCGTGGTTGGCGGTGTGCTCGCCGGCGCCAATCTGGTCTGGATCTTCAGCCGCTTCAACGCCTTCTTCACGCGCCTGGAGCGTGGCTACGCCGCAATGGTGGGGGGCCTGATCGCCCGGCGCCGCTGGATTCTGGTGGGACTGGGCGCCGGCATCGCCCTCACCCTTTTCGCCTTCACCGCCCTCCCCTCCGCCTTCATCCCCGAGGAGGACCAGGGCTACGGCATGGGCATCTTCCAGCTCCAGAACGGTGCCTCCCTCAGCCAGACCCAGGGCACCGCCCTGGAGGTGGCCAAGGTGCTCAATGCCGAGGAGGAGATCATCGCCGGCTCGGTGGTCAGCGGCTATGGCTTCAACGGCGCCAGCCCCGATCAGGGGGTGTTCTTCTTCGGCTTCAAGCCCCTCGAGGAGCGCAGCGGCACCGACCAGAAGGCCCCGGCGATCATCAACCGGCTCAACGCCAAACTCAGCCAGATCAGCTCCGGCATGGCGGTGGCGGCCCAGCCTCCGGCGATTCCTGGCTTCTCGGCCCAGGGGGGCTTCTACTTCCAGTTCAACGACCTCAGCAACGGGGCCTTCACCTTCAACCAGCTCGATGACCAGGCCAAGCAGCTGATCCAGGCCGGCACGGCCAGCGGCGGCTTCTCCACCCTCTACACCCAGTTCATCCCGAGTGCGCCGGCCTTCGGGCTGAAGATCGACCGTTCGATCGTGGGGGCCCTCAACATCGACTTCCAGCAGGCGATGCAGACCATCGCCGTGCTGGCGGGCAGCAACTACTCGGGCCTCACCTACGAGAGCGGCCAGGTGAGGAATATCTATGTGCAGGCGGCGGCCGCCAACCGCAAATCCCTGGAGGATGTTCTCAGTTTCTACGTGCGCAGCAGGGATGACAAGCTGGTCCAGGTGTCGGAGTTCGCCACCGCCGAGCTCACCAGCGCGCCGCCGGTGATCAGCCACTTCAACCTCTATCGCACCATCCTGATCCAGGGGGCTGAGGCGGTCGGCAAGAGTTCCGGGCAGGCCCTGACGCTGATCCAGGACCTGTTCCACGCCCAGGACTTCAACAACATCGGCTACGCCTTCACCGGTCTGGCCGCCCTGCAGCTGTCGGCGGGCAACGCCAGTGTCCTGGTGTTCGGCCTGGGGATCCTGGTGGTCTATCTGGTGCTCTCGGCCCAGTACGAGAGCTACGTGACGCCGGTGATCATCCTGATGACCGTGCCCCTGGCCATGCTCGGCGCCCTGGTGTTTCTGGCGCTGCGCTCGATCGACCTCAACATCTATGCCCAGGTGGGTCTGGTGACCCTGATCGGGCTGGCGGCCAAGAACGGCATCCTGATCGTCGAGGTGGCCGAGCAGCACATGAAGGAGGGCATGACCGCCGCCGAGGCCGCCATCGCCTCGGCCGAGTCCCGGCTGCGGCCGATCCTGATGACGGCCATCGCCGCCCTGGCCGGCTTCCTGCCCCTGGTGGTGGCCACCACGGCCGGGGCCAACAGCCAGCAGTCCCTGGGCACGGTGATCTTCGGCGGCCTGCTGGTGGCCACCGTGCTGTCGCTGGGGGTGGTGCCCCCCTTCTATGTGGTGGTCAAGGCCCTGGAGGCCCGCTGGTTCGGCGAGTCCGACCCAGAGGGGGAGGATCTGGCCGCCGCCCCGGACCAGCCCAGCGGTTCGTTGTGACGAAACATGGAGTGCCCCGCCGGCTCCATTGCGGCGGCCGGGCCAGGCCGTGAGGATCGTTACAGGAGATGGAGGATCGATCCCATGCTGCCCACGCTTGCCGAACGGCTGCGGGAGCAGCACGCCAAGACCAGGGGCCGGCGCCCCGCCCGCCCGCCCTGGCCGGTGCCGGGCGAGCCGCCCACGGCCCTGCTGTTTCAGGCCCGTCCTGAGCTGGCCAGCCCCGCCGTGCCTGCCGGGTCCCCACCCGAGCCGTTGCCCCGGTTGAGTGCGGTCGTCATCACGGAGATCGCCACGCCGGAGCCCCTGGAGCCGGAGGTCTCGGAGCCTCAGATCGCGTTGCCGGAGCTCACGGAGCCTGCGCTGGCGGCAACGCTTCCCCCGGAGCCGGCCGTGTCTGTGGTGCCCTCGGTGCCAGTCCCACCCTTCAAGGTCCCGGAGCGGACAGGTTTGGCGGAGCTGTTGTTGGTGCTGGTCTGGGCCGTGCTGGTGGTGATCGATGGTGCCCTGGCCCTGGCCTCCCTGATCGATGGCGCCGCTGGCCGGCAAGGGGGCCCGCAGGCGGGCGCGGCGGACACCCCGCCGTCGGCGGCGCCGCCCTTCCTGATGGCGGCGTCGGCGCCTTGAAGCCCTGCGGCTGAGGGGCTGACGATCAGAGGCCGATCAGAGGGTCGTCGTCGGGCATTTCTATGCCTGTTTGATGACATGTTGCGACGTTGCGTTCAACGGTCAGGGCCACGATCTGCAGGGTCTGGAATGTGCTGATTCTGGGATGGTGTCCGGTTCTGGTAGCTTTCTTGTGCAGGAAGTGAGGGAATCATGGGTCGACATGCATCGGCGTCCGGGGCTGTTCTTGCCGCCCTTTTTCTCTCCTTCAGCGGGCTCGGCTTCAGCCCCGTGGCCTTCAGCCAGGGGGCTCCGCCCGCCCGCAGCGTGAAGGTTGTCCAGGGAGACACGCTGGAGGCCATCGCCGCCCGGTACGGGGTGAGCGTGCAGGAGTTGATGCGCCTCAACAGGATCACCAAGCCCGAGGAGCTGCAGATCGGCCAGCAGCTCAAACTGCCGCCATCGAAGGGGCTCGTGCAGGTGCGCGCCGGAGACACCCTGGCTCTGCTGGCGGCGCGCCATGGCACGACCGTGGCGGCCCTTCAGAAGGCCAACCCCGGGCTCAAGCCCGACCAGCTCAAGCTGGGCGCCTGGCTGAAGCTGCCCCCAGCCTCTGCGGCGGCCACGGCCAAGCCCACCGCGAAGCCCTCGTCAACCGCCAAGCCCACCACCACGACCAAGCCCTCGGCCACCGCGAAGCCGGCCGCCCCCGCCACGCCGACGCCCACGGCCACCGCCTCCCCGGCCCCGACCACTCCCCCGGCCGTGACGGCTCCGGCCCCCACCGCACCCCCTTCGCCCCTGCCGCCGAAGCCGGGTGAGGCGGTGCGCTGGCGCTTCTACGGCAACACCCTCGTCGACTGGGGCGGCTGGAAGCTCCATCCCGGCGGCGTGCGGGTGACGCTGGTGCAACCCACCCAGGCGGATGTGGGGCCGATGCGGGCCCAGGCGACGGCGGTGGCGGTGCACTGCAGCAGCCTCCGCCAGGCCTGGTTGGTCAACGGCGCCTGGGAGCCCTGGACCGTGCCGCTGGGGCGGTCGCTGGGTCAGCAGATCGTGCTGGATCTCTGCGCCAACGTCACCGACCCGACCGGCCCGACGGTGGCGCCGCCTTCCGCCCCCTTGGCCCCCTGAACGCGGGCCCCCTCGGTGCCAGGGGTCCGGCGGTGGGGACGTGCCGAAGGCAAGGCGGGGAGCTGCCGGGTTCCGGTGTTTGCCCCGCCCTCACTCAGGACCTGTGGGCTAGCCTCAGCGGCCTGCATCAGCGGCCAAACAGGGTGACGTACTGCATCGGCTACTGGCTGGAGAAGGGCCTGGTCATGGCTTCAGATTCCCGCACGAATGCGGGAGTTGATTATATCTCGAGCTACAGCAAGATGTACGTCTTCCAGCCGGCCTCCGACCGGCTGTTCGTGCTGCTTGCCGCCGGCAATCTGGCCACCACCCAGGCCGTGGTCAGCTGGATCCGGCGGGATCTGGACCGGCCCGCCGAGGACTCCGCCAGCGGGGCCGGGGATCTGCGCTCCTGCGATTACCTGTTCGAAGCCGCCGCCTACATCGGCCGGGTGAGCGTGGCGGTGCAGGAGGAAAACGGCCCGGCCCTGCAGCAGGCCGGGGCCAGTGCCGGAGCCTCGTTCCTGCTGGGCGGCCAGATCGCCGGGGAGCCCCACGGCCTGTATCTGGTGTATCCCCAGGGCAACGCCATCATGGCCACCCGCGAAACTCCTTACCTGCAGATTGGCGAGACGAAATACGGCAAACCACCCCTCGATAACGTCGGCCACACCAACCTCTCCCTGGAGGATGCGGCCCGGCTCTGCCTGATCTCGGAGGTGCTGACCCAGCGCTCCAACCTCACGGTCGGTCCCCCGTTCGAGCTGGCCATCCTTCCCGCCGATGCCCTGACGATCGCCCACCGGTTGACCTTCGCTGCCGACGCGCCGGAACTGGCTGCCATGGTCGAGACCTGGAGCGACGCCCAGCGGGAGGCGCTGCATCGCCTGCCGAGCTTCCCCTGGGAGCGGGTGTCGCCGGCCTGACCTTGCCGAGACCGCTGCCAGCCTGAGCCCCACCAGCCCCACCTCCCGCCATGTGGTCCGTCTCCGAATGGGTGTCCAACGGCCACCTGCCCACCGCCGAGGTGGTGCAGGAGCTGGTGGCAGAGGCCCATCGCCGCTTCGCTCCGGTCCGCGAGGGCCAGGTGGCCGACTACATCCCGGCCCTGGCGGCGGCGGCTCCCGACCATTTCGGCCTCTGCGTCTCCAGCAGCGGCGGGGCCCTGTTCGAGGCGGGTGAGGCCCGGGTGGCCTTCAGCATCCAGAGCATTTCCAAGCCGTTCCTGTTCGCCCTCATCTGCCAGGCCATCGGTGAGGAGGAAGTCCGCGAGAAACTCGGGGTCAACAGCACCGGCCTGCCCTTCAATTCCGTGCTGGCGGTGGAGCGCAGCGGCGACGGCCTCTCCAATCCGATGGTGAATGCCGGGGCGATCGCCGCCACTAGCCTGGCGCCGGGTTCCAGCAGCGAGGCGAAGTGGGCCTTCATCCAGGACGGCTTCTCCCGCTTCGCCGGTCGGCGGCTGGAGATCGATGCTGAGGTCTGCGCCTCGGAGCTGGCCACCAATCGGCGCAACGCCGGCCTGGCCACGCTCCTCAGCGACCACGACCGCATCTGGTGGGATCCCGACGAGGCCACCGAGCTCTACACCCGCCAGTGTTCCCTGAGCGTCACCGCCGCCGACCTGGCGGTGATGGCCGCCACCCTGGCCAACGGTGGCCGCCAGCCCGTCACCGGGGAGCAGGTGATCGATGCCATCCACTGCCAGCACGTGCTGGCGGTGATGGTGACGGCGGGCTTGTACGAGACCTCCGGCGACTGGCTCTACGCCACCGGCCTGCCGGGTAAGAGCGGCGTGGCCGGCGGCATGATCACGGTGGCGCCCGGGAAGGGGGGGCTGGCCACCTATTCACCGCCCCTGGATGAGGCGGGCAACAGTGTGCGCGGCCAGCTCACGGCACGCTTTCTCTCCGAGCGGCTGGGTCTCAACCTGTTCGCCTCCAGGCCCGAGGGGAGCCGCTGAACCATCGCCCCGCAGGGGGAGATGGGGGGCTCGCCTGTCTACGATCCAGCTTCAGCGTGGTGCCTTCTGCCGCAATGTTCAGCACCACCAACCTCGTGCGCTATCTCCTGCTGCTGGCCTGCATCGGGGTCACAGTGGTCATCTTCAATTACTTTTCCGGTACGATTGCGGTGTTCACGGCCGCCGCCATCGTCGCGGCCCTGCTGAACGTCCCGGTGAAGTGGCTGAGCCGCTATCTGCCGCGGGGATGGTCGATTGCCGCCGTGACCTTCGGCGCCCTGATCCTGCTGATCGGATTCGTCACCGGGATTGGCCTGCAGGTGCTGAACCAGGGCCAGGGTCTGTTGCTGGATCTGCAAGGCACCTTGAAACAGCAGGACCTCACGCCCCTGCATCAATACCTCAAAACCTATGGATTCGACAGAATCACAACCCTGCTTCAGGAGGGTCTGCTGACGGGACTGGGGCTGTTGCAAACCGTCTTTTCCGGGGTCTTCACGGGCATTTTCGGTGCGGTGATCAGTCTCTATATGCTGATCGACGGCGAGAAGCTATGGAAAGGCTTTCTGGGGCTGATTCCGGAGCATCACCGTGATCGTTTCGCCGTGATCTTTCTGCAGAGTGTGCTGGGATTCATCCGCGGACAGCTGCTGTTGATGGTGTTTCTGACCGTCTCAACGGCCGTGATCTTCCCGCTGCTGGGTGTGAAATACAGCCTGATTCTGGCGGTGATTGTGGGCGTTCTTGATGCGATCCCAGGGATCGGAGCCACCCTCGGCATCATGTTGATCTCTCTGATGGTCTTCGCCTCCCAGGGGGGAGACATTGGCTTGCGGGCCTTGATCGCTTCGGTGCTGCTCGGTCAGATTCAGGACAATATTGTCCGGCCCAAGGTGATGGGCCAGGCGATGGAGCTCAATCCGGTCCTCCTCTTTCTGGCCCTCTTCATCGGACAGCGGGTCGCTGGCCTGCTGGGGGTGTTCCTTTCGATCCCTCTGGCGGGCATGCTGGCGCTCTGGTTCCATTCCGAACGTCAGCGGCGGGAATCCAGTCTCCTCACCCCGGCCGTCGGTGATGGCACAGGGGAGCAGGGCCCTTCCACCGCAGCACGCTGACATGGGGAAATTCCCATCTATTCCCAGTCCACCCGGCTGTCATGCTGCTCTTTGCTGATCTCCTGGGTACGCCCTTGACTTTGAAACGTGCGATCATTGCCACCCTCACGGCCCTGGTCGCGACGGCGGCCACCGGCGTTCCTGCCGCCCAGGCCAGCTGCCGCTTTCTGATGCCCCTGGGGGGCGGCGGCAACCCGGTAGTGTCGAAGCGGATCGGGCCGGACCGGCTCGTGGGTCGCACCAACTGGAACACCGACTTCGTTGTGGATCGCGATTTCCGCAGTTATCGCTTCTTCTTCACATCGGCCTCCACCGAGCGCGCCACCTTCCCGGTGTCGGGCTTCATGGTCTTCACCGATGGCAGCAGCCTGCAGGTGGTCAACGAAACCCCGACGTTTGAACCCGGTACGGGCCGGATGTTCGGTCCCTTCCAGGCCGTTCCCGGCAAGCGCACCCGGTTGATGAATTTCCGGGTGGGCTCCTCCACCACACCGGCGGCCCTTGGATTCAGCTATCGGATCTCCGTTCAGGGTTGTACCTGAAGCCCTTCCACTGATTCCCCCAACCCATGCAGTTCGAGAGCTTCGCGACCTTCAACATCGCCATCGTGGTGCTGGCGATCGGTCGCTGGCTGAATCGCAAGGTTGGCTTTCTGCGGGACTTCAACATTCCTGAGCCGGTCACCAGCGGGCTGCTGGTCTGCCTGCTGCTGGCTCTGATCCATGCCATCAACGGCACGGAGATCGGCTTCAATCTGCAGACGCGGGATTTTCTGCTGCTCTATTTCTTTGCGGCCATCGGCCTCAACGCCGACATCAAGACCCTGCTCTCGGGTGGTTGGCCCCTGCTGATCCTGGTGGGGACCACGGTGGGTTACATGCTCCTGCAGAACCTCACCGGGATCGGCATGGCGGCGCTGCTGGGGCTGAATCCCCTGGTGGGCCTGCTGGGGGGATCGGTGTCCCTGCTGGGGGGCCACGGCACGGCCATCGCCTGGGCACCACGCTTCGCTGAGAGCCACGGCATCAGCAATGCCCTCGAGATCGGCATCGCCTGCGCCACCTTCGGGCTGGTGCTGGCCTCGCTGATGGGCGGGCCGATCGCCCGGATCCTTATCCGCCGCCACCGGCTCAAGACGCCGCAGGCCGCCTCCTCCTCTTCGGCCTCCTCCGCTGCCGTGGGGGGCGCCACCCCGGACGCGGGCCTGGAGCCGGTGACCTACTTCACCCTGCTGGGCACCCTTTTCTGGCTCAACGTCAGCCTGGGCCTGGGCGAGGTGCTGCATGAGGTGCTGAAGGCGGCCGGCAGCAACCTGCCCCTGTTCGTCTGCTGCCTGTTCGCGGCGATCTTCCTCACCAACACGGTGCCGCGGCTGCTGCCGATCCGCTGCCTGGCCGCCCCCCGCTCCCTGGCCATCGTCTCGGACATCGCCCTGGGCATCTTCCTGACGATGTCCCTGATGAGCCTGCAGCTCTGGACCATCGCCTCCCTGGCGGGCCCCATCCTGGCCATCCTCGCCGCCCAGTTCGTGGTGTCCTTCCTGTTCGCCCTGTTCGTGGTGTTCAAGGTGATGGGGCGCGATTACGAGGCCGCCGTGATCTGCGCCGGCTTCGGGGGTATCTCCCTGGGGGCCACGCCCACGGCGATGGCCAACATGTCGGCGGTGTCCCAGACCTATGGTCCCGCCCGCCGGGCCTTCATCATCGTGCCGCTGGTGTCGGGCTTCTTCGTGGACATCAGCAACGCCGTGGTGATCCAGCGCTTCCTCAACTGGTTCGGCTGATCCGGGCACCCAGCCGGGCTGGCCTCAGAAGCGCAGCGTCGTGCGGATCAGCCCGGCCCACACCCCCAGGCTGGCCTCCCCCGTGGCCGGGGAAAACAGCAGGGCCTCGGAGAGCGTGGCGCTGCCGGTGAGGGCCCCGCGTGGCCGGCTCAGCCAGAACACCGCCGGGGTCACTGAGAGATCGTCGCTGAGCTGGATCCGGTAGAAGAGCTCCATGGCCAGGCCCCGGTCGTCGAGGTCGCTCTGGGCTGGTGTCTGGATCGCGCTCACGTGGGCCGGCGAGCCGACGGCAAAGCCCAGGCTGTTGCCCACCCCCAGCACATCGCTCCAGACCAGCCCGGTGTACCAGGAGCGGCTGCGCACCCCCGAAAGGCCAGCCACCGGGTAGGAGCCGAAGCGGAAGGTGTCCTGCCCCCAGCCGGCGCTGATCGAGGGCAGCCAGCCGGAGCGGCGCGGCTGCCAGTAGCCCGCCAGCGACCAGGAACCCAGGCTGCCCTCGCCGGCGCCCCCCGCCAGCTGGCTGGCCAGGGGCGTCCCCCTGAGCCGCACCTGGGGCCCGCTGAGGGTCCAGGCCCCGGTGATGTTCCACTGGGGCCGGGTCAGGGCCAGCTGCACGGTGCTGGTCTGGGAGGAGGTCCCGCCGAACAGGCCGCCCCCCTGGGGGGACCCCCCGGCCCGGCCGGCGACGTAGGCGTAGCCCAGGCTGAGCCCCCGCAGGTCGCCGCGGGGCTGCCACCAGATCCCGAAGCCGCCCCCGAGCCGCTTGCTGTAGGTGCCCGGTGAGCCGGCGTACTGGAACAGATCGAGGATGGGGGACTGGTTGTAGACGCTCGGCCAGACGGGGAGCATGTCGAGCTGCATGATCCGGGGCCCGACGCTGACGCGGATCTCGGGGCTGAGGGGCAGCTGCAGATAGGCCCGGTTGATGCTCACCAACCGGCCGGAGCACCCCTCCTCCCCGGCGCCGCAGGCCGGCTCCTGGAAGGCCACATCCAGTCGGCTCAGGGGGGCGGGCGGGTTGGAGAAGAAGCCGGAGGGGGCGAAGTCGCCGCTGCGCAGGCGGATCCGGAACAGGTCCTGGCCGGTGAAGCTGGTGTCGATGGTGAGGCGGGCCTCATGGTTGAGGCTGACCCCGTTCAGCAGCGGCGCCCCATCAGCGCTGTTGCTTGCCCTGTCCACCTCACTGCCGGCGTACTGCAGGGCGCCCAGAACGGCGTTGATCTGCAGGTTGACCGTGGTGGTGGGGGCGAAGCGGGTGGCCTCCTGCGCCTCAATGCCGGCCTGCGACGCCGGCTCCGGCAGCGCCTGGGCCCGCAGGGGGCCGGCGGCAGCGCAGACCCAGGCCGCCGTCAGCCAGGGAAGGGTGGCGCCGCGGGGCCTCATGGAGCCTGGCCGTTCAGGTGATCACGGTGGGGCGATCCATGCCGGTGCGCACCCGGATCTCGGCCAGGGCGTCGATGGCGTCGATCAGATCCTTCAGGGCCGTCTGGGGGTTCAGGTCGAGGTTGCCGCTGGAGGGCACATAGCTCTCCAGGTACACCCGCAGGGTGGCGCCCTTGGTGCCGGTGCCCGAGAGCCGCAGCACCACCCGGCTGCCGTCGTCGAGCAGCACCCGCAGGCCCTGGCCCTTGCTGATCGAGCCGTCCACCGGGTCGGTGTAGCCGAAGTCGTCGGCGGCGCGGATCGTGCGGCCGGCGAAACCCTGGCCCGGCAGGCTGGTGAGCATGCCCGAGACCCGGTCGTAGAGGCCGTGGGCGGCGTCGCTGGCCACGGCCTCATAGTCGTGGCGGGAGTAGTAGTGGCGGCCGAAGCGGCCCCAGTGGCCCGCCATCACCTCCGCCACCGAGCAGCCGCGCACCGCCAGGATCTGCAGCCAGAACAGCACGGCCCAGAGGCCGTCCTTCTCGCGGATGTGGTTGCTGCCGGTGCCGAAGCTCTCCTCGCCGCAGAGGGTGATCCGGCCGGCATCGAGCAGGTTGCCGAAGAACTTCCAGCCCGTGGGGGTCTCGAAGCAGGGGATGCCCAGCTCGGCGGCCACCACGTCGGCGGCGGCGCTGGTGGGCATCGAGCGGGCCACGCCGGCCAGGCCGTCCGCGTAGCCGGGGGCCAGGGTGGCGTTGGCGGTCAGCACGGCCAGGCTGTCGCTGGGATTCACGAAGCAGTTCCGCCCCAGGATCATGTTGCGGTCGCCGTCGCCGTCGCAGGCGGCGCCGAAGTCGTAGGCGTTGCCGGCCAGCAGCAGGTCGGCCAGCTCGTGGGCGTAGGTGAGGTTGGGGTCGGGGTGGCCGCCGCCGAAGTCCGCCAGGGGCACACCGTTGCGCACCGTGCCGGCCGGCGCCCCCAGCAGCCCCTCGAACAGGCGGCTGGCATAGGGGCCGGTGACCGCATGCATGGCATCGAAGGCGACGCGGAAGTCGCCCCGCAGCAGGGCGGCGATGCGGTCGAAGTCGAACAGCTTCTGCATCAGCGCCACGTAGTCGTCGACGCCGTCGATCACCTCCACCGCCATGGCGCCGATGGTCGCCGTCCCGGGGACCTCCAGGTTCAGGGGGTCGGCGTCGAGGATGCGGTAGCCCTCCAGGCTGAGGGTGGCGGCATGGATGGCATCGGTGACCGATTCCGGTGCCGGTCCGCCGTTGGCGCCGTTGATCTTGACGCCGAAGTCGCCGTCGAGGCCGCCGGGGTTGTGGCTGGCCGAGAGGATGACCCCGGCCACGGCGCCGTGGCTGCGGATCAGGTGGGAGGCGGCCGGGGTGGAGAGGATGCCGCCGGTGGTGGTGATCAGGCGGCTGACGCCATGGGCCGCGGCCATGCGGGCGATGACGCTGATCGCCGCGAGGTTGCCGTAGCGGCCATCGCCGCCGACCACCAGGGTGCCGCCGGCGATGCCGGGCACCACCCGCAGGGAGGCCTCGATGAAGCTTTCCAGGTAGTGGGGCGTCTGGAACTGGCGGGTGCTCTTGCGCAGGCCGGAGGTGCCGGGCTTCTGGTCGTCGAAGGGTCGCTCCAGCGCCACCTGACGCAGCTCGGTCGTCATCGCCATGGCCGGCGTCCTGGTGCTCGGGGGAGCCCCAAGCTACCTCCGCCGATTCGGGCAGTCCTGCGGTTGCTGGCGCTCCAGCCTTGGATGGTGGCTGCGGCAGCTCTGGCTAGCGTGGATGGAACTGCCTCCCACCCCATGGCGCTTCGGTCGCTTCCCACCGCCCTGCGCAGGGCCAACGCCCTGCGCATCGCCGTGGCCGCCTCCGCGGTCGTCGCCGCCACCGCCGGGGCTGTGGTTGTCAGCCAGACCTCGGTCCGGGGGGCGGTCATGGGCGCCCCGAAGGCCCTCCCCTATCCCGAAGCGGTGAGCCGCACCCATACCGCCGCCGAGGCGGTGCTGGCCGGGGCGGGTAAGGAAACCTGTCTGCGGGGCAAGCTCACCAATGCCCTGCTGGGGCTCTCGAGCAGCTGTGAGGCCAAGGGTGAGCGCAACCCCCTCTGCCAGCTGGCCGACAGCGCCTCCGTCGTCACCCCCATGAGCCTGGCCTTCATGCGGGACACGGCCACCCGGCTGCTGACCCTGATCGACGGCGGCGCCCCCCGGGCGGCTGCCCCCGGCAGCCCGGAGCCGTCCCTGAGCCAGCCCTGACCCAGCCCCACCATGGACGTTCAGCACCCCTTGGATGACGGCCCCCTGTCTCCCCAGCAGGAGCTGCTGCTGGAACAGTTCCGCCAGCGCGTGGACGCGAGGATCAGCAGCCACGGCCTCACCAGCGACGATGTGGCGGCTCTGGTGAAGGAGCTCCGCGAGCATCCCGATGTGAGCCGCCAGCTGATGGGGGAGCTGGCCCAGGAGCTGCAGCGGCTGCTGCCCGGTCAGCGCTTCAGTTTTGATTGGGATTGATCAGGTTGATGGCTCCCTGCCGTGGGGCGGCATTCTCCGCCGGCTTGGCCACCGGCAGCTGCAGGCGACAGACGGACGTGAGGCTGCGGGCGGCGCGGTCGATCGGTTCGCGCCGCTCGAAGCTGTTGCTGGCCGCCACCACCGACCGCTGACGGATCGTCCAGAGCACGTCCTTGCAGCTGGCGGGCAGGCGCGGATGGTCGAGCAGGGGGTTGGCCAGGCTGCGGGCCTGGTCGCAGGGTTCGGCGGTGTTCTCGCGGCTGCAGGCCAGGGTGATCAGCTGCAGGGAGCGGAACTCGGAGGAGGGGGGAAAGGGGGGCGGCTCCGGGGCGGCCCGCAGCGGTGACGCCCCCGCCAGGGGAAGGCTCGCCAGCAGGGCCAGGTGCGGCAGGGCCGCTCCGAGGCGGCGCGGGGCCGGGGAGGTGGCGCGAGGGGACCGGTCCATGGCGGGCGGGGAGGTCACCCAATCATGGCCGCCGTCCCGGGGTCTTTGGTGATCGCCGCGGTGCCGTCACGCAGCGGCCGCTGGGAGGCCAGCCAGCGGCGGGCCAGCACCGGGCCGCTCCAGCGGGCGGTGCGGGCCAGCAGGCCCCGCAGGCGGTGCCGACGCCGCAGCAGCTCGGCCCGCCGGGCCTCCTGCTCCTGCAGCGCCTGGATCCGCCGGATCTCCGGTCGCCGTTCGGCGACGACCGCCGCCGCCGCCGCATCGATGGCCCCGGGGTCCCCGTCCAGCAGGGCGGGTCCCAGGAACCTGGCGGCCACCACGGCATCGCGCAGGGCCATGTTGATCCCCTGGGCCCGCAGCGGGCTCATCGGGTGGGCGGCATCACCGAGCAGCAGCAGGCCGGGCCGCTGCCAGCGGGGGCAGAACCCCACCCGCACCGGCAGCCGCACCGGTCCCTGGACAGCCGCCGCCGACAGCTCCCGCAGCCGCCGGGCCAGGGGCTCAGGGGCATCGCCGGCCCAGAGCTCCGCCCAGGCGCCGGGGCCGGCCGGGGTGGGCACCGCCGGCGGCTCCGGTGCGATCGCCCAGCCCAGCTGGACACCACCGCGGGCGGAAGGGAACAGGGCATAGCTGCCCGAGGCGCCCACCACCGTGACGAAGCGGCCGACCAGCCACTCCAGCACCCCGTCGGCCCCCGGGGACTCCAGCCGGAACCAGAGCACGTCGAGGGGGCTGGGGGCACGCTCCAGCTCCAGGCCGCCCTTGCGGCGCAGCAGGGAATCCCGGCCGTCGCAGGCCACCACCAACGCCGCCTCCAGGGCGGTGCCGTCCGCCAGGTGCACGCCGGCGACGCGGCCGTCCCGCAGCAGCAGATCGCTGACGGCCAGGCCCGGGTGGAAGCGGAAGCCCGGCTGGCGGCCCGCCTGCGCGAGCAGTTCGCTCAGCAGGGTGTCCTGGTCGATCAGGGTGCAGGGGGCGGCGCTGCCCATGGGCTCGGGCGCCTCGAACAGGGCCTGACCGTTGAGGAAGAAGCTCCAGGCCGTCAGGGGCCGCTGCCGCACCGCCGCCGGCAGCGGCTCCAGGCCCATGGCCGCCAGGGCCGCCAGACCACTGGGCATCAGCCCTTCGCCGCGGAACGGCCGACCACCGGGCCCGGTGGCATCGATCAGGTCGACCGGCAGGCCGCGGCGGGCAAGGAGCAGGGCCAGGCTGGCGCCGGCGGGGCCGGCCCCCACCACCAGCACCCGGGCGCCAGGGCCTCCGGAGGGGGCGCTCAGGTGAAGGAGTTGTAGTTGAGGCCTTCCTCGGGGCTGCCGTTCTCCGCCCCCTGCAGGGCGTTCTTCTTGCTGAGCAGGTAGTCGACCAGTTCCTGCTGCAGGGTGAGCAGCTCACTGGTGCAGCCCCGGAAGGCGGCCCGGTGACGGATCTCGTCGTGGCGGGTGTGCAGGTCCCGCAGCATCAGGTTGATGGCGTCCAGGCGCGGGGTGACCTCGCGGGAGCTGGCGGTGGAGACGGGGCTGGGGGTGGTGACGGAGCCGGACACCGGGTCCATGGATCGATTTCTACGCGTCATCGGATCGTAGACGGCGCCGCCATCGCCGCCCCACCGGCGGCAGAGGGCCGTTCACGGCCGCTGCCGCAGCTGCGCCGCCGCTGCTCCATGCGGCGGGCCAGCCGGCCGCTGACGCCCAGTTCGGCCCCGCGCCAGAGGCGGTCGATCTCCGCCTCGAAGTGGCGCGCCAGCAGGGGGGAGCGGATCAGCAGCAGGGTCTCGTCGTTCTGGAACGCGGCCGAGGGGCTCCAGTTGAAGCTGCCGGTGATCACGGCGCGGCCGTCGATCACGGCGAACTTGTGGTGCAGCTTGTCGCCGGAGGCCAGCCGCGGCGTGCCCACCCCTTCCAGGGGCGCGCTCCAGGCCCGGTTGTCCGCTTCGATGCGGCAGTCCTGGTCTGGCAGGGTCACCCCGAGCAGGTCGAGGGTTTCGCTGAAGGCCCGGTTGGCGAAGCCCGGATCCGCCAGCAGGCGCAACTTCACGCCCCTCCCATGCAGCTCCTGGAGCCGGTCGGCCAGGTTCTGGCCCGAGAAGACGAACAGCGCCAGATCGAGGCGCCGGCCGGCACCGGCCAGCTGGGTTTCGAGCCAGGCCAGGCCGTGGTTGGGGTCGCGGCGGCGGTGGGGGGAGAAGAGCACCTCCACCGGCGTGCCGGCCACGTCGACCACCTGGGCGCCGCCGCCCTCCTTGGCGATGCCGAAGCGGCTGTCGGGCTGGCCGCCGGG
Source organism: Synechococcus sp. CCAP 1479/9 (assembly GCF_019038535.1). Lineage (NCBI taxonomy): Bacteria > Bacillati > Cyanobacteriota > Cyanophyceae > Synechococcales > Synechococcaceae > Synechococcus > Synechococcus sp. CCAP 1479/9. Next base: position 1,151 of record NZ_JAFKRK010000026.1, on the reverse strand, counting down.
GCCATCGCCCCAGAGCCGGGCGAATTCGGCGGCGAACACCCCGGCCAGGGCGGGGCTGTCGAAGCGCAGCAGGTGGTTGACGTTGCCGCGGGTGCTCGGTGCGCCCGCATCGCCGTGGATGCAGGAGGGGCTGAAGTTGGCCGAGCCGGTCACCACCACCCGGTTGTCGACCACGAGGAACTTGTGGTGCATCAGGCCGCTGCCGCGGCTGCCGTCGGCGGTGTCATCGAGCAGGGGCACACCGGCCCGCTGCAGCACGGCGACGGCGTCCCCCTGGCCGAGGGCGGCCAGCTGCTGCTGGCGGTGGCGCTGGTGGGGTGGCAGATCCACGGGATGCTGCTGGCTCCAGGGGGTGCTGTAGAGGTTCTCCAGCACCACCCGCACCCGCACGCCCCGGCGGTGGCGCTCCGCCAGGGCTTCGGCCACCGCCGGCAGGGAGAGCTCCTGCACCGCCACCAGGATCTCCGCGCGGGCCCCGCGGATGCTCTCCAGCAGCAGGGCCTCCAGGTCATCCCCCTGGCGCCACTGGCCGCTGACCGGGCTGCGGTAGCGGCCGTCGCCGCGGTGGTTGAAGGCCACCCGGATGCCCGGCGGCAGGGGCAGGGCCCGGGCGCCGCCGCCGCTCAAGGCGGCCGGTGCGGGGCCGCAGCCCCCGAGCAGGCCGGCGCAGGCCAGGGCGAGAAGGGGCCGGGAAAGGAGCGTGAGGGTGTCCACGGGCTGGAGGGGGCGGCGGGTTCCGCTCCTTCAGCCTTCCCGGCGGGGGACAGGGCTCTGACGGTTCGCCAGGGGCGCGCCGCGTGCCCAGTGGGCCTCAGTGGTGGCCGGGCATCTCCGAGGTGCGCAGCATGACGGCGAACCAGAGGCTGCCGATCACCACCGCGGCGATCACACCGGCGGAGATGCTGACCCGCAGCATCAGGATCGGCACCACCAGCGGGAACAGGATTGAGCCGGCCAGGGGGGTGAAGGCCACGACCGCCTTGAGCAGGCCGCGGTTGGAGCCGGTGGCGGTGTTCTCCATCAGAACCACTCGGCGACGGCCTGGCTGGCGGGGTTGCTGTTGTCTTCCGGCGTGGAGCGGCGGAACTCCATGGTGATGCTGCGCTTCTGCTCGCCATCGGCCGCCAGGGCCTCGATCGGGTAGAGCTGCT
>NZ_JAFKRK010000025.1:0-338 GCF_019038535.1 Synechococcus sp. CCAP 1479/9 | reverse complement strand
CGGGGCAGAACCTCTTCAGGGAAGATGAAGTTTTCGTGCGGTTGGTCGGCAGGCGCCATCCAGGCACGCAGACCTTCGTTGAGCAGGATGTTCTTGGTGTAGAACGTCTCGAATTCAGGATCCTCCGCCGCGCGGATCTCCTGGCTCACGAAGTCGTAGGCCCGCAGGTTGAGGGCCAGGCCGATGATGCCGATGCTGCTGGTCCACAGACCCATCACCGGCACGAACAGCATGAAGAAGTGCAGCCAGCGCTTGTTGGAGAAGGCGATCCCGAAGATCTGGCTCCAGAAGCGGTTGGCGGTGACCATCGAGTAGGTCTCCTCTTCCTGGGTGGGCTC
>NZ_JAFKRK010000024.1:0-427178 GCF_019038535.1 Synechococcus sp. CCAP 1479/9 | reverse complement strand
AGCAGCTCTACCCGATCGAGGCCCTGGCGGCCGATGGCGAGCAGAAGCGCAGCATCACCATGGAGTTCCGCCGCTCCACGCCGGAAGCCAACGTCAACACCCGCGAGGCCGCCCTGGCCGAGTGGTTCTAGGTCCCCAGCCGCTCCTCCACCCGGGCGATCAGATCGCCGGCCGTCAGCTCCGCCCCCACCTCGAGCACGTGCCGGCGCTCCCCTTCGTCGAGGGGCTGCTGGGCCCTGAGCTGGGTCTCCAGCACGGCCCCATCGGCGTCGGAGGGATCACCGCCCCGCTGTCGGCGCTCCTCGATGCGCCGGCGGGCCTGCTCCGGTGTGCTGCAGCAGGCCAGGATCAGGAACGGCACGCCGCGGTGTCGGGCCAGATCCTCCATCCGCCGGCGTTGATCACGGCCCAGGAAGGTGGCATCCACCACCACCGCATACCCGGCGGCCAGGATCCGGGCGGCCTGCTCCGGCAGTTGCCGCCCGTAGAGGTCGGCGCTCACCGCGCTCCGGTAGGGATCCCCCTGCAGGGGGGGCGCGTCCCCCTGGCCCCAGGCACCGAAGCGGCGCTTGCGCTCCACGTCGGAGCTGAGCTGGATCCATCCCTGGCGCCGGCAGAGCTGGCGGGCCCGGTGGCTCTTGCCGCTGCCGGAGACCCCATGGGTGATCACCAGGGCCGGGGCCGGGACTGCGGTGGCGCGACGGGCGCCCAGGAGGTAGCGCTCCAGGTCCCGCTCCAGCAGCTGCTCCGCGCCAGCGTCGAGGTCGGGCTGGCGCAGGCGCAGGGCGCAGACCTTGGCCCGCACCAGGGAGCGGTAGACCCGGTACCAGCGCCAGGTGAGCAGGCCGCCGTAGTCGCCGCAGCGCCCCAGCCAGCGGTTGAGCAGCACCGCCCCCAGGTCGGGCCGGTCGCGGTGCTCCAGGTCCATCACCAGAAAGGCCAGGTCGCTGATCACGTCGATCCAGCGCAGCTCGGGGCTGAATTCCAGGCAGTCGAAGACCCGGATGCGGCCCCCCTCCAGCAGCAGGTTACCGAGGTGCAGATCCCCATGGCACTCGCGGATGCGCCCCTGGCTGCGGCGCAGGGCGAAGGTGGCCTGGAGGGCTTCGAAGCTGTCCTGCGTCCACTGCCGCAGGGAGGCCACCTCCGGCGCGACCCCAGCGCCGCTGGCCGCCAGCACCTCCAGATTGGCCAGGGCCGGCGTCTTCACCAGCTGCGGTGAGCCGTAGGCCTCGTCGGGGCGGGCCACCGCAGCGCTGGCGTGGAAGGCCGCCAGGTCATCCGCCAGCCGTTCGAGCTGGTCGGCGGTGAGGCCCTGGCGATCCAGAACGGCGCCCAGCAGGGCGTTCTGGGGGAACTGGCGCATGCGGACGGCTTGCTCGAGGATCGGCCCGCTGCCCTGCAGGCTGGCCCGCTCGGGCGGGCCGTGGATCGGAGTGAGGCCGAGGTAGAGGTCCGGAGCCAGCCGCCGGTTGAGCCGTAGCTCCTCCTGGCAGAACCAGCGGCGCCGCTCCGGGGTCGAGAAATCGACGAAGCCCAGGTTCACCGGCTTCTTGATCTTGTAGGCGATGGTGCCGGTCAGAAGGATCCAGGAGATGTGGGTCTCCAGGCAGTCGACCCGTTCGACGGGATGGTCATAGGCGCCGGGATCGAGCAGGGCGGCGATCATCGGGTCCACGGCCGCTCCGGTGCTCCTTGCGGTTCAATCCAACCATCCGCAGGGCGATGGCGGCCTCCACCGGCGTCCACACCAGGGCGGGCAGCAGCAACCCCGAGGCCAGGGGCGAGGCGGGCCCCACGATCAGGGCCAGAACCAGCGTCAGGGTCCAGCTGACCAGCCAGACGGGAAGTCCGGCGGTGAGGCGGTGCAGACGGCAGATCAGCCAGTGGGGGCTGCGCAGCAGCACCAGCAGGACGGCGTACACGGCCACCCAGCCCCAGGATCCGGCCGTCTGCCAGAAGGCGAGCGCCGAGCCGTAGAAGCAGACACTGATCAGCGGCCAGGCCAGGGCGACCCACGGTTGCCGGCTGATCCACTCCGGTCGCCGGAGGCTGCGATACCAGACGTAGTCCCGCTCCGTGGGATTGACGACCAGGGTGATCACCAGAACGGTGATCAGGATCAGCAGCCAGGGAGGCACGGGACTCTGCAGACAGCCGCATTATTGGGCGCCGCCGGCCAACCTGCCATGGCGGGCCATCGGGGCAGACCGTGGCGGGGGGTGTCGGTTCGTCGCGGTGGCGGACCGGCCCGTCCGGCGTTCCTACGTTGGAGGGGTCCGACGAGCTTGCTGGAGGCCCCATGCATACCCACGATCTCGAGAACCACGACAACCTCTACGCCGACGAAGGCACGATGGTGATCGGCGAGTCCAGGGCCGATGCCCAGAGCCATGCCTACTGGGCCGTGGGGGCCATCGCCCTGATGGTGGTCGGACTGGGTGTGGCCCTGGTCATCTCCTGACCACCCCGTGGGGTGAGAAAGCGCTCGCTGAAGCAGGACAGGGGGATGGGTGCACAGAGTCGGGCCCAGCCCCCCTGCTCGCTCTGACCCTCCCCCTGCCGCTTCCAGGCGGCGATGCGCAGCGGCGTGGCTGATCCCCAGCGGCAGATCAGCAGGTAGCGATGCCCCCAGGTCCGGGGCCAGGCCATGGCGCTGTCCCCGGCCCAGGGCCAGAGGGCCGGATCGAGGGGCTCCAGATCGCGGTGGCGGCGCAGCAGGGCGGCCAGCAGCTGGCCCCCAGCTGCCCCGTCGTCCCGCCGGCAGAGCTCCATACGCCTGGCCAGGGCGGGCGGCTGTCCCCGGCTCGGGACGACCAGGTGCAGTCCCCCCCAGCCGGGAAAGCCCAGGCAGGAGAGCAGGGCGCCTGGGGCGGGGCCGGAGTCGGGGTCGCTCGACATGGGGGCGGAACGCTGACATCCGTTTGGTGCCACCGACCGTCACGCGGCACCGGATCAGCCGGGCGCACTGGCAGGATCAGGGCGAAGGACGCGACTCCCCTGCCGCCATGTTCGAGAACCGCGAACGGCCCGCCTGGGTCAACTGGCTGATCCTGGCGATCTTCCTGTTGTCGTCCTGGCAGCTGGCCGGGTTCTGGTTCCAGCAACTGCACCACTGAGTCCCCGGCGCGGGGCCTTCAGGCTGTGGTGGCTGCGCCTCAGGAGGGACGGCGCGGCCGGGCGGTGAGCCCCCGCACCAGACGGACGCCGCCGCCGACGAGCAGCAGCAGGGCCATCAGGGCCAGCAGGGCCACCACGATGACGCTGCCCAGCTGCAGGATGCCCATGCTGAGCCGGCTCAGCCCGCTGATCAGGTTGGCGATGGCATTGCTCACCAGCAGCAGGGCATCCAGCCGTTCCGGCAGCTGCATCAGCCCGGCCAGGATCAGGCTTCCCGCCAGGATCAGCAGCAGGCCCGCCAGCACCTGGCGCCAGCGGGAGGAGGGACGGCGCCGGCGACGGCGCAGCTCCAGACCCTTCCCCGGTGTCGGTCCCCTCGGCGTCGGCAGATGGAGCGGGTAGGGGGTGTGGGGCATGGCCGGGATGTCAGGGCTCCAGCGGATAGCCGGCACCCCGCATCCACCGCTCGAATTCCATCAGCACCAGCTCGTTGGGACAATCGATCAGGGACAGGTCGTTGACCGTGCAGTCGCCCTGGCCGCCGTGGTGGAGCGTGAGGTGGAAATGGGAACCGCTCAGGCCGCAGACCTCCGGATCGCTGCGGACCACCACATCCAGGGCGGCCCCGAGCCGTGCCACCCGCCGGCGCAGTTCCGACCAGGTCATGCCCATCGATTCATGACCATGGCTTCATACCCATCGGTGAGCCCGTTGCATGGCAGTGGAGGCGCTGGATGGTTGCCCCCAGTGTGACCAGTGCCGGGCCGACGTCAACCGCTCGCCGCCCGGGGGTGGCTCAGGGCCGCGGAGTGGCCGGGGCCTCCACGGCCGCCGGCGGCGCCGGTGTCGGCGCGGGGGGCACGGCGGGCGGAGGCAGCAGCAGCACCAGGGCCGCCGAGACCGCCAGGGCCGCCGCGCCACCCACCGGGGCCGAGAGGCGCCGGTGCAGGGGGATCCGCTCCATCAGTTCCCTGGGCCCGAGGGGCTCCGGATCGGGAATCGCCAGGGGCAGCTGGACGCGGGGGTCGAGGCGCAGCAGATCCAGCACCCGCACCAGATCCGCGAGTTCCGCATCGTCGAGATGCATCTCCAGGGGAGGGGTGTCGGGCTGGCTGCTGCGCAACAGGAGCCGGTGGCCGCCGTCGGGGTGGGGGCCGATGTCGACCGGTTCGCCGGCCACGCTGAACTCGCGGCGCACGCCGCTGATCAGGTGGCGGGCGTAGGGCAGCACCACCTGCATCAGGGCCTGGAGGTGCTCACGGCGGCCCTCCAGCAGCGGCCGGCCGACCCACTGCAGGGTCCAGCCGGTGATGATTCCCAGGGCCGCACCGCTCTGGCCGATGGAGACGTCGGGGAGACCCTCCACCTGAAGCCGGCAGCTGAGCTGATCGAAGACGAGGCTCTGCTTCATCACGGAACTCTGAACCATGGGTGGTCTGCTGCGGCCGCCGTCACGCCACCGCGTCCATCAGGCTGGCCTTGATGCGCTCGAAGCCCCCCTGGCCGGCGCAGAGACTGAGGCCCTGCACCAGCTGGAGCCGCTGGGCAGCTCCGTCGTTGGGATCGAGCAGTTTCTGGACGCCGCTGCGGCGGGGGTTCATGCGCTCCTGGATCAGTTCCCCCAGACGTCCCTGGAACAGGTCCCAGCGCTCCTTCGCCACCGACTCAGGCTCGCTGCTGGAGAGCAGGGAGCGCAGCATCGGGTAGAGGCGGTCGGCCATGACGCAGAGGATGCGGATCAGGGCATCGGTCTCGGCGACGGGCACCTCACCGCGCCGGCAGGAGCGCCGCAGGGGGTTGTGGCAGCGCCGCTTCCACAGCTCCACCCGGTTGGGGAAGAGGCCGGCGTAGCCCAGTTGCTCGCTCATCCACACCATCGCCTCGCCGCCGTTGAGGTCGAGCGCCTCCATGCAGAGCAGCATCAGATCGAGACGCTCCAGTCCCCTGCGGGGCAGGGGGCGGGAGGAGCGGTCCTGGGTCGCCGCTTCCGAAGTGTCCTTGGCCATGACTGCGATGATGCCAGCGGCGCCGTCCATCCGTCACGTCGCCGGTACCGGTCCCTTCACCAGCACGACCCAGCAGCACGATGCCCAGCAGCCCTTCATCGATCGATCTGCGCACCTGGGTCCGGGACATTCCCGACTTTCCGAAGCCGGGCATTCTCTTCCGCGACCTCACGCCCCTGATGCGGGATCCCGAGGGCTGGGGGGAGGCCATCCGCCTGCTGGGGCTGCTTTGTGAGCAGGTGCAGCCGGACCTGATCGTGGGCATCGAATCCCGCGGCTTCATCGTCGGCACGGCCCTGGCCACGGTCACGGGGGTGGGGTTCGTGCCGGTGCGCAAGCCGGGCAAGCTCCCCGGCGAGGTGATCGGCGTGGATTACAGCCTCGAGTACGGCACCGACCGGCTGGAGATCCACAGCGATGCCCTCGCCGGCGGCCAGCGGGTGCTGATCGTCGACGACCTGCTGGCCACCGGGGGCACCGCCGCGGCCTGCAGCGAGCTGGTCCAGGCCGCGGGGGGGGAACTCTGCGGTTTCGGCTTCCTGGCCGAACTGGCGGCCCTCGACGGCCGCAGCCGGCTGCCCCAGGAGCATCCGATCGAGTCCCTGATCATCTACAGCTGAGCCTCAGCCCTGCTGGTCCTGCCAGGCCAGGACGCTGTCGAACTGCTCGAGGCTGATCAGGCCGAACCGCCAGAGCACGGCCGGGAGCGGCGCCTGCTCCAGCTGGGACTGGCGGATGCCCAGCTGCAGGGCGTTCTCACTCAGGCCCAGCTGATGGCGCAGGAAGCGCACCATGGCCGGAGAGGGCAGGGGCTGGGGAGAGCTGCTGATCACCATCCCCCCATGCTGCAAGCGGCTGGTGCAGGCGACAAGGCCCCTGGGTCATGGCCCGCAGGGCCAGGGCCCGGGTGCCGTCGATGCGGGCGAGGCAGGCCAGGCCCAGCTGGCGCAGGGGCAGCAGCCAGCGGTGGCGGTTGGAGAAGATCCGCACCAGCAGGTCGGTGGCCAGCAGGGTGAGCAGCAGATCGGGCCAGCGGCGGCGCCCGTAGGCGGCTCCAAGGCGGCGCGGTGACAGCGTTCCCCGGGCGGCCCGTTCGGCCAGCTGCTGCAGCACCGCCACATCCCGCCAGCAGAGATTCAACCCCTGGCCGCCCACCGGATGGCAGCGGTGGGCACTTTCCCCCACCAGCACCGTGCGGCCGCGATGCAGGCGCCGGGCCAGCTGCAGGGCGACAGGAAAGGCGCGGGGCCGCGCCAGCAGGGCATCGGGCTGGAGCCGGTCCGGCAGGGCTCCCGCCAGCCGGTCAAGGAAGGCCGGGGCCTCCAGGGCCTCCAGCTGGCGGCAGCGGGCCGCCGGTGCGCTCCAGACCAGCTGGAAGCGGCGCGCGCCCAGGGGCAGGACCGCGAAGGGGCCTTCCGGCCGCAGCAGTTCCCAGGCCTCGTCGTCGGCGCAGCCGCGCATCTCCACCTGCACCGTGAGGCAGGCCTGGCGGTACGGATGGCTCCACTGACCGATGCTCAGGGCCCGGCGGGTGGGGGACTCGGGGCCGTCGGCGGCCACCAGGAGATCGGCGGTGTCCGCCTGGAGCTCGGCGGCGGCCAGCGCTTCGCCGCCGAGCTCCAGGCGGACGGCGGGGTGCTGGCCGAGGCGTCGCAGCAGCAGCGCCATCAGGGGCCGGTGGGATCCGATCCAGCCCACCGCGTCGGCCTGGCCAAGGTCGGCCGGCTCGAAGCGCACATCACGCTCCGCCGCCACGTCGCGCAGGTGCAGTCGGCGGAAGGGCACCAGGGTGGGCCGCAGGTCGCCCCAGAGCCCGAGACGCTGCAGCAGTTCCCGGCTGGAGTGGGTGAAGGCGTAGGCCCGCTCCCGGGCCTGCAGCGCCTCGGCGGTCAGGGGATCGTGCAGGCTCACCCGCCAGCCGACCTGGGCCAGGGCCAGGGCCGCCAGGGCGCCGGTGGGCCCGGCGCCCCGGATCCGGGCGTGAAGCGAAGCGGGCATGGCCATGGAAAAGCCGCAACAGAAAGTCTGCTGCGGCGATGGGGTCCGCCGTGAACGGCGGACCGGAGAAAGGCAGTCCCCCGAAGGGGCGCCGGGATCAGCCGATGCCGAGCAGGCCGCGGGTGAAGGCCTCGCCGCCCAGGGCGAACTCGGTGGCCAGCAGGGCGATGAAGCCGAGCATGGCCATGCGGCCGTTCAGCTTCTCGGCGCGCTCGTGGAAGCCCCAGCCGCTCTCGGCGCTCACCACTTCCATGCGGGGCTCGGTGGCGAAGGCGTTGAGACGGCCGCCGTCTTCAGTGGTGACGGTGGCGCCGCGGATGGCGGAGCGATCGAGGGCGGTGGGAGCGGTGGGGGTGGCGGCGGTCATGGGAGAACTCCTTGAGAAGTGTTGCGAGAATTGTAACGCATTGTTTCGAATGCGTCCAGCGTCCTCACCCCAGGCGCCGCAGGCAGAGCTCCTCGAAGGCTGGCCGCAGCAGGTAGGGGTACTCGCCCACCCACTGCTTCAGCTGGGGGAGCCAGCCATCCGAGAGGGCGCCGATGCGGGAGAAGTCCTTGCGCTCACTCAGCACCAGGCAGCGGATCACCATCCCCGGCCGGATCAGCTCGTGCTTCTTCTCCAGCGGGAAGCGGATCTGGCCGAGGTAGCCGTCCTCATCTTCCAGCTCCAGGCACAGCCAGGTGCGCCGGTTCTCCACCAGCTCCAGGCGCCCCTGCTTGTTGGCCTGCTCCCGGCGGTTCTCCACCACCTCCCGCCGGAACTGGTCGGCCACCACCCCCTCGAAGATGGCGGCCGCCGGGTAGCGCCGCAGTACGGCGTTGCGGCGTCCCGCCTCCAGGATCGGCCCCCACAGCACATAGAGAAGGAACACGAAGCCCACCACCAGGAACACCGGGCCCGCCTGGCTTCGGAACAGGAGCACCTGGCTGATCAGCAGCGCGATCACCCCGCCGATCACCGAGATCAGCACCCGCTGCAGCAGCTTGCGGGGGTCGCCGCTGCAGGCCGTGAACTGGGGACCGGTGGCCACCGCCGGGATCAGGCGGAGCAGTTCGCCGGGTTTGAGGGGGATCAGCATGGGCCCATGGGGTGGCGGCTCACAGCAGCCTCTCGAGGCCGTAGACAAGGCCGCCCAGCCGGCGCACCTTGCGCACCGTGAGCAGCACGCCGGGCATGTAGGCGCTGCGGTCGATCGTGTCGTGGCGCAGGGTGTAGGTCTCGCCGGGGGAGCCGAACATCACCTCCTGGTGGGCCACCAGCCCGGGCAGCCGCACCGAGTGGAGCCGGAGGCCGCTCTCCCTGAGCCCCCCCCGGCATCCGGCCAGGCTCTCGTGCTCCTCCACCTGCAGGGGGTTGAAGGTCTTGCCGAGTTCCTCCATCAGCTCGGCGGTCTTGAGGCAGGTGCCGCTGGGGGCATCGGCCTTGCGGTTGTGGTGCAGCTCGGTGAGCTCGGCGTAGTCGTAGAAGCGGGCCGCCGCCGCGGCCGCCTGCTGCAGCAGCACCATGCCCACGCAGAAGTTGGGCACCACCGCCCCCCCCATCGAGGCCTTCTCGGCGAACGCGGCCAGATCCGCCAGCTGGTCGGGGCGCAGGCCGGTGGTGCCGATCACCGGATGGACGCCGTAGGCGAAGGCGCCGCGGCAGTGCTCGTAGACGACGCTGGGGTGGGTGAAGTCCACGAGCACCGCGCCGCCGCCCGGCCCGGACTGCCGCACCGCCTGGCCCGCCTGGCAGAGGGTGCCTTCGAAATCGGCGCTGATCGCCACCTCCAGTTCCTCCAGCCCCAGGGCCAGCCCGACGTCCTCGCCTTCGCGGCCCGGGGTGGTGTCGATCGCCCCCACCAGGGTGCAGTCGGGGGCCGCCACCACGGCCTTGATCACCTCGGCGCCCATGCGGCCCAGGGCCCCGGCCACCACCACCGGGATCGGCGCCGGGGCCGGCGGGGACGGAGTGGTCGCGGTCATGGCGTGCTGGCGTTCCAGGCGAGCCTATGTGGGCCGGCCCACCGGCAGGGCTGCAGCCTGTAACGCTGCGCTGCAACCGATCGCGTCCCCGGCGGGACCTCCGTAGGCTGCTTCACATTGCTCAACGCATCCGCCGCATGTTCACGCAGGTCCGTTCCGCCAGCCGCCGGGTCAGCCCTGCCCCCACCGATGGCGCCAACGACCGGGTGGTGATGAAGGCCGTCTACGTGGTGCTCGAACCCCAGTACCAGAACGCCCTCACCACCGCCGCCACCGGCCTCAACGACCAGAACGGTCCCCTGGCGGTGGAACTCAGCGGCTACCTGATCGAGGAGCTGCGCGACCCGGCCAACTACGCCGATTTCTGTGCCGACGTGGCGGCGGCCGACGTCTTCATCGCCTCGCTGATCTTCATCGAGGACCTGGCCCAGAAGGTGGTGGACGCCGTGGCCCCCCACCGCGACCGGCTCAAGGCGGTGGTGGTGTTCCCCTCCATGCCCGAGGTGATGCGCCTCAACAAGCTGGGCACCTTCTCGATGGCCCAGCTGGGCCAGAGCAAGAGCGCCATCGCCCAGTTCATGCGCAAGCGCAAGGAAGCCAATGGGGCCGGCTTCCAGGACGCCATGCTCAAGCTGCTGAACACCCTGCCGACGGTGCTCAAGTACCTGCCGGTGGAGAAGGCGCAGGACGCCCGTTCCTTCATGCTCAGCTTCCAGTACTGGCTGGGGGGAACGCCGGACAACCTGCGCAACTTCCTGCTGATGCTGGCCGACCGCTACGTCTTCGGGAAGGCGGAGCTGGGCCGGCCCCAGCTGACGGTGGCCGACCCGGTGGTGTTCCCGGATCTGGGCATCTGGCACCCGATGGCGCCGGGCATGTTCGAGGACCTCAAGGAGTACCTCAACTGGAGCGCCAGCCGCAGTGATCTAAGCGAGAAGGCCCGGCGGGGTCCGGTGATCGGCCTGGTGCTGCAGCGCAGCCACATCGTCACCGGCGATGAGGCCCACTACGTGGCCGTGATCCAGGAACTGGAGTACCGCGGCGCCACGGTGATCCCCGTGTTCTGCGGCGGCCTCGACTTCTCCCGGCCCGTCTCCTCCTTCTTCTACGACCCCCTCAACCCGGACCAGCCACTGGTGGACGGGGTGGTGAGCCTCACCGGCTTCGCCCTGGTGGGCGGTCCGGCCCGCCAGGACCATCCCAAGGCGATCGAGACCCTCAAGCGGCTCAACCGGCCCTACATGGTGGCCCTGCCCCTGGTCTTCCAGACCACCCAGGAATGGGAGGAGAGCGATCTTGGCCTGCACCCGGTGCAGGTGGCCCTGCAGATCGCCATCCCCGAACTCGACGGCGCCATCGAGCCGATCGTGCTGTCGGGGCGTGACGACGCCACCGGCAAGGCCCACACCCTCCAGGACCGGGTGGATGCGATCGCCGAGCGGGCCATCCGCTGGGCGTCGCTGCGGATCAAGCCCCGCGCCGAGAAGAAGTTGGCGATCACCGTGTTCAGCTTCCCGCCGGACAAGGGCAACGTGGGCACCGCCGCCTACCTCGATGTGTTCGGCTCGATCTTCCGCGTGCTGGAGGAGATGAAGGCCAAGGGCTACACGGTGGACGCCATGCCCCGCACGCCCAAGGAGCTGATGGAGGCCGTGCTCAGTGATCCGGAGGCCCTGCAGGGGGCCCCCGAGCTGGCGATCGCCCACCGCATGAGCGTCGAGGAGTACGAGCGGCTCACCCCCTATTCCGAGCGCCTCGAAGAGAACTGGGGCAAGCCCCCCGGCTCCCTCAACTCCGACGGCACCAACCTGCTGATCTACGGCCGCCACTTCGGCAACGTGTTCGTAGGGGTGCAGCCCACCTTCGGCTACGAGGGCGATCCGATGCGCCTGCTCTATTCCCGCAGCGCCAGCCCCCACCACGGCTTCGCCGCCTACTACACCTACCTGGAGAAGGTGTGGGGCGCCGATGCGGTGCTGCACTTCGGCACCCACGGCTCCCTGGAGTTCATGCCCGGCAAGCAGATGGGCATGAGCGAAACCTGCTACCCCGATTCCCTCATCGGCGCCCTGCCCAACCTCTACTACTACGCCGCCAACAACCCCTCGGAGGCCACCATCGCCAAGCGGCGTGGGTACGCCTCCACGATCAGCTACCTCACGCCACCGGCTGAGAATGCCGGTCTGTATAAGGGGCTCAAGGAACTGGGCGAGCTGGTGGGCTCCTACCAGCAGCTGCGGGAGAGCTCCCGGGGTGTGCAGATCGTCAACGCGATCATCGAAACCGCCCGCCAGTGCAACCTCGACAAGGACGTGGTCCTGCCCGAGGGGGATGCCGATGCGGCGGCCCTCGACCTCGACGGGCGTGACGGGGTGGTGGGAGCCGTGTACCGCCAGCTGATGGAGATCGAGAGCCGGCTGCTGCCCTGCGGCCTGCACACCATCGGCAAGCCGCCCACCGCCGAGGAGGCGGTCGCCACCCTGGTGAGCATCGCCGCCCTGGAGCGGGAGGAGGAGGGCCTGCGTTCCCTGCCGGGCCTGCTGGCCGAGAGCCGGGGCCGCACCATCGCCGAGGTGTACCGGGGTAACGATGAAGGCGTGCTGGCGGACGTGGAGCTCAACCGGGTGATCACCGAGGCCTGCCGTTCGGCGGTGGGCGCCATGGTCCGGGAGGTCACCGGTGCCGATGGCCGCGTCACCCTGCGGCGCAATTTCGGTTGGTTCTTCGATCTGTTGGAGCGCTTCGGCTACCGCCTGCCCTCCCCCTGGCTGAGCGCCTGCCGCCAGGCGGGCTTCCCCGATGTGGATGTCACCGAGCTGGATCGCCAGTTCGCCTACCTGCGCTTCTGCCTGGAGCAGATCTGCGCCGACATGGAGATGGAGAGCCTGCTGCGGGCCCTTGATGGTGAGTACGTCCTGCCCGGGCCCGGCGGGGATCCGATCCGCAACCCCGGCGTGCTGCCCAGCGGCAAGAACATCCACGCCCTCGACCCCCAGGCCATCCCCACCCGGGCGGCCATCGCCGCCGCCAAGGTGGTGGTCGACCGGCTGATCGAGCGCCAGAGGGCCGAGCAGGGCACCTGGCCGGAAACGATCGCCTGCGTGCTCTGGGGCACCGACAACATCAAGACCTACGGCGAATCCCTGGCCCAGATCCTCTGGTTCATCGGCGTGCGTCCGATGGCCGATTCCCTCGGCCGGGTGAACAAGCTGGAGCTCATCTCCCTCGAGGAGCTGGGCCGGCCCCGCATCGACGTCGTGGTGAACTGCTCGGGCGTGTTCCGTGACCTGTTCATCAACCAGATGGCCCTGATCGACCAGGGCGTGAAGATGGCCGCCGAGGCCGACGAGCCCCTGGAGATGAACTTCGTGCGCAAGCACAGCCAGGAGCAGGCCGCCGCCCAGGGCATCTCCCTGCGGGACGCCGCCACCCGGGTGTTCTCCAATGCCAGCGGCAGCTACTCCTCGAACGTCAACCTGGCGGTGGAGAACAGCACCTGGGAGGAGGAGGGCGAGCTGCAGGAGATGTACCTGTCCCGCAAGACGTTTGCCTTCAACGCCGACAACCCAGGCGAGATGAACCAGAATCGCGAGGTGTTCGAATCGGCGATGAAGACCGCCGATGTCACGTTCCAGAACCTGGATTCGGCGGAGATCTCGCTCACCGATGTGAGCCATTACTTCGACTCCGATCCCACCAAGCTGATCGCCGGCCTGCGCGACGACGGCAAGGCCCCCACCAGCTACATCGCCGACACCACCACGGCCAACGCCCAGGTGCGCTCCCTGAGTGAAACCATCCGCCTCGATTCGCGCACCAAGCTGCTCAACCCCAAGTGGTACGAGGGCATGCTCGATTCCGGCTACGAGGGCGTGCGGGAGGTGGCCAAGCGGCTCAACTTCACCCTGGGCTGGAGCGCCACCAGCGGCGCGGTCGACAACTTTGTCTACGAGGAGGCCAACGAGACCTTCATCAACGACCCGGAGATGCGCAAGCGGCTGATGGACCTCAACCCCCACAGCTTCCGCCGCATCGTCGGCACCCTGCTGGAGGTGAACGGCCGTGGCTACTGGGAGACCTCCGACGAGAACATCGCCCAGCTGCAGGAGATCTACCAGGAGATCGAGGACCGGATCGAAGGCGTCAGCGAGTAATCCCCGCTCCTTTTCGTCACCGGCCGGTCCGGCGCGCTCAGACGCTGGAGGCTGTCCTGCGCCGCCTACGGCCGGATGGCCAGAGATGAGGCTGGCGTCTTCAGTCCAGGTTGCGCTCCGGCGTCGTTGATGCCCCCGTCCGCAATGAAAAAGGGGGGCCAAAGCCCCCCTGATCATCTGTTGTCAGCGCCCCGCAGGGCCAACTGAACGGAACCAGGCTCAACGGCCGATCTTGGCCACCTCGGCGCGGGCCCGTGCCAGGACGGCACCGGTGAGGGGCACGTAATCCAGCGACTTGGCGATGTTCTGACCCTTGGGCGTGAGGCCCCAGGTCAGGAACTGGCGGATGGTGCCGGCCTTGTCGCCGTTGCCGCGCTGGTAGGCCAGAACCCAGGTGAAGGAGGCGATCGGGAAGGCGTTGGCGCCGGCCGGGTTGCAGTCCTCACCGCCAAGGCGGGCATCCAGCTTGATGCTGTTGAGGGCAGCGGCGCCGGTGGCGTCGTTGGCCAGAACGAACTTGCCGGCCCTGTTCTGGACGGCAGCGGGGGTGATCCGGCCCTTCACGAAGGCCTGGTTGAGGTAGCCGATCGAACCGGGGGTGTTCTGGATCAGACCAGCCACGCCCTCATTGCCCTTGCCGCCGACGCCCACGGGCCACTTGACGGCCTTGTTGGCACCAATCTTCGACTTCCACTCGGGAGAGAAGCAGGAGAGGGAGTTGGTGAACACGTAGGTGGTGCCGGAGCCGTCAGAGCGGTGAACCACGTTGATCGGCCCTTTGCCGCACTTCAGCTGATCCCAGGTCTTGATCTTGCCGAGGAAGATGTCAGCCACCTGGCGCTGGGTGAGCTTCAGGTTCTTGCAGCTGGGATTGTTGTAAGCAGGGGTGACGGTGCCGCCCATCATCGGGATCTGCAGGGCACCGCGCTGGGCGGTCACGCCCTTGGTGAACTCACCTTTGGAGGCATTCAGCTCCTCATCGGTGGCGCCGAAATCAACGCTGCCGGCGTGGAACTGGCGCACACCGGCGCCGGAACCCACCGACTGGTAGTTCACCTGCCTCTTGGTTTCCCTGGCGAATTCAACGGCCCAGCGCTGATAGGCCGGAGCCGGAAAGCTGGCCCCGGCTCCGCTGATCGAATTGCTCTGGGCGATCACCGGAACCGCCAGGCCCGCCGTGAGCGCACCGGCTGCGGAGAGAATCAGGGCCTTCTTCGCGAAGGTCATCAGAATGGCCAATTTGGGGGCCCGTCATGAATAGCAACCCGCTCTGACCGTTTGTGTTATGGAGAGGTTAACGGGTGTTCAAGGATTGATCGCCCCGCTGGCGGCCCGGATCAAACCCTTTCTGGCGACACCATGGTTCGGTCCGGCCGCAGGGGGTTCGCATGACGGCGGTGTTCGGTGGCGCGGTTGAAACGCTGGATCTCCAGCTGGGCGGCCGGCGGCTGCAGATCGTGACCGAGCGCCGGGGACCCCAGGGAGCTCCCGTCTGGCTGCTGCTGCCGGCCCTGAGCACCGTGTCGAGCCGCAGCGAGTGGCAGCCGCTGGTCACGGCCACGCACGACCGGGTCCAGCTGGTGAGTTTCGACTGGCCGGGCTTCGGCGACAGTGATCGCCCGGCACTCACCTACGACGCCGCCCTGCTGCGCTCCAGCCTTGATGCGGTCCTCACGGACCTGGAGGCCCGCCAACCTGGCCCCCTCACCGTGGTGGCCGCCGGGCACAGCGCCCCCCTGGCCCTGGCCCTGGCGAGCGCGTGGTCCGAGCGCTGGAGTCGCTTCGTCGCGGTGGCGCCCACCTGGCGGGGGCCCCTGCCCACGATGACGGGCTGGTCGCCGGGGCGTTTCGGCTGGCTGCGGCGGCTGGTGGCCCTGCCGCTGATCGGCCCGGCGCTGTACCGGCTGAACACCAGCCGGGCCATGCTCCGGTTGATGTTGCGGCGGCATGTGTGGCTGGATCCGGGCCTGCTGACGCCGGATCGCCTGCGGCAGCAGCAGCGGCTGGCCCGGCGCCGCGGCTCCCGCTTCGCCAGTGCCGCCTTCGTCAGCGGCGGGCTCGATGCCGCAGGTGAGCGGGGCTGGTGGCTGGAGCAGGCCCGTTCTCTGCACTGTCCGTTTCAGGTGGTGCTGGCTACGGCGGCCCCGCCCCGGTCCACCCGGGAGATGGAGCTCCTGGCCCAGACCGCCGATGTGGTGACCCGCCTCCCCGGTCGGCTCGGCCTCCACCAGGAGTTCGGGGCCCTGCTGGGGCGCAGGTTGCTGGAGTCGCAGGGACCGATCGGCTGATCGCAGCGCCGCAGATTCCGGCTGGACAGCATCAACAACAGCGGCCAGATGTTCCGGTTGTCGATGGTGCCCGTAGCCAATGTCACGTGTGAGTGTGTGAATGCGCCTGCCTCGGCCTCCGCCTCGGGCTAGGGATAGGGGCTGATTCCCGCCTTGCCTGTGAAAGAGCTCACCAGTGCCATCAACCAACACCTGGCCGCTGAGTTCCAGGCCGGACACACCTATCTGGCCATGTCGATCTGGCTGCGGGAAAAGGATCTGGCCGGTTTCTCCGCCTACATGCACGAGAAGAGCCAGGAGGAGCGCGACCATGCGGCCCGCATGATCGCCTATCTGGTGGACAGCGACGAACAGGTGGAGCTGCCCACGATCGAGGCTCCGGAACGCAGCTGGCCCTCGGTGCAGATGCTGTTCGATCAGGTCTACGACATGGAGAAGGGCGTCACCGCCTCGATCAACCGGCTCTATGCCATGGCCGAGAGCATGGGGGAACGCAGCGCCACGGCCATGCTGGACTGGTTCGTGGCCGAGCAGCTCCAGGAGGAGGCTGAAGCCCGCTTCGTGCGCAAGCGCCTGCGGCTGGCTGGTGACAACAGCGCCGCCCTGCTGCTGCTGGACCAGCAGTTCCTCGAGGGGACGGCCCTGACCCACGTCAAAGGCGGCCTCAGCGGCACCAGGGGCGCCTGACGGCCTATGGCGTCATCCCGTTACCGTATTGATACGCTCCGCGTGACTCCACGGGCGCCTGGAGTCCATGCCAGCCCCTGATCACACCGGCGCGGCCTGCTGTCGCCCGGGCGTCCCGGGCTCCTGCCACGGCCCCGGGGCGCAGACACGCCGCAGTGACGGGCGGGGGTTGCAGCTCGCCCTGCTGGGCATGCCGAACACCGGCAAGTCGACCCTCTTCAACCGGCTCACCGGCGGCCATGCGCAGATCGCCAACTGGCCGGGTCTGACGGTGGAACTGCTGCGGGGCCCCATGGCTGCCGACCACAACGGCACGGCCTATGAGCTGGTGGATCTGCCGGGCATCCACGACCTCAGCGGCAGCAGCGAAGACGAGGCCGTGGTGCAGCGCTACATGCAGAACACCCCGCCCGATCTGGTGATCGTGGTGCTCAACGCCAGCCAGATCAGCGGCCAGCTGCGCCTGCTCCTCCAGATGCGGCAGCTGGGCCTGCCGGTGGTGGCCGCGCTGAACATGAGCGACGAGGCCCAGCGCTACGGCATGGCGATCGATCACCTGGGTCTGTCCCAGGCCCTCGGCCTGCCGGTGCTGCCGGTGAGCGCCAAGCGGAACCAGGGAATCGCCGCCCTGATCGACCAGTTGCACCGCTGGGGGGAGGCGCCCCGGCCGGCGGGCCCGGTCGGCGGCCCTATGCCGCTGGAGCCCGCCGCCATGGACGCCTGGCAGCAGGAGCTGGTGGCCCGCCACGTGACCCTGCCGGAGGGGTTGCCGCTGCAGCGCACCCGCCTGGCGGATCGGTGGCTGCTCCATCCCGTGCTGGGTGTGGTGCTGTTCCTGGCGATCGTGCTGGCGGTGTTCCAGCTGCTCTACGCGGTCAGCACGCCGCTGCAGGACCTGCTCGGCTTCGGGCTCGACTGGATCCGCCTGGCCTGGCTGGAGCCGGCCCTGCAGGGGTTGGGCTCACCGGACTGGCTGCAGAGCTTCCTGCTCGATGGACTCTGGCTGGGGGTGAGCACGGTGGCCACCTTCCTGCCGCTGATCTTCCTCTTCTACGTGCTGATCGGCATCATCGAGGACTCGGGCTATCTGCCGCGGGCCGCCTTTCTGATGGACGGCTTCATGCGCTGGCTGGGGCTGGACGGTCGGGCCTTCGTGCTGCAGGTCATGGGCTTCGGCTGCAATGTTCCCTCGATCATGGGGACGCGGGTGATCCGGGACCGCAGCCTGCGCCTGCTGGCGATGCTGTGCATTCCCTTTGCCCTCTGCCAGGCCCGGCTGACGGTCTTCATCTTCCTGGCGGGCGTTTTCTTCCCCAGGCCCTGGTGGGCGCCTGGGCTGGTGTTGTTCGGGTTCTACGGGATGAGTTTTGCGGCGGCCGTGATCACGGGCCTGGTGTTCAAGCGCGCCTTCCCGGGTGATGGCGCCTTCGTGCTGGAGCTGCCGCCCTACCGGGCGCCGAGCCTCAAAACGATCCTGCGCCGTGGCTGGACGTCGATGCTGAATTTCATGGTCACCACGCGGGTGTTCATCCTCGTGGGAGCCGCGGCGATCTGGCTGCTCACCCACCTTCCTCCGGGTGCCGGCGGCGGATCGGGACCGTCCCTGGCCTCGGGGATCGGCCATCTGTTCCAGCCCCTGCTGGGGCCGATCGGCATGAACCCGGAGCTCACCGTCTCGCTGTTCTTCGGCTTCATCGCCAAGGAGATCCTGCTGGGGGCGATGGCGGTGATCTACGGCACCACCCAAGCGGGTCTGGGCGGGGCGATTCATGGCGCCATCACGCCACTGCAGTCGCTCAGCTTCATGACGTTCGTGCTGCTCTACACCCCCTGCCTCGGAACGGTGGCGGCCCAGATCCAGGAATCCAGGAGCCGGACCTTCGCCCTGCTGTCCCTCTCCTGGTCGCTGCTCCTGGCCTGGCTGATGGCCCTGATCGTCTATCAGGGGGGCACCTTCATCCAGGCCCTCCGCTGAACGGCTCAGCGCGGCGGGAGGGTGGACACTTCCATGTCGGCGGCCTGTTCATCGCGCAGCATGAACTCGAGCAGACCACTGGACAGGTGCAGAATTCCGCCCGGCCTGCCCCGGCGCAGCACTTCCACTTCCACACCGGGGCGCACCCCCATGGCCCGCAACCGACGTTGCAGTTCCGGATGGGCGGGCAGGCAGAGGATGGTCACACGCGATCCCACCCGCACCTGCTTCAGGGTCATCGGATGGGCGTGCATGTGTTCCCTGTCAGGCGTCGACCCTAGGGCGGCCCGCCCCATGGCTGGCCAGCATCAGCCTTGGCCATGGGTCTGCAACGCGCATGACCAGGGTTGGGCAGCAACGGCTTCGGCGAGCTGCTGCAGCGTCGGGTGCCGATGATGGGAGGCCGAATTGATCGTCCCAGCCTCGATCATGGCGACGACGCGGGCCAGTTCCTCCGGATTTCCCAGGGAGAAGTGGGGCTGGTCTCGCTTGTAATTCGCCAGGGCCGCTTCGGCGTTGTAGTCCCGCTTGAGTCGTTTCAGCTCGCTCACCAGCTGCTGCTGGTCGTTGTTGTAAACGATGAAGTTCTCGGGCAGCCTGCCGCACCGGCCAGGCTCCGGGGTCTCCAGAAAATGGGCGTGGCACCAGTTGGCATAGGGCGTCAGAATGACACCACCACAGGCCTGCACCTCACAGATCGGCAGTCCGAATGATTCACAGTGTGCCAGGAAATAGAGGCTGCAGCTCCTGTAAATCTTCCGGATCTCTGCCATTGGATAGCTGCCATAGAGCACCTTGAATGGGATGCCAGCTTCCAGGCAGGCTTGAATCTGTATGGCCCGCTCGGGCAGGTGATCGGGACGTTCGAAATCAATGAGAGCACAGAGCTCCCTGGGTTCAATGGCAAGGGAGGGATCGATCAGGTTGAGGCCGATGCGTGAATAGCTCTCGGCACTTGGCAGAACGGAATACTCGGAAACTTCGGTGATGCAGAGATGGTGGTCATAGCGGTTGGTACCCCAGTGATTTCCTTTGGGGACGCGCCTGCTCGCCACGCAATCATGGATCCACGTCACCCAGTCGGCTCGGCTGCCCAGATAGATCAGATCATAGAGAATGATGGGCAGGCGAGGAAGATCATGGCGTAGCTGACGGTCATCAAAGAAGAGATCATAGTAAGCACCGGGCATGTGACCAACGATCACAACGAAGTCAACCGTCCTGAGGCGGCGAAGCAGCCTCTGATAGTTCAGCCAGGCGACGCTTCCTTGCACAATGAGGAATAATTTACCCTTCCAGTTTGCCCCTCGTCCCACACCTCCCAGCGGCTTGCGGGGAAGCGACTCCAGGCCGTCATGCAGGAGGATGGCCTCCACCCCGATCTGCTTGAACATGCGCTCCAGGCCTTCTGCCAGGGGCCGGTAGAAACTGTTGGCGCGATTGGCCAGGATGGCGACTCTCAAATGCGTATCTCGCTCGCTGCCGATGGGAGGATTCCGAGACCCTGCGTTTCCATTGAAGCGACGTTCTCGATTCTGCGCATCGTTCGTGCTCCCGGTGACCTCACGAACCAGCCGCCTCCAGGTGCGCCACCCCCAGCCCGCATCCAGGGCAGGGGCGCATCGGGTAGGTGTTGAAGGGGAAGCGGGGGGGCTGGAAGGGCTCGATGCCCCGGCGCCGGTCGAAGCGCACCATGCCGACATGGCCGCTGTGGGCCACCACCAGCGCCGTGCGCCCCAGCCGGCGCTGGCTGCGGGCCCAGCTGCCGGTGTTGTAGTAGGTGATGTGGCACGGGCCCCGGTCGTCGCCGGAGGGTTCCGGCAGGGCCAGCGGCGTGGCTTCGGGGATGTGGGTGTGGCCGTTGATCAGCCCGTCGAGGGGGGCCGGACCGTGCCGCTCCCGCTGCAGGTGCCGGACGATCCCGCGCTTGATCAGCCGGTCATGGCCGGTGCGGCTCTTGAGGGCACTCTCGAGCACGAAGGCCAGGGAGAAACCACCGGAAGAGTTGAGGCCCCGACTCACCGGGATGGGCCATTCCCGGTGGCTGGCCAGCAGATCCACGGCGCTCTGCAGGATCGCATCGGCGTTCCACCCGGTCGACAGGGCTGCGCCGGCGGGCCGGGTGAAGGGGGCGAGCAGGCCGTTGATGCCGGCGCTGTAGTGCTCCTGCAGGCGGGCCAGCCCCTCGGCGGCGTCGGCGTGGAAGCGGATCAGCCGGTCGTATTCGTCGCCGTGGCGGACCAGTAGCCGCTGCCCCGTCGGTGTGCGGTAGACGGCCTGGCGCCGGATGGCGAAACCGCGGCGCTCCAGGCCGGCATGACGGCGCAGGTAGGCGTCGTGGTTGCCGGGGATGTAGACGATCGCCACCCCCTCCCGGTGCAGGGTCTCGAACCGCTCGATCACCCGGCGATGGGAGGCCCGCAGCAGCCGCGTCTTCTGCAGGGCTTCGCTGGCCGGGGGATCTCCGCCGGCGCCGGGCAGGAGGAGGGCGTCGATCCGATCGGTGAGAAAGGACGCATCGACATTGGCGTTGAAGCGGATCGCCTGCAGATCGATGATGTCGCCGACCAGAAACAGGGTTCTCGGGCGGATGCACTCCAGGAAGGCCGCCAGGTGGCCGGCCTCGCACTGATTGGAGCCCAGATGCAGATCCGAGATGAACAGGGCGTCGCAACTGAGCACGGACTTCTGGCGAGAGTTCTGGTGCCCTGGGGTTTGGGTGCTGGATGGCAGCACACAGCGCCATAGTGACATGGGCACCGCGCCGATTCCGTCTGGATAGGGATGAAGAAACAGGATCGAATCGCCCCGTCTCCGCCTCATTGTCCAAGGGGAATAGCGTTGCTTTTCGTGCGTCGCGTAGCGCACCTCTTCAGGTGATCGATGGGCTGGTCGCTTGCCCTCCGGATCGTTCGTTCAGCCGGCCTGTTGCCAGAGGCGCAGCAGCTCCTCCCGCTGCTCCGGTGAGGGCGGCGGCAGGTGCTTCACGCCCCGGGCCGCCGGGCTGCCGCCGCCGCCGTCGGCACCGCGGAACCCCAGGCGGGTGAGCACCCCCTGGCCTTCCGGCGAAAGCAGAAAGGCCACGAAGCGCTCCCCGTCCTCCGCCCGCCCGGCCGCCTCCCCCCGCAGCACGGCGGCTGCCAGCACCGTCTCGATGGTGGGGTCGGGGAACAGCAGCACGTAGCCCCCCGGCCGCAGGCGGCCGGCCTCCCCCTGGCGTGCCAGGGCGGAGGCCTCGTAGACCAGCGCCAGGTCCCCTTCGTTGGGGCCGCCGCTGATGAACTCCTGCAGCAGGATGTCGGTGGAACGGGCCGGTCGGTAGACGGCCCGGCGCAGGGCGGCGGCGCAGTCGCCCCCCACGCCAGCAGGCCTACGGCCACCAGCGTTCCGGTCCTGGCACCAGAGCGCCAGGGTCAGCTGGCCGGAGTTGGACCGCATCGGATCGGCGCTGCGCAGATCGAAACTGCCCCAGCTCGGGGGGGCGCCCAGGTCCCCCCACTGCCCCGCCGCCGCGGCCCGCCGCAGCAGTGGCCAGGAGAAGCGCCCATCCGGGAACAGCTTCTGGACCCGCTCCGGCCAGGCCACGGCCACCAGCAGGGTGCGGGCCACGGGTACGGGGGCCTGCAGGAACGCCGGCGCCCCGCCCTGGGCGCCCAGCTCGGTGGCCAGCTGGCCGAGCAGATCCCGGTTGGCGGGGATCAGCACCCGCGGCCGCTCCGGACCCTCCTCCCTGGCGCGGTTGACCATGTCCTGGGAACCCTGCACCGTCCAGGACAGGTCGATCCCCCCCTGGCGACGTTCGAACAGAGGTTCGAGTTCGGCCATGGCGCCGGCCAGCTCCGAACCCACCGCCACCACCAGGGGGCGCCGCAGGCCGGGGAGGGGGGCCGTCGCCAGGGCCAGGGACGCCCCGGCGATCAGCAGAGAAAGCAGGCGCCGGCGGGTCAGGGTCGCTGCCAAGGGGAGCGGTCCGGGTTCGCTGCAGTCTGATCGCCGCCGCCCGGATCCACGACGGTTGCCAGCAGAATGGGACCGTCGTTCAGCGCCGCTCCATGGCACGGGCCCTGCGGTTGGGCGGCCTCAGCATGGCGCTCCTCGGCCTGCCATGGCTCGGGGCGGCGCTCAGCGGTTGCCAGCTCCTGGCCCCGCCGCCGCTGGAGCTGGAGATGCTGGTGGGCAGCGCCCTGAAGGGCTTCTGCCAGGAGGCGGCCAAGGCCATCGCCCAGGCGCCGCCCCGGCTGGCCGACCGCACCCCGGTGCTGCTGCGCTGCCGTGCCGCCGGCAGCGGCGATGTGGTCAGCGAGATGGAAAGCCATGCCCGGGGCGTGCTCCAGGGCGGCCAGGCGGCCGATGACCCCCGCATCCCCACGCTGGTGTCGGTGGATGGCGAGATCTATCTCGACCTGCTGCGGCACCGCCTGCAGCGCCTGGCCCCCACCCGGGAGCTGATCCCGGCGCCGGCCGACGCGCCGGCCCTGGCCTCCAGCCCGATGGTGTTCATGACCACCCCGGCCCTGGCGAAGGGTCTCGACCGTCCCGATCCCTTCATCGCCCTGGCCCGCAGCAGCGACCACCGCCAGCTGGATCCGGCCGGCCCCTCCCAGCCGATCCGCTTCGTCCACACCGCCCCGACCCGCTCCAACTCCGGCCTCCAGACCCTGGTGGCGATGGTGGCCGAGGTGGCCGGCAAGCGGCCCGAAGCGCTCACCCTGGCCGATGTGCAGGCCCACGGCGACCAGGTGGCGGCGATCCAGCGCCACGTGACCCGCTACGGCAGCTCCACCGACGAGCTCGCCCGGGCCATGCAGCGCAACGGGCCCTTCTGGGCCTCGGTGGGTTCGGTCTACGAGTCGTCGGTGGTGGCGGTGAACGCCTCCCGCCAGGGCGACCAGGAGCCCCTCAAGGCGGTCTACCCCAGGGCCACCTACGCCAGCACGATGCGGGCGATCCTCCCGGAGGCCCCCTGGGTGTCGCAGCAGGAGAAGCAGGGGGCCCTGCTGCTGATCGAGCGCCTCCAGCGCGAGGACGTGCAGCGCCTGGCGGCCGACCAGGGGCTGCGGCCGGCTAACCCGGCGGTGCCCCCGAGCCGCGTCACGGCGGCCTACGGCGCCGATCCCCGGGCCGTGTATGACTCGCTGCGGGCCCCGAAACCGGAGGTGGTGGAGGCGATCATCACCCTCTGGCGCAACCAGGCCAAGAAGCCCTCCCGGGTGGCCCTGGTGGTGGACAGCTCCGGTTCGATGAAGGGGGAGAAGCTGCCGGCGGCCCAGCGCTCCCTGCAGGCGTACCTGGCCCAGATCGGTCCCCGGGACACCGTGGGCCTGTTCGATTTCGACAACCGGCTGCGGCCGCCGGTGGTGGTGACCGGTGGCAGCCAGGGTGGCGAGCCGGCGGGGCGCTTCATCGCTTCGCTGGACGCGGAGGGCGGCACTGTCCTCTACGACGCCATCCGCCAGGGTCGTGACTGGCTGCGGTCCACCCGGCGCCCCGGCGAGATCCTGGCGGTGGTGGTGCTCACCGATGGCCAGGACAACGGCTCGCGCCTCTCCCTCGAGGGGCTGGGCGGTGAGCTGAAGCGCAGCGGCTTCGCCAGCGACGAGCGCATCGGTGTGTTCACGATGGGCTACGGCAACCAGGGGGATTTCGACGCCGACGTGCTGCGCCGCATCGCCGAGAGCAACGGCGGCGATTTCACCACCGGCACGGCGGACAGCATCCGGCGGCGCATGGAAGATCTGCAGATGGCGTTCTGATGGCGGCGTCGTCCGGCTGGTCCAACCCGCTCGACCATCCCCTGGCGGTCGCCGCCGGCGGCGTGGGCCTGGTGCTGCTGGTGCGCGCCGGCGGGGTGGCCCTGCCGGCGGCCCTTGCGGCCGCGGTCGGGCTGAGCGTCGCCTGCGCGGCCCTGCTCTCCCGCATCGGGGCGGCCGGACGGCGCAGCCGCAGCCAGCGGCTCCATGACCAGCGCCTCGATGCGGGACTGGAGGAGGCCCTGGAGCGGGCCGGCGGCCTGGCGGTGACGGCGCTGGCGTTGCGGGAGGAGGCCGTGGCCCGTTTCACGGACCCGGGCCACCTGGAGGCCCTGGGCAGTGTCCAGCTCTGCTGTGAGCGGCTGCAGCAGCTGCCGGAGCGGCTGCGGGAACGGCGGCCCCTGCTGGAATCCGGCGGCGGGCAGCGCCTCGATCCGGAGGACCTGGCGCGTCGCCTGGCCCGGGAGGAGAAGGCCCTGCAGCGGGAGGGGGAGGGGCCCCTGCGCCAGGAGCGCCGACGGCTGGTGGACCAACTGCGCCGCAACCTGCATGCGGCGCGCCAGGGGATGGATGAACGGGAGGCCCGGCTGCTGGCCCTGGGCACCCGGCTGGAGGCCATCGACGGCGGCCTGCAGCAGCTGCGCCGCCAGATCGATCACCAGTGGCCCAGTACCGAGGCCAGCGACGCCGCCATGGCGACGGCGATCGAGCCGCTCGATGAGGCGATCGATCAGATCGAGCGCTCCCTCGACGCCGGCACCGCCTGATCCGCCAGCAGCGGCCCGCCGGCGAGCCGGCGGATCGCCACCACCCCGGGGCGGGGGACCCGGCCGGGGACGCCGGAGGGCCAGTTGGAGCCCAGGGGCACCCAGCGCAGCTGCTCGAAGGGGCGCCCGGAGCGATCCAGCAGCCGGTGGGCCTGGGCCTCACGGGCCTCCGCAGAAGGGCGGGTGCCGTTGTCCTCGCCCGGGTGCTGCACCGCCAGGAACAGGGTGGAGTCGCCGTCGTCGAAGCAGGGCCCGGTGAGCTCGCACTCCATCGGACCGGTGGCGAAGCAGAAGGCCTCGCCGGCATGGGGGCCACGGCTGGGCAGCACCCAGCAGCTGTTGTTGCCGAACAGATCGAGATCCGCCGACTTCGTCGAGCGGTCGGTCACCATCCAGAGGGTCCCCTGCCGGTCGATGGCGAGGTTGTCGGGATTGGCGAAGCCCATCCCCCCCTGCCACGGGGCCCCGCCGGTGGCCACCATCCGCCAGCGGAAGGATCCCCCCCGGGGCGCACCGTCGTCGGCCAGGCCCATGATCCAGCCGTAGGGCCAGGTGGCCTGCCCTTTGGGCCCCCGGAAGATGGCCGGGTCGGCCCGGCCGTCGTCGCTGCCGCCGCCGGCGGTGAAGGCGATCAGCAGGTCGCCGCTGAGCGGATCGATCACCGTGTCCTCGGGCCGGGCCGCGGGGGTGGCGCCGATGGCGCAGGCGGCCAGGTGGGCATCGATCAGGATCGCCCCCATCCGCTCCTCCCCCTCACCGGGGTAGAGGTCGGCCAGGGTGGCGAAGCGGCGCCGGTAGGCCGCCACGGCCGCGTCGCTGCTGAAGGCTTCGGCCCCGGGCCTGCGGCGGTCGCTGTGGGGCAGCAGCACCGCCTGCTCCACCCCGTGGCGGGCGAAGTGGCCGGGCCCCAGCGGCGCCACCGGGGTGCTGGGCTCCAGGGGCAGCCAGCGGCCCCGTCCCTGGCCGCCGTCCGGGCCGGGGGGATCGAAGCGGGCCACCTCGAGCCGGCCGGCGCTGAACAGTTCCGAGTTGGCCGGGTCGGACGGATCGCGGATCAGCGCGTCGCTGACGAAGCGGTAGAGGTGGCCGCCGTGGCGGTCGCAGCCGGAATACACGATCAGGGGCTGGCCGGCGACGGCCTTCACGGCCACCGCCTCGTGGCGGAAGCGGCCCAGCCAGCTGTGCTTCACGGCGGGGCGTTCGGGCCGGCGCGGGTCGAGCTCCACCATCCAGCCGTACTTGTTGCCCGCCAGGCCGAAGGGGTTGCCGAGGCCGTCGAGGCGCGTGCCGTCGTAGGCGAAGGGGCGGGCGGCGGGGGAGACGGAGGAGCCGTCGGCGTGGACGGCCTCGGGCACCTGGCTCTGCATGTTCTCCTCGGCGCTGAGCACCGTGCCCCAGGGGGTCTCGCCGCCGGCGCAGTTGGCGAAGCTGCCGATGATGGCGTCCCCAAGCCCGTCGTCGTAGCCCAGACGCTCGCGGCGGCGGAACACGGCCGCCGCCGGCCCCGAGCTGCGCAGGCGCCGGGCGGGGTCGCGCCAGCCGCTGAGGCCGGTGATGCGGCGATCGAAGCGGCCCGGCCGGCGCCGCCAGGGGCCACCCGGCTGCCGTTCCAGTTCGATCACGCCCACACCCAGATCCGCCATGGCCGCCGCCGCCAGCTGGCGGATGGGCTCCAGCAGCGGGTCGTCCGCCGCCAGGCTGGCGGCATCCACCCGGCCGCCCCGGGCGGCCAGGGCGTCGATCACGGCGTCGAACGGCAGCTCTCCGCCCACCGCCTCGGCGTAGCCCTCCCGCCAGGCCCGGGCGCTGATGTACTCGAAGTTCACCGTCAGCAGGGCCCGGTTCGGAGCCAGCGACAGGAAGGAGAGGTGGTCGTTGTTGTAGCCGAAGCGGCCGTCGGCCAGCGGATCCCCCCAGACCGCGATCAGATCGGCCCGGAAGCCGTCCGGCAGCACCAGCCGGTCCTCCAGCTCGATGCGGGCGTACCGGAGACGCTGCCCCTCCGCGTCGAGGCCGTCGCTGGGCACCGGGAGGGGAGTGGGCACCGTCGGGAACGGGGAAGCCGTCGGGGTCACTCCGGCCTTCGGGGAAGCCGCCCTCCCCGGGGCGGGCGTTGGCAGGGTGGCGCCGGCGAAGGAGCAGGCCCCGATCCCGAGCAGGGAGAGCAGGTCGCGGCGGTTCATCGGTTCGGGGGGCAGGGTTCGCGGCGGCGGGGGGCCAGCAGGGCCAGGTGGTTGTCCTGCAGGGCGCTGAAGTTGTCGTCCGAGGCCAGCAGCAGGCTGGGGCGGCCATCGGCCTGGGTCGGCCCCGGGGTCAGGGCCTCCCAGTTGTCGGGCGGCAGACCGGCCGCGATCAGATCCCACTGGTGGATCGGCTCCAGCACCGCCTCGGGTTCGGCCTTGGGATCGGCCCCTTCGCCCGGCAGCGGGTAGTGGGCCAGGAGCACCTGCCAGCGGGCGGGGGCCTGGAAGCGCCGCAGCAGGGCCAGCAGGCCCGGAGAGGGTCCGGCGGCATCGACCACCAGCAGATCGGTCAGCCCCCAGCCCTTGCCGGCGGGGATGGCCAGCCGGGCCAGGGGGCGGGCCTTCGCTCCGGTGGGCTCCAGCGACCAGCCCAGCAGCCTCACCTGGGCGGGGGGGTCCTGCTTCAGGGGGGATTCCGCGGCCATCAGCAGCACGTCCGTCCGCCCCGGACGGCGTAGCAGGGCCAGGGACTCGGGGCCCTGGTTGGCTTCGAGGCCGCGCCCCGGGGCCGGCTGCCAGTCGGCGGGCAGGGGGTAGGCACGCTGCAGCAGGCCGCTGCTCCGATCGACGGCCAGCAGCTGGGCCGGCCGGGCGGCGCTGCGGCGCCCCTCGCTGGCCACCCAGAGCCGCTCGCCGATCACCACCAGCCCTTCGGCGTCGATCTCCGCCGGCAGCGGGGCCTGGGGCGATCCCTGCAGCTCCAGCCGGAACAGCGGCCGCAGCGGCACCCGCCCGAGCTGTCGCACGCCGCTCCAGGCGTCCACCCGGCCCCGGGGGGCGTCGCTGAGCAGCAGCAGGACATCGCTCTGGCTGCGGTAGCTGGCGGCGGAGTAGCCGCCCAGGGGCTCTCCCTCCGCCCCGCGGCGCGGCAGGCGGGCGCCCGCCACCAGCTCCCAGCCCGCCTCGGCCGGGCAGGGCAGCAGGGGCGGCGGGGAGGCGGCGATCAGGGGCACGACCATGGCTGGAATTCTCCCGTCGCCGGGGGGCGGCGGCGGCATCCGGGGACACCCGGGTCCGGGGCGGGTAGGGTCAAGGGAGCTCCGGGGGATGTGTGATGCGATCCCCATCGGGTGTTCAGCCGCCGGCAGGCGGTCTCACGGAAGAGTCGGGCCGGCGCCTGGCGGTGCTGATCGACGCCGACAACGCCCGGGCGGCGGTGATCGAGGCCGTGCTGGAGGAGGTGGCCCGCTTCGGAGAGGCGATCGTGCGGCGCATCTACGGCGATTTCACCTCCAGCCAGAGCGCCTCCTGGAAGGCGCTGCTGAACAAGTTCTCGATCAAGCCGATGCAGCAGTTCGCCTACACCGTGGGCAAGAACGCCACCGACAGCACGATGATCATCGATGCGATGGATCTGCTCTACACCCGGCGTTTCGATGGCTTCTGCCTGGTGACCAGCGACAGCGATTTCACCGGCCTGGCGGTGCGTCTGCGGGAGGAGGGCCTGCTGGTCTACGGCTTCGGCGAGGAGAAGACGCCGGCGGCCTTCCGCAACGCCTGCCACAAGTTCCTGTTCACCGAGGTGCTGCGCACCGCCTCCCGCCAGGGGGACGCCGGCGCCGAGGTCGGCGAGGCCCTCCGGCCCCGGGATGCCGACCCCCCCGTCAGCGCCCATCCGGTCATCCCGGCCGACTTCCTGATGGAGGCGCTGGATCGTTCGGTGGACGAATCGGGCTGGACCCAGCTGGGCACCTTCGGCAGCTACCTGCAGAAGATCCAGCCCGATTTCGATACCCGCCTCTATGGCTTCCGCAAGCTCTCCGACTTGGTGCGCGGCTGCCCGTCCCTGTTCGTGATGGAGGAGCGGGAGGCTCCGAGCGGCAACCGCACGATTGTCTACGTGCGCGCCCGGGAGGACGACTGAGGCCTCCCCCGTGCTCGACACCCTGCACCAGCCGATCACCAGCATCGCCCGCCGGGCGGTGGCCTGCCTGGACGGCCGGCAGACCGTGGCGGAGGCGCTCGCCAGCCTGCGGGGCTGTGAGATCGCCGAGCGGATCGTCTACTTCTACGTGCTGGATGCCGAACTACGACTGATCGGCGTGCTGCCCCTGCGGCGCCTGCTGTCCGCCGCCGAGGACACCCCCGTGACGGCCCTGATGGTGCGCCATCCGGTGACCATCCCGGAGCACGCCACCATCCTGGAGGCCCACGAGGCCTTCGCCGATCACCGCTTCCTGGCCCTGCCGGTGGTGGACGACCGGCAGCGGGTGGTGGGGGTGGTGGACGTGACCATGTTCAGCGAGGAGGACTTCCTGCCCGACCAGCCGGCCCAGGCGGCGGCCCTGTTCGAAGCCCTCGGCTTCCGTGTCTCCCAGGTGCGGGGCGCCTCGCCGCTGCGGGCCTTCCGTTTCCGCTTCCCCTGGCTGCTGGCCACCATCGCCAGCGGTCTGGCCTGCGCCGTGCTGGTGAGCGTCTTCCGGCAGACCCTGGCCAGCAGCATCGCCCTGGCCTTCTTCCTCACCCTGGTGCTGGCCCTCGGGGAGAGCGTCAGCATCCAGAGCATGACGGTGTCGATCCAGGCGCTGCAGCTCTCGCCACCCACCTGGCGCTGGTACCGGGCCAGCCTGCGCCGGGAGCTGGCCACGGCCCTGCTGCTGGGGGTCTGCTGCGCGGCCCTGGTGGCCCTGGTGCTGGTGCTGTGGCTCGGGGCGGGGCCGGCGGCCCTGATCGTGGCGATCGCGATCGTGCTCAGCGTGGCGGCCGCCTGCTTCTACGGCCTGACCATCCCGGCCCTCTTTCATGCCCTGCGCATTGACCCCAAGATCGCCTCCGGCCCGCTCACCCTGGCGGTGGCCGACATCACCTCGATTGCCCTCTACTTCGGCCTGGCCAGCAGACTGCTCTGAAATCGACCCGGCCCTGACCCTGCCATGACCCTGCAGCGCCTGGCGGCCTTCAGCGACGGTGACCGGGGCGGCAACCCGGCCGGTGTGGTGATCAGCGAGCGCCTTGATGAGCCCGCCGAGATGCAGCGGATCGCCGCCGAGGTGGGCTACTCGGAAACGGTCTTCGCCGCCCCGTTGGGGGACGGCTGGCGGGTGCGCTACTTCTCCCCGACCGTCGAGGTGCCGTTCTGCGGCCACGCCACCGTCGCCCTTGGGGCCGCCCTGGCCGAGCGCTGCGGTGATGGGGTGTTTCCGCTCAAGCTGAACCAGGCCGAGATCACGGTGGAGGGTCGGCGCCAGGGGGAGCGCTGGAGCGCCGCCCTGCAGTCACCCCCCACCCACCAGCGCCCGGTGGCGCCCGATCTCCTTGCGGCCGCCCTCGAACTGCTCGGCTACGCACCCGGCGACCTGGATCCGGCCCTGCCCGCCGCCATCGTCCACGGCGGTGCCGACCATCTGCTGCTGGCCCTGCGCCGCCGCGAGGACCTGGCCGCCATGCGCTACGCCATGGAGGACGGGGCCCGGCTGATGGCGGAGGCGGGACTGCTGACGCTCCTGCTGGTGTGGCCGGAAGGGCCCCGCACGTTCCACAGCCGCAATGCCGCCGCCGGCTGCGGTGTCTACGAGGATCCGGCCACGGGCTCAGCCACCGCGGCCCTGGCGGGCTACCTGCAGAGCCTCGACTGGCCCCACGGCGGCAGCATCGAGCTGCTGCAGGGGGAGGACATGGGCTGCCGCTCCCTGCTGGGTGCCGGGATCCCGGCGGAGCCGGGGGGCTCGATCCGGGTGACGGGGCAGGTGCGCCGCCTGGAGGCCTGAGTTCAGGACGCCTTTTCCAGGCGCTTCACGATCCAGCCCATCAGCACCAGGGAACCCAGCAGCGTCACCAGCAGGGCGATCGTCATGGAAGCGGGTGCATTTTCGTCGCATTATGGCCACAGGCCCCGCAGCCCCTGGCCCGACCCGTGACCCGGAACCCCGAGCTGGTCTTCGTCTACGGCACCCTCAAGCGCGGCCACGGCAACCACCACTGGCTCGGTGATGCGCCCTTCCTCGGGGAGGCGGTTCTGCCGGACGTGGTGCTCCACGACCTGGGCCCCTTCCCCATGGCCGTGCCTGGCGAGGGGGTCGTGCGCGGTGAGGTGTATGGCGTGGATGCCGCCGGCCTGGCCCGGCTGGATCGGCTGGAGGGCTACCCCCGCCTCTACGACCGCCGGCCCCTGCCCCTGGCCGATGGCCGCCACGCCTGGGTCTACCTGGGCCGGCCCCATCAGGTGCGCCACGTGTCCGCCATCGCCGACGGCTGCTGGCTGGGTCCGGCGCCGGGAGCGGCCGTGCGCCGCAGCCAGATGGGCCTGGCCGTGGTGCTGGCCCTGGGCGGGGCCGCCCTGCTGGCGGCCGCCCTTCCTCCCGCCGCCCTGGCCTTCGACACCCTCTCCACCTGCAACGCCTGGCGCGGCAGCCACGGCAGCGCTCGGGTGCTGCTGGGCAACAGCCTCGGCGCCGCCCACTACCTCACCAAGAAGCAACGGCTGCAGGAGAGCCCGCCCGAGGCGCCCGTGGCGCTCTACAGCGACAGCGACCTGCAGCGGGTCTGCGGGCGTTAGCCGCCGGCCACCAGCCAGCGGCCACCGGTCCCAAGCCCCAGTGCCAGCCAGCCCAGGGCCAGCCAGCCCCAGCGCAGGGGCTGCAGCAGTCGCCGCAGCAGCACCACCGAACCCGCCACACCCACCGCCACCACCAGGCTCTGGCAGAAGGCGATCACATGGCTGTCGGCGCTCCATCCGGGCAAGCGGGCGGCCAGCTGGGGCCACCAGGGGCTGGCGCTGACCGGCAGCACCAGCCCCCCCTCGGCCATGCCCAGGGGCAGATGGTCAGCCAGCATCAGGGCCCACAGCAGCGGCAACAGCGCATAGAGGGACAGCCGCAACCGGGAGGCCGCGACCTCCGGACGCCGTCCCCAACCGCGCAGATGGCGCACCAGCAGGAACACCCCCGCCGGCAGGGCCAGGGCCAGGGCCGCGAAGGCCAGCCGTGGGAGCAGGGGCCCCTCCAGCAGATTCGCCGGAGCCAGGGCCACGCCACCCAGAAGCCGTTGCCAATGGTGCAGGCACACCCCACCGGCCAGCACCAGGATCAGGCCCGCCTCCCCGGCGGGCGGGTCCATGTCGCGCTGCAGATCCGCAGCGGGAGGTCGCAGCCGCAGCTGCACCGAGCGATGGGGGCAGGCCTGGGCGCAGGTGAGACAGAGCACGCAGTTGCGGTTGTCCTCCAGGTGGGCCGGATGGGTGCCCAGGGGACAGCCGGCCGTGGCCAGGCCCTCGCCTTCGGCCGGCCCCCCCTTGAAGCAGGCATAGGAGGTGCAGCTGCCGCTGCAGATCCCCGCCTGGGCCCGCAGCTCACTGATCGCCAGCTTGGCGAACAGGGCGTTCATGCCCCCCACCGGACAGAGATGGCGGCACCAGAAGCGCTTCTCAAAGCGCAGCGAGCCGATCACGGCACCAAGGGTGATCAGCAGCAGCAGGCAGCTGCTCAACCAGGCCGAATTCTCCAGGTTCCACACCGCCTCCCAGAGCAGGATCGCCGCAAAGCCGGCCGCCAGGATCGGCGCCGCCCAGGCATCGCTGTCGCCCCGGGGCCAGCGGGCTGGCTGCCAGCCCAGGGCCCCGGCGATCCGCTGACTGATCTCCCCCCAGACCATGAAGGGGCAGAACGAGCACCACAACCGGCCCACGACCGGGTACGTCAGCAGGATCAGCGGCCACCACCAGGCCCAGAACATGTTGAGGGCCCCGTTGTGCTGCCGGTCCTGGGGACCGAACCAGAGCCAGAGGTTCACCAGCACGAACACCCAGCTCACCACGCCGAACAACAGGCCGTTCCAGAGCAGCGGCGACCGCATCAGGTCCCGCAGCTGGGGCTTCCAGCGCCAGAGATCGAAGCGGGCGCGCTGGGAGCGGCGACCGGTCCAGAACACCTCGTCGGGCAGCACGGCGGGCCGGTCGTCGGCGCACTGGCGCAGGGCCCGCTCGATCACCAGGGTGAGTTCCCGGATGTTGCCGGGGAAGTCATAGGTCTGGAGCCGCTTGACCAGCCCCTCATTCACCGCGGGTGGGGTCGCCCAGCCCAGGCTGCGCGCCTTCTGGCGCACCCCGTAGCGCAACCATTCGCCCAGGTCCTGGCGCCGCACCCGTAGAGGCGGCACCCGGATGTGGCGGCAGCAGGCATCGAAATCGGGCGCCGTGGTTTCGGCGGTGAGGAACACCCTTCCCGGGAAGAAACGCTCGCGGCCGTCATCCGGTGAGACCCAGCGGCCGCTGCGGGCCAGCTCCAGCAGGGCCGACCGCAGCTGGGGATCGGCCTTGTCGATCTGATCGAGCAACAGGCCGCCGGCGCCGAGGCAGTCGAGCATGGTGAGGCCATCGGCCCCGGCCGCGAACAGTTCCGCCCCATCGGGCCGCAGCAGCGCACAGTTGACCTGCACCACCAGCTGCTTGCGGGCCGCGGATCCGAAGTGGATCAGGGCCGCGATGTTGTCCTTCTCCAGCCCTGGCTCACCGCTGATCAGCACGGGGCCGCCAGCGGCATCGGCGGCGGCCTCGCGGATCGCCTCCCGCAGCTTCTGGGCGTAGCGGCTGCTGCCGACGACCCCCCGCCGGACCCGGCCCAGCAGGTAGGGCGCCAGCCGCAGCAGAGCGGCCCTGGCATTCTCGGCCGCATCCTGCTGGCTGGACATCATCGGCGCGGGCCCTGCTCCAGGGATTCTGGGCGGAGAGAATGCCAGCGTTCTGCTTCGCCCGCCGATCGCGCCATGTCCGTCACCCTCCACGGCGCCCCGAAGTCGCCGGCGTGAACCCTCCTGCCGCCGCTGCCTTCCCCTGGCGGGGCCACCGCCTGGAGCTGCTGGCCGAGAAGGTCCTCTGGGATTCGCAGCAGGGGTTGCTGCTGCTGGCCGACCTGCACCTGGGCAAGGCGGAATCGTTGCAGTGCCAGGGCATCCCGCTGCCCAGCGACGGGGATGCCGACACCCTCAACGCCCTGCTGGCGGTGGCCCATCGGCTCCAGCCCCGCCTGGTGGTGGTGCTCGGCGACCTGATCCACAGCCGCTTCGGGCTCACCCAGGAGCTGCGCCAGAAGCTGGCGGCGCTGCCTGCCCTGCTGGGCTGTCCCCTGCGGCTGATCGGCGGCAACCACGAACGGGGCAGCTGGCTGGAGGGCCTGGTCCAGGAGCCCTCCCAGGCCATGGGCCCCCTTTGGCTGAGCCATGCCCCGGAGCCCACGGCCGGTCGGCTGAATGTCTGTGGCCACCGCCATCCGGTGGCACTGGTGGGCCGTGGCGCCGACCGGTTGCGGTTGCCGTGCTTCGCCTACGACCCAGCCCTGGAGCAGCTGGTGCTGCCGGCGTTCGGCGCCCTCACCGGGGGCTATCCCTGTCCCGACGGTGAGGCGCTCTGGCTGGTGGCCGATGGTGCCGTCGTGACCTGGAATCCCGCCAGGGAGACCTCCACCCGGCGGACCCGGCGGGTGGCCTGAACGCCACCGGAAAAGCTCAGCCTGCCGCCGCCAGGGCCCGCACCACGTCGCCGCGGGTGAGCACCCCCACCAGGGCCTCCTGGTCGTCGAGCACGAACAGCCGCTGGGTGCCCCGGTCGTGCAGCAGATGGGCCGCCGCCGGAAGGCTGGTGGTGGCGGGGCAGCTGTGGGGCTTGGATCCCATCACGTCGCCCACGGTGCTGCCCAGCACCTGGTGCACCTGCTTGTCCCAGTCGAGCGGGTTGCGCAGGTAGATGACGGCATCGAGCAGCATCACGTAGGGCCCGGCATCGAAGCCGCTCTCGCGCACCATCAGGTCCTGCTCGCTGAGTTCCCCCACCAGGGCACCGACCTCATCGAGCACCGGCAGGCCGCTGACGTGGTGGTCGCTCATCAGCTGCACCGCCTCCTGCAGGGGCGTGGTGGTGGTGACACTCAGCACGGGGCTGGTCATCACCTCGGCCACGCTGCGCTCGACGACCATGCGGATCTCCTCGGTGATGGCATTCTGCTGGTGAACGGGACCCCTCCCCTGCGACGCCTTGCTGACCTGCTGACGCTTGCCCGGGCCGTGCTGGGGTTGCCCCTGCTGCTGGCCCTGGCCGGCGGACGGCCCGCCCTGGCCTGGGTGCTGCTGCTGCTGGGCGGCCTGAGCGACTGGGCCGATGGCGCCCTGGCCCGCCGGGCCGGCGGTGGGTCGGTGTGGGGGGCTCGGCTTGATCCCCTCACCGACAAGATCCTGATCAGCGCCCCGCTGCTCTGGCTGGCCCATACGGGCGGCCTGCCGCTGTGGGCGGTGTGGCTGCTGCTGGCCCGGGAGCTGCTGATCTCCGGCTGGCGGGCCGGCCAGGGCAGCGGCGGCCCGGCCTCGCTGGGGGGCAAGGCCAAGACGATCCTGCAGTTCCTCTCCCTGCTGCTGCTGCTCTGGCCGCCGGCCTGGGGCCTGGGCCAGGGGGCCGGGCTTGCGGCCGCTCTCCAGGCCGCCGGCTGGTGGCTGTTCTGGCCGTCGCTGCTGCTGGCGCTCAGCTCGGCCCTGGGGTACCTGCGGGCGGGTCAGCGGGGCTGAAAGACCGTGGGGAAGGGCTTTCCACTCCGCTGATCCGGACCAACAAACTAGAACTTCACCTTGACGCCGCCTCCGTAGGTGAATTGAGAGCCTGTTGAGAAGACTTCATAGCCAACACTGACGTATAGGTTTGTATGGCTGGAAACCTGGATATCCACCGCGCCGTCGATCAAAAGTGTATTCGTGCCACGATTCTCACCCTGGGTCTGGAAGCTGCCCGCGGCAGGAGCCGAGGGAAGAGAAGAACTCAAGGACCGGTTCCCGGCGTCATTGGCAAGGGCATCCACCTGATAGGCCAGAGCCAGTTTTGGTGTCACGGCAGCAGTTCTTGTCCTGTTCAGTGCAATCGGACTTGCGGCAAGTTCGAAGCCGATGGAGCCGACGAGGCTATCGGCACGATTGCCTTCGATGCTGAGGTTGAGTGGTTCTCCACCACTCTCGGTCAGCCCGCTCTGTGAATAACTTGCCCAGGCAACACCGATGAAGGGCTTGAGGAAGAACTGGGTGCTGGAAGAGGGCTTGGAGAGATTCACCAGATAATCCGCATTCAAGGCCAGCGTGTAGCCGTCGCCGGACATGGAACCCTGAACGGGGATGCCATTGCCAACGAAGGCAACATTTCGGCTTCCGGTGGTGTTGTAGTTGGCGTAGCCAATCAGGCCACGTACTCGCCATTGGCTTGAGGGTTTGTACAACCCGTAGATGGAAGCACTGTTGACATTCGAGGACACCATCGCATTGGTCAGGGACATATTGTTGAGCGCAGAGGTCCCATAGCCGTAGGCAGCTCCAATGGTCCACTGCTCAGTCGGCTGGAACTCGATTCCGTAGAAGCTGGAAAAAATGCCGGAATCATATCCAGACAGTCCACCCGTTCCCTGAATGCTGCTTCTGGCATTGGCTGCCTGGACAAAGACGCAGAGCGGTTGATGGCGGCGGTTTCCCTTCTCTCCCTTCTCTGGGTTGACGACCCAGCCCGTGGTCGAGCACTGGCCAGCCTGATTCATGAGAAGTTCTCTTTGCCGCTTCAATGTTTCGATACCCACGCTCTGGAAGGCTGCGTAGGGCTCGGGCGAGAGGGAGTCAATCGCTGCCGTGAGCTGACCATAGGAGGGCAGAGACAGCAGTTGGGATGTCGCAAAAAGGAAGTCTGGGGAGATCCCGGAAGCGAGGGCCTGACCTGTTGTGAAGCCGGTGAAGCCAATGGGGACACCAAGACTGTTGGCATTGTTGGTATTGGCAACAGCCAATGTCTGGAAGACGCGGTCAAAGGCTCCAGCGGTGGCCAACTGGTTGACCCCATTCCGGCCAAGGAACTGCATGGCAGAACCTGTGGGACCAACGCCGTTCCTTGGTCTCCACTGGATATCGATGGTCCTGGGATTCCCATCCGCCCCTTGAATCAGGGTCGTGCCTGCATTCAGCAGTGCACTGTTGACGCCAATCTGATTCAACGTCAGAGCGTTCAGATTAGAGAAATCGATGCTGTTGGATGCATCCACCAGCACATAGGAAAAAATCGGCCATGGCACACCACCGCCAGAGGCGACCAACTGGACATTACCCGTGAGATTTGTCACATTGTTCGTGACGTTGATGCGGTCGTTGAGTGGGCCTTGGATCTCTGCCTCAATGGTGCCGCCATAGAGATTCAGATTGGCGACCGTGATGGTTCCAATTGAGTTTCCAGGTGCAATCTTTCCTCCACTTTCGATCGTTGTTGTCGGCAAGAAACCTGTTCCCCCAACAGTGCCTCCGGATTGCACAGTCAAGCCGGAGGACGATGCCAGTGAGCCGTTGACAAAGACAGTCGAGTTGCTGCCAACGACTGTAGGTCCGGTGATGGTGCTGGTTCCGGTGAGGTTGGTGCTTCCGGCCAGCCCGGAATTGGTGAATGTAAGCGCTCCGGGACCTGAAAAGACCCCGCTGAAGGTGGAGTGATTGCCGTTGAGATCAATGCTGCCGCCTGCGCTGCCGACCACGTAGTTGGTGGCAAAGCTACCAGGCACATCCACGATCAGCGTGCCTCCGGCGAATGTTGTGCTGTAGGGACTGCTGGCGATGGCAGGGCTGCCTGGCACGATTCCTTCCAGTAGCAGCGTCAAGAACCAGGAGTTGATGGAGAGGGGATCGCCCCCTGCCAAGTCCGTGAAGATCAACGTCCATAGACCCGAACCATTCTGGCCCAGAAAGGCAGAAAAGGACTCCGATGGCCTGAATGATCCGGTCGCCAGGGTCGATCCAGAAACAGGGGATGCGGCGCTGTCCTCAAAGGTCCATGTCGCTGTACCGCCCGGTGTCTGGCCACCCAAAGCTGCTCCCGGAACCAGAGTTCTGACAACTCCTGTTGGACTCAGGAGTTGAAGTTGAATTTCGTCGTTAAAGGAAAAGCCGATCCCCTGGCAGACGCCTGATGCGCTGATCGGGTCATCACACTTTGTCAGGTTGATGGTCGTGGAAATGCCACCGACATTGCCACCGAAATCGAAGAAATTGAGAGACGTGCTTGCCGTTCCGCCATCCACTTGCAGGACCGGTGAGAAGACGGCGGATCGCGTTATCGACTGAGCGGTTGCCGGTTGATGGATCAGGCCCGTGGCGGCAACGAGACCAATCAGATACAAGCCAACCGGGTTCCTCTCCGTCATCATTTCGGCATCGAAAGAAGCCTGGAAATCTACTGGTCAGGTCTCTACGCCTGGATGCAGGTAGGACTCTGTCTGCATATGAACATCAGGCTGTTGCCCTGTCCCATCCTTGGCGACGGCATCGCGGCTTCCGGCGCCGGGGAGCCAGAAAGGTGTTGAACCGCGTCGATGGAGAGTTCCTCGTTGTGGTGTCACGGGCCCTGGACGTTGATGTCGCGTGCCTGTCCACGGGCGGCCCCTCACCCCAGCAGGGCTTCGTCGCCGCTGAAATCGGGCGTGGTGGGCATCCGCAGGGCGTAGTCGTTGGTGTAGCTGTCGGCCAGGGTGGCCTCCAGGTCGAAGGCCGGCTCCCAGGCCAGCTCGCGCCGCACCCGGTGGGTGTCGGTGAGGAAGTGGGCCAGGCGCAGGGGGAAGGCCTTGCGGGCCTTCTTGTCGAGGTCGGCGGGATCGAAGCTGCGGATCTCCACCGTCTCCGGATCGGTGCCGCAGGCGCGGGCGGCGGCGGCCACCAGGCCCCGGAAGCTGATGCCCTGGGAGCCGGTGCAGTTGTAGATGCGGTTGGTGGCGGCCTCCACCTCGATGCAGCAGGCCATGGCGGCCGCCAGGTCGGCCACATGGCCCAGCTGGGTGATGGTGCTGCCGTCGCCGGGCAGGGGCACCGGCCGGCCGTGCACGATCCGATCGAAGAACCAGCTCTCCACCGGGTTGTAGTTGCCCGGACCGACGATGTAGGTGGGCCGGAAGCTGGTGAAGGGGATGCCCTCCTGGCGCAGCCAGGCTTCGGTGTCGAGTTTGCCGGCGTGGCGGCTCTGGGGGTCGGTGGGGGAGTCCTCGTCGAGGGGCCAGAGCTCGCTGTCGGCGTAGACCCCGGCCGAACTCACGTACACCAGCCGGTGGGAGGGGGGACCGGTGCGCTCGATCACCTGGCGGGTGTCCTCCAGGGTGCGGCCGGAGCTGTCGACGATCACATCGAAGGGGCGGTCCTGCAGGGCCGCCAGGCCCTCGGGGCTGCTGCGTTCGCCCTGCAGATGCTCCACCCCCGCCGGCACCGGCTGGCGGCCACGGGTGAAGAGGCTGAGCTCATGGCCCGCGCCCAGCAGCCGGTTGACCAGGGGGCGGCCCACGAAACGGGTGCCGCCCATCACCAGGATCCTCATCGCCATGCCGCGTCGGTGAGCGCCATTCAAGCGGCCGGTCCGGATCAGGGGCCGCAGGGGAGGGGCTGGCCCAGGCGCTCGAAGGGCAACGGCAGCAGCTCCAGCAGCACCGTTCCGGGCGGCCCGGCGGTGCCTTCGGCCACCGGCAGCGGCACCGGCTGGTAGGTGCGGCCGTCGAAGCGCAGCTCCTTGAGACCGTCGGGGGCGCCGTGCAGGCTGGCGGGCATGGTGAGATCCAACCAGCCGCGGTGGCGGTTGCTGATCACGGTCAGGGGCGACTGGAACAGGCCGTTCTCCGCCACCAGCTCCAGGCTGCCGTCGTTGTCCCGGAAGATCAGCAGGCTGCAGCCACCGCTGGAGCAGGCGTAGGAGCCCACCACCACCGCCACGGTCTCCAGACGGCCGTCACCGTCCAGGTCGACCCGGTTGTGGAGGTAGCGCAGGGGCCCCACGTCGGCGCAGACCGGCCGGGTGGCGGTGGCACGGGCCTGCTCCCACTCGGTCTGGTCGGGATCGCCGGCCGCCGCGGGGGGGGAGGCCACCGGGCCGGCGAACAGGCGGGCCCGCAGGGCCGCCTCCAGCCGGGGATCGGGGCGGTTGATCGGTGGAATCACCGAACCCGGCGGTGCCAGGGGGGGCGGTCTGTCGCGGGGATCCGGACCATCGGGGCCCAGCAGGGACCGGGGCGGTGGGGCCGGCGGCGCCAGCGGAGGGGGCGCCAGGGGCTGGGCCGGCGCCGGCCCAGCGGCGGCGAAGAGCAGCAGCAGGGCGAACAGCCCCAGGGGCCCTGTCCTCTCAGCCCGCATCGGCCTCGTCGAGGGCGTCGAGATGCCGCTCGATGCGATCGGCCAGCGCCAGGCAGCGGTCCATCTCCTCCCAGAGCAGTTCCCGGCGCCGCGCATCCACGGCGTAGGAGCGGTGATGGAGATCGCGGCCCTGATAGCGGAGCGCGTCCCTGAGACGGCGCCAGTCGTCCGGGGCGAGGTGAGGAGGGCCGGGATCGGGAGTGGCGAGGTCGGGAGGGGAGGGGGCCATCAGGTCCGCATCATCCGGGCAGCGTCATGGCACAGGATGGAGCCGACAGCGGCATTGTCCCCCCTTTCCATGCAAGTCATTCCCGCCATCGATCTGCTCGACGGGCATTGCGTGCGACTGCATCAGGGCGACTACGGCCGCGTCACCCGCTTCAGCGACGATCCGGTGGCCCAGGCCCGCGAGTGGCAGCGCCAGGGGGCCACACGCCTGCACCTGGTCGATCTCGACGGGGCCAGGAGCGGCGAACCCCGCAACGACGCCGCCGTTCAGGCCATCGCCGCGGCCCTGGAGATCC
Organism: Synechococcus sp. CCAP 1479/9; assembly: GCF_019038535.1. NCBI lineage: Bacteria > Bacillati > Cyanobacteriota > Cyanophyceae > Synechococcales > Synechococcaceae > Synechococcus > Synechococcus sp. CCAP 1479/9. The sequence continues at coordinate 386,603 of NZ_JAFKRK010000024.1, read as the reverse complement.
CGGTGCAGCTGGGTGGAGGTGTGCGAACGGCAGAGCGGGCCGAACAGCTGCTGGGCTGGGGTGTGGACCGGGTGATCCTGGGCACGGTCGCCGTGGAGAACCCGGCCCTGGTGCACGATCTGGCCGCCCGCCATCCGGGCCGCATCGTGGTGGGGATCGATGCCAACGAGGGCAAGGTGGCCACCCGAGGCTGGATCGAGCAGAGCACGGTGGAGGCCACGGCCCTGGCCGCCAGCCTGGATGGCACCGGCGTGGCGGCGATCATCAGCACCGACATCGCCACCGACGGCACCCTGGAGGGCCCGAACCTGGCGGCCCTGCGCGCCATGGCCCAGGCCACCTCCCTGTCGGTGATTGCGTCGGGCGGTGTGGGCAGCCTCACCGACCTGCTCAGCCTGCTGAGTCTGGAGCCCCTCGGTGTGGGCGGGGTGATCGTGGGGCGGGCGCTGTACGACGGACGGGTGGAGCTGGCCGAGGCGCTGCAGGCCCTCGGTGATGGTCGGTTGCAGGATCCGTTGCGGTTGCCGATCGCCTGACGCTGGCCGGCCCCCGAAGTGAGGTCCATACCGGTGATGAGGCAATTGCCCTATAACAGAGCCAATGTGTTCTGAGGCAACGTTTGCCTTCCACCACGACCACCGCATCCTCCGCGGCCTCCGGCCGCCGTGGCGAGGCCGGTGATCGCCATGCGGTGGTCACGGCCCCGTCCCATGTGGAGGAGGTCTACCAGCGCTGCCGGGAGCTGGGCATGCGGCTGAGCCGCCAGCGGCGCATGGTGCTGGATCTTCTCTGGGACGAAAAGAGCCATCTCTCCGCCCGCGACATCTTCGAGAAGCTCAACAACCAGGGCCGCCACATCGGCCACACGTCCGTTTATCAGAATCTCGAGGCGCTGCAATCGGCCGGCGTGATCGAATGCATCGAGCGGGCCAGTGGTCGCCTGTACGGCTATCGCGCCGATCCCCACAGCCATCTGACCTGCACCCAGTCCGGCGCCATTCACGACCTCGACGTTCTTCTCCCCGACCATCTCCTCCAGCAGATCGAGGACCAGACGGGCTTTGCGATCGAGTCGTACACCCTGCATCTCTCCGGCCGCCCCCGCCCCTCCTGAAGCTCCGGCACTGGAGAAAGCCCAGCGCCTTGGTTAAGGTCGGCCCATCAGTTTCGTGGCAACGTGGGACGACGTCCGGCACAGCCCCTTCCCCAGCTGCTGCTGTTCGCCGATCCCCTGGAGCGGGCGGGCCTCACCAGCTGGCTGGAGGCTGCTGACACCAGCGCCGACCCCGATGGCTGGGGTGGCTGCCGGGTGGTGGTCGACAGTGGTGAGCTCCAGGGGGCACCCCAGCTCGTCCTCTGGTGCCTCGGCAGCCTTCCCGAACCCCAGGCCCTCGACGCCGAGAGCCGCCGGCTGCTCGAACGCTGGTATCCGGCGCCGCTGCTGCTGCTGCTGCCCTCCAAGCACCCTTACGGCAGCGATGTCCTGCTGCAGCTGCCGGCCCAGGGCCTGATCGAGCAGGCCGATGCCGAAACCCTGCGGCAGGCGGTCACCACGCTGCTGGCGGGCGGCCGGGTGCTGGCCATCGCTGCGACGCGACCGGGCGACGACCCGGGCCCCTCCGTGCCGATGGGCCTGGGTCAGTGGCTGCTGCTGAGCGGCCTGCAGCAGATCGATGCCGAACTGCGCCTCTGCCTGCGTCTGCTGGATCCGCCGCCGGTCGACCTGCTGCCGCTGCTCCTGCTTCAGGGCCGGGTCAGGGAGCTGCGGCTGGCCCGGCGGCTGCTCCTCTGGCTCTGGGGCCCCGTCAGCCTGGCCTGGAGCCAGCCCCTCCATGGCCCCGATAGGGCGCCCGTCGCCCCCACCGCACCCGAGGGCCCGGACAGCGGTTCGCCCGACGCCCGGGCCCCTGGTGTGGCGATCACCCTGCGGCAACGCACCGCCGAAGGCCTCTGGGAGGCCCTGCGCGGCCGGCTCACGGCGGCGGCCGCCGCTTGCCCCAGCAACAACAGCGGCCAGCTGCTGGCCCTCGACGGCCTCCATGCCTCCCGCCGCAGCGACCTGCTGCTGGGGCTGCTGGAGCAGTTCCACCGGCTGCGCCAGCGCCTGCTGCAGGACGATCCCCGCGGTGAGCAGCTGGAGCGACTCTGGAGGGAGCTCCAGCCCGAGCTGCGTCAGCAGGCCCTGCGCCACATGGCCGGGTCCTACGTGCAGCTGCCCATGGAGGGCCGGCTGTGCCCGGTGGCCGAGACGCTGCTGCACCGCAGCAGCCTCGACGCCGACGACCTCGAGCTGCCCGATCCCGCCGCCATGCTCAGCCCGCTGCTGCAGGCCCGTCCCCTGCTGGTGGATGGCCGGCTGGTGGCGCCGGATGAGCCCCAGGCGGTCCTGTATCTGGAGCTGCTGCTCAGCAACTGGCTGGTGCGCAGTGCCGAGCTGATCAGCGCCGAAGTGCTGGCGGCCTGCGCCGAGTGGCCCGAACTGCGCCGCTACCTGCTGCGCCCCGAGCTGCTCGCCACCCGCAACCTGGAACGGCTGCGCAACCAGCTCAACGCCCAGCAGCGCTGGACCAGCTGGTTCGAGCGGCCGATCCATCTCTACGAGAGCCGGCGTCCCCTGTTCCGATTGGGCGACGGCGCGATCGACTGCGTGGACCTCACCGAGCCCCGCGATGCCGAGCTGCGCCAGCTGGGCTGGGTGCAGCAGGCGGTCACCCTGGCCCTGGAGGCCCGCGATGCCCTGGGCCCCCAGCTCCGCAGCCTGCTGAAGCGCCTCGGCGACCTGCTGGTGGTGCTGCTGACCCAGGTGCTCGGCCGGGCCATCGGCCTGGTGGGCCGCGGCATCGTCCAGGGGATGGGCCGCAGCCTCAACCGCTGAGGCGGCCGGGTACCACGGCACAATGAGCCCACCCGCCCGTGTCCCCTTGCCCCGTTCGCTGTCCCGGCCCTTCGCCGGCCTCTGGGCCCTGCTGCTGACCGTGGTGCTGGGGCTGTTCTGGGCCCCGGGTCAGGCGGCAGCCAGCCTCGAGAACGACCGCTACGACGGCAACATCTTCGCCCTCTACGCCGGCAACGGCTCCCTGGTGCCGCCCCGCAGCAGCCTGGCCCAGTCCCTCGACGAGCACCGGGTGGCGGTGCTCGTCTACTACCTCGACGACAGCAGCGTCAGCAAGCAGTTCTCGCCGGTGGTGTCGGAGCTGCAGCGGGTCTGGGGCAACGCCATCGACCTGATCCCCCTGGTCACCGACCCACTCCAGAACCGGCCCGATGGCGGCGTGGCCGATCCGGCCCACTACTGGGACGGCCTGATTCCCCAGGTGGTGGTGATCGACGGCTCCGGCCGCGTCGTCTTCGATCGCCATGGCCAGGTGAGCGTCGATGCCATCAACACCGCCGTGAGCGACGCCACCGGCATCCCGATGGCGCCTGGCTCGGGGAACAGCGCCACCTTGAGCTTCAACGAACTCAACAGCGAAGTGGTGGCGTCCCGCTGATGCCGGCCACCCGCACCGAAACCGACAGCCTCGGCCCGGTGGAGGTGCCGGCCGAGCACTACTGGGGCGCCCAGACCCAGCGCTCCCTGCGCAACTTCCCCTTCGGCGCGCCGATGCCGCTCGCCGTGGTGCAGGCCTTCGGCCAGCTCAAGGCCGCCTGCGCCGAGGTGAACGCCGCCCGGGGCGTGCTTCCCGACCACCTGGCGGCCCTGATCGTGGCCGCCGCCGAGGAGGTGAGCCGGGGCCAGCTCGATGCTGAGTTCCCGCTGCGGGTCTGGCAGACCGGCTCAGGCACCCAGACCAACATGAACGTCAACGAGGTGATCGCCAACCGGGCGATCGCCGCCACCGGCGGCGTGCTGGGCAGCAAGAAGCCGGTGCACCCGAACGACCACGTCAACCTCAGCCAGTCGAGCAATGACACCTTCCCTGCCGCCATGCACATGGCGGTGGCGATCGAACTGCATCAGCGGCTGATCCCGAGCCTGGAGGCTCTGATCGGCGCCCTGCGCCATAAGGCCGAGACCTACGCGGGCCTGATCAAGATCGGTCGCACCCACCTGCAGGATGCCGTGCCCCTGAGCCTGGGCCAGGAGTTCGGTGGTTACGCCTCCCAGCTGGAGCTGGGCCTGGCGGGTCTGCGGGCCACCCTGCCCCAGGTGCTGCAGCTGGCCATCGGCGGTACGGCCGTGGGCACGGGGCTCAATGCGCCGGCGGGGTTCGGCGAGGCGGTGGCCACCCGGCTGGCCGAGCGCATCGGCCTGCCCTTCACCAGCGCCCCGGACAAGTTCCAGGCCCTTGCGGGCCAGGAGGGCCTGGCGGCGGCCCACGGGGCGCTGACCGTGCTGGCGGGCAGCCTGATGAAGATCGCCAACGACATCCGCTGGCTGGCGAGCGGGCCCCGCTGCGGCCTCGGCGAACTGGTGCTGCCGGAGAACGAACCTGGCTCCAGCATCATGCCCGGCAAGGTGAATCCCACCCAGTGCGAGAGCCTCACCATGGTGGCCGTGCAGGTGATGGGCAACAACACCGCCGTCCAGATGGCGGCCAGCCAGGGAAATTTCGAGCTGAATGTGTTCAAGCCCCTGATCGCCCACAACCTGCTGGAGAGCATCGGCCTGCTGGCGGGGAGCTGCGGCACGTTCCGGGAGTTCTGCATCGAGGGCCTGCGGGCTGATGTGGCCCACATCGAGGCCCAGCGGGACCGCAGCCTGATGCTGGTGACGGCCCTGACGCCGGCGATCGGCTACGACCGGGCCTGCGCTATCGCCCGCCATGCCCACGAGCACCGGCTGAGTCTGCGGGAAGCGGCCCTGGTGCTGGGGGAGATCAGCGGGGAGGAGTTCGACCGCCTCGTCAGGCCCGAACAGATGGTCTGAGGCTGATGGTTTCAGGCTGATGGTCCGGGAGCGTCCCGGTTGATTTTCCGAGGATCGTCCGTAAGATCTCCCAAAGACCCATGGTGTGGTCCCTGAGTTGTGTCCCTGAGGACGTTCTTCGGCTTCAGGATCCACTCAAGGACGGCCTTCTTCCGGGAGGCCCGCCTCTGAGTTCCCCGGTCTTCCTCCCGGGCGACGAAGAAGGGGAACCCGACGACTGAGATGTCCCAGAGCCCCCGTTCCGATCCCCCTCCCCCATCTGCCCGCGACGTTCTCCGCCGCGCCCGGTGGGTCATGCTCCGCAGGATCAGCGCCCGACGCAGCCGCCCTGAATCCGTACAGCAGGGGAACTCAGGGATGTCCGGGTTCACCCTGATCGAGCTGATGATCGTGGTGGCCATCGTGGGCATCCTCAGCGCCGTCGCCCTGCCCCAGTACCGCCGTACGGTGGCCATGGCCGAAGCCTCCAGCAGCATCCTGGAAGCGGTGGCCTTCGCCGAACAGTGCGCCGTGGCCCACAAGTCCGGGCTGCATACGGTGGTGGCCCAGCCAGGGGGCGGGCCCACCCGGAACTGCAACGGCACCGCGATCCGGCTGCTCAACAGTCGGCGCTGGACAGGGGATGCCGAAGGAACGCTGTGCTTCGGGGTCCCCGCCGCGGCCGGCGATCGTCGGGCCATCCTGCGGGTCAGCATGGATGGATCCACCATCACCTGCAGCTTCTCAAGCTGAAGGGCTCCAGTCCCTGGGGCTCCCGTCGACTTCGGTGGCAATGAGCCGCCTAGAGCAGGTTGGCGGCCAGCTCGGCAAGCTCGGAGCGTTCCCCCCGCATCAGGGTGATGTGGCCGGAGAGCAGTTGGCCCTTGAAGCGCTCCACCAGCCAGGTGAGCCCGTTGCTCTCCGCATCCACGTAGGGATTGTCGATCTGGTAGGGGTCACCGGTGAGGACGATCTTGGTGCCTTCCCCCACCCGGGTCACGATCGTCTTCACTTCATGGGGGGTGAGGTTCTGCGCCTCGTCCACCACCATGAACTGGCGGGGGATCGAGCGGCCGCGGATGTAGCTGATCGCCTCCACTTCCAGCAGTCCCATCCCTTTGAGGTCGCTCCAGTTGCTGCGGGGCGGGCGATGTCCCCCCCGGACGGGTTGGCCCTCGTCGCCACCGAGCAGGAAGTCGAGGTTGTCGACGATCGGTTGCATCCAGGGGGCCATCTTCTCCTCGAGATCCCCGGGCAGGAAGCCCATCTCCTTGCCCAGGGAGATCACCGGGCGGGTCACCAGCAGGCGCTCATAGAGGTGCTCGTCGGCCACCTGATGCAGACCCGCCGCCAGGGCGAGCAGGGTCTTGCCGGTGCCGGCCTTGCCCACCAGGGTCACCAGGGCCACCGCCGGATCGAGCAGCAGATCGAGGGCGAAGGACTGCTCCCGGTTACGGGGCTGGATGCGACCCATCTTGGCCTTGGCTGATTTCTGCAGCGGCTGCAGGGTGCCGGTGCGGCCGTTGTAGCGGGTGAGCAGGGTGTGGGCCGGCTGGGCCAGGTCCACCAGGGTCACCCCCTCGTTTGCCTGCAGCGGCGAGACGGCAACCGGCTGCTCCGGGATGGCATCGGCCGGCAGGCCGTCGCCGGTCTTCACCCGGTCCATCTGATCGGCGTCGACCCAGCGCTCGCAGAACCCCGGGTAGAGGTCCGCCATGTCCACCTTGTCGGTGGTGTAGTCCTGGGCGATCAGGCCCACCGCATCGGCCTTGATGCGCAGGTTGGTGTCCTTGGTGACGAGCACCACCGGCGGCTGGCTGCCCACCACCTCCTGCAGGCGCTGCTCCAGGGCCACGGCCAGGATGTTGTTGTCGCCGTTGCCCGCCTTCAGCTCGGGGGGCAGCTGGCGCAGGGTCTCGCTGCGGCAGAACACCACCTTCAAGGTGCCGCCGCTGACAGCGTCGATGGGCACGCCTTCGGCCAGGTTGCCCTTCTCGCGCAGCTGGTCGAGCAGCCGCGACACCTGGCGGGCGTTGCGGCCCTTCTCGGACGGGTCCCGCTTGAAGCGGTCGATCTCCTCGACCACCTCGATCGGGATCACCACCTGGTTGTCCTCGAACCGGTTCAGGGCCTGGGGGTCATGCAGCAACACGTTGGTGTCGAGCACGAAGGTCTTGCGCATGCCTGTGACCTGCCGGTTCCATGGGGCCGAAGCTAGGTCCGCGGGCGCATCTACGCTCCGGCCGGACATTCCCTGACGTATCGGCTTGCCGTTCCCCGTTTCCTGCCTGCTGGTTCTGCTGCTGCTCCTCGGCCTGGGGCTGGTGGTGCTCGAACTTCGCCATCGCCTCCGGCCCGCCTCCCCCCTGCAGCTGCTGCCGGGATCCTTCCAGGTGCGGCGCCGGGCCCAGGGCCTGGAGATCACCGGCGAGATCCGGATCCGCAACCCCCACCCCCGCATGGAGGTGATGGTGCCCGAGATCACGGTGGAGCCCACCCTGCTGGGCCGCAGTGACGTCAGCCAGGTGCGCCACGAGCTGCACATCACGCCGCTGCACCCCGACGAGGAGGCGCGTCCCGATGGCTACTGGGCCGCTTACATCGTCAAGGGCCGCAAGACCACCGCCGCCCACATCCGCCTCAACCTCACCGCGCCCGGCGGCCTGGATCTGGAGAGCGTGCTCGACACCCTCTGGATGGACATCCACTGGGTGAACTACGGCCCCTTCGGCCGCCTGCAGCGGCGCCAGGGGATCCTGCTGCCGCTGCAGATGCCGGAACCGGGCGACCCCTCCGCCCCGGGCTGGCGCGAAGGCGAGCGCTGCCGGGTGCTGCCGGTGCGCACCCACCTGCTCGGGGTGCTCGACGATCCGCTGGAGGTGCTGCAGCGCTACACCTCAGGCCTGCTCCAGCCCGGTGATGTGCTCACCATCGGCGAGACGCCCCTGGCGGTGATCCAGGGCCGTTACCACCACCCCTCGACGGTGGAGCCCTCCTTCCTGGCCCGCCTGCTCTGCCGGGTGTTCCACCCCACCAGCTCCCTGGCCACGGCCTGCGGCCTCCAGACCCTGATCGACGTCTCCGGCCCGGCCCGGGTGCTCGGTGCCTGGGTGGTGGGCACCGCCCTGAAGCTGGTGGGCAGCAAGGGCTGGTTCTATCGGCTGGCGGGCGAGCAGGCGCGTCTGATCGACGACATCACCGGCACCACGCCTCCCTACGACCAGACGATCGTGCTCGGCCCGGACCAGCCGGCCGCCTGGTGTGAGCGGATGGCGGCGGCCCTCGGGGTGGCGGTGGCGGTGGTGGACGTCAACGACCTGGGGCGGGTGAAGGTGCTGGCCGCCAGCGGCGGCACCGATGAAGCCCTGCTGATGCGGGCCCTGCGCCCCAATCCCGCCGGCAACGCCAACGAGCGCACGCCTCTGGTGCTGGTGCGTCCCACGTAGAATTCTGAAACGACGCCGCCAGCACCCGCCGCGTCGGTTCCGATTCGCCCACGCCCCCTTCTCCACCGTCGTCTGCCGTGCCAGTGCCTGCCGTGCCAGTGCCTGCCCAGGGCAGAACCTCCCCCACCTGGACGGTGGAACCCCTGCAGGGTTGGCACCTCCCCCTGCTCGATGACCCCGCCTTCCTGCCGCTGCAGCCGCTGCTGCAACGGTCGCTGCTGCTCGCCCTGCCGGAGCAGCTGCTGACGGCGGTGACCAGTCGCCGCCCGGTGGCCGCCCAGGTGCTGGTGGCCCTGCAGCGCCAGGGGCTCACCCGCCAGCAGGCCCTGGGCCTGATCGTCTGCCGCCGCCTCAACCGCAGCGGCACCTGCTGGCAGGTGCAGCACCTGCGCCTGGCCCTGGCCGCCACGGAGGGGGCGCCCCTGGCTGGGGATCTGCTGCGCCAGGCCATCGGCCGGGTCAAGGGCGCCGCCAGCTGGATCGCCACCGCCTCCAGCCTCGACACCCCCCGGCTGGCCACCCTGCGGGAGCAGGGCTTCCAGCCCCAGCGCACCGATCGCCTCTGGCGCTGGCAGCTCCCGGCCGACCGGCCTGCCCCCGCCGCTCCGGCCGATCTGCAGCTGCGCCCGCTCAACCGCCGCACCGCCCCGCTGCTGTGGCATCTGGAGCAGGCCACCTGCCCGGCCCACCTGCGCCAGCTGCAGGACCGCCGCATCGAGGACCTGCTCGACCAGAGCCGCAGCCATGGCTGGATGTTGGTGGATGCCGTCCGCAACGAGGCCGTGGCCGGCGTGCGCTGGCTCGATGAGCATCCCGGCGGCGGCCAGGCCGTGGAGCTGAGCGTCCACCCCGGCTGGGGCCATCTGCTTGGCAACGCGGCCGAGTCGTTGCTGCACCGCATCGGTCAGGGGGGCGGCAGCCTCTGGCTGCGTTGCGAAGTGAGCGACGGTGAGCGCCAGCGCTGGCTGCAGGCCCTCGGGGCCGAGTCCCATGGCGAGGAGGTGCTGATGGCCCGCAGCGTCTGGCGTCGCCAGGAGGGCCAGCCGGCCAAGCGGGCGGCGCGACGCATCGAGGCGGTGCTGGAGCAGCTGCAGCCGCGGCGGCGTCCCATGCCCACCCCCACCGGCCCCCTCGGCAGCCTGCCCACCGCCCCCCTGGTCCTGCGCTGAATGGCGCCCCCCAGCCCGCGTTCGGTGCTGGCCCTCGATGTGGGTCGCCGACGCATCGGGCTGGCGGGCTGTGATCCCCTCGGCGTCACGGTGACGCCCCTGCCGGCCCTGGCCCGGGGGGAGTTCCAGGCCGACCTGGACCGGCTGCTGGAGCTGGTGCGCCAGCGGCGGGTGGTGGCGCTGGTGGTGGGCCTTCCCCTCGATGCCGGCCAGAGGCCCACCCCCCAGGGGGTCCACTGCCGCCGCTACGGCCTGCGGCTGGCTCGGGCCCTGGCGGCCCTCGGCCAGCCCCTGCCCCTGGCCTGGGTGGATGAGCACGCCAGCAGCTGGGCGGCCGGCGAGCGCTTCGGCCTGCACGGCGACCGCAGCGGCCGGCTCGACAGCGCCGCGGCGGTGCTGCTGCTGGAGCAGTGGCTTAGGGAGGGGCCCGAACCGCTCGATTCGGCCGCATGCTCGGCCGCGTTCACGGCCGATCCGGTCGCCCCGGCGGCCATCGCCGTGGGCAGTCGGGCCGGCGCTGATTCATTCTGAGAAGACCCGCTTCCTCTTGATGGCCTCCGACCCCCCTGCGATGACGGGTTCCGGCGATGTGCCCACCGTGCAGGTGCGGGATGGCAGCGGCCGCCAGCTGCTCTGCTTCCTGGAGCAGCTGATCCCCCTCGACGGCCACGACTACGCCCTGCTGACCCCGGTGGACACCCCGGTCTGCCTGTTCCGGCTGCGGGAGGACGACGACCCCGAACTGGTGGAGACCCTGGATGCCACCGAGCCGATCCTGTCGGTGGCGGATGTGGTGCTCCAGGAGCACGACCTCACCCTGGTGCGTTCCGCCGTCACCCTCACCGTCAGCGGTGAGCTGGAGGAGCCCGATCCGGACGACCTCGAGGACGAAGAAGGCGATGACGACAGTGAGACCTACGAGCTGCTCGTGAGCTTCATGGCCGGTGATGAGGAGTACGGCCTGTACATCCCCCTGGATCCGTTCTTCGTGGTGGCCCGCATGGAGGGCGCCGACGCGGTGATGGTGGAGGGTGAGGAGTTCGAGCGGGTCCAGCCCCGCATCGAGGCCGAGCTCGACGAACGGGAGAGCGACGACTGATGCTGCGCGATCTGCTCACGCCCGACTGGCTGCCGGGAACGTCCCTGGCGCACCTGCCCCTGCAGGAGCTGGTCGATCGTGGCATTCGCGCCCTCGTCCTGGACGTCGATCGCACCCTGCTGCCGCGCCGCCAGGCCACCATGCCCCTGCAGGCCGAGGTGTGGCTGCGCCACGCCCGTGAGCGCATGCCCCTGCACCTGCTCAGCAACAACCCCTCCCGCCGCCGGATCGGGGCCGTGGCCGACACCATGGGCCTGCCCTACACCACCTCGGCGGGCAAGCCGCGGCGGGCGGCCCTGCGCAAGGTGCTGCAGGACCTCGCCCTGCCCCCGGCCTCGGTGGCCCTGGTGGGCGACCGCCTCTTCACCGACGTGCTGGTGGGCAACCGCATGGGCCTGTTCACGGTGCTGGTGAAGCCGATCGATCCCGACGGTGAACCCTGCCGCCAGGACCGGCTGCAGAACCTGGAGCTGCGCATGGCCCGCTGGGTGGGCTCGGTTCCCGGCTGATGGGGACCTCCGGCACCCCCGCCGCCGGCGGCCTGCGGCGTGTGATCAAGGTGGGCACCAGCTTGTTGCGGGGCACCCCCGAGCGGCCCACGGCGGCGGTGATCGCCGACCTGGCCGCCAGCTTCGGCCGCCAGCAGCGCCGGGGCGACCGGCTGGCCCTGGTGACCAGTGGCGCCGTGGGCCTGGGCTGCGAGGCGCTCCGCTTCAGCCGGCGCCCCACCGAGGTGGTGGCCCTGCAGGCGGCCGCCGCCGTCGGCCAGGGCCGGTTGATGGGGCTGTACCAGGAGGCCTTCGCCGTGCGGGGGATGGCGGTGGCCCAGGTGCTGCTCACCCGCAGCGATCTGGCCTCCCGGCGCCGCTACCAGAACGCCTGCCGCACCCTGGAGCAGCTGCTGGAGTGGGGGGTGCTGCCGGTGGTGAACGAGAACGACACCCTGGCCACCGACGAACTGCGCTTCGGCGACAACGACACCCTCTCGGCCCTGGTGGCGGTGGCGATCGGCGCTGATGAACTGGTGCTGCTCACCGATGTCGACCGGCTTTATTCCGGCAACCCCCGCACCGATGCCGATGCCAGCCCGATCGAGGAGGTGCGCGACCTGGCCGAGCTGGAGCGCCTCAGCCACGTGGCCGAAGGCGGCGGGCAGTGGGGCACCGGCGGCATGACCACGAAGCTGGCGGCGGCCCGCATCGCCACCTCCAGCGGCATCCGGGTGCGCCTGGCCGATGGCCGCGATCCGGCGGTGCTCGATGCCCTGTTCGCCGGCGAGAAGGTGGGCACCGTGTTCCAGCCGAGCGCCACCCCCCTGGCCGACCGCAAGAGCTGGCTGGCCCATGCCCTGCTGGTGAAGGGCAGCGTGCGGGTGGATGCGGGCGCCGAGCGGGCCCTGCTGCAGCAGGGGGCCTCCCTGCTGGCGGTGGGCATCCGTGAGGTGGAGGGCCACTTCTCCCGCCGTGACGCCGTACGGGTGCTGGCCAGCGACGGCCGCGAACTGGGGCGGGGCCTGAGCACCCTGAGCAGCGAGGAGCTGCGCCGGATCATGGGCCTCAGCAGCGAGGAGGTGCGCCGCCGGCTGGGGCCGGTGGGGGATGCGGTGGTGCACCGCGACCAGCTGGTGCTCACCAGCCGTCAACCGACCGATTGATCGAGGAGAGCCACCAGCTTCTCCAGAAGCTCGGCCGCCTCCCGTTCACCGGAAAGGCCGTCCACCACGATCGGCGGCCGGCGTTCGCTCCAGAGGATCACCCGGGGGTCGTTGCCGCCCAGCAGCAGCACCCCGGTGATCAGCCGCAGTGGCAGCTGGCGGCTGGGCTGGCCTGGGCGGCGGAGGCGGAGCTGGTCGCCCATCAGCGAGAGCTCCTGGGGGATCCACTGCCGGTAGCTGCCGACGCCGGCGGCGCCGAGGGCGGCGACCACCAGCATGGCCTGGACCACGGTCCACTCCGGCAGGGCCAGCGACAGCAGGCCCGGCAGGGAGAGATCCAGCACCAGGGTGGTGGGTTCGCTCAGGCCCAGGCGCGGCCCGAACATCCAGACCAGAAAGCCGCCGTACTTCACCATCACGGTGTTGAGCACGGCCACGAACAGCAGGTAGCTGCCCTGCTCGGCGAAGGAGCGCCACCACTGGGCCGCGCCCACGCCGCGGCGGCTGCGAATCAGGCGTGTGCTGGAGGACCCCCTCTCCAGCCTCCAGAGATCATCCGGCTGCGGCCCGGCCGGCCGGGACCCGGCGAGCTGGCGGGCGTCGAGGGCGCCGGCCAGGCGCAAGGGCACCCCCAGGTCGGCGGCAAGGGTGTGGGCCTGCTGCCAGGCGCCGGAGAAGCTGGCGGCACGGGCCAGCAGGTGCTCCCCGGCGGGATCGGCCACGGCCAGAACCAGATCCCAGCCGAGGGGCCGCTCCCCCAGCGGCGGCAGCTGGACGCTGGCCTGGCGGATCACCACGGCCGTGATGGCGGCCCGGTCCAGCTCCAGCCGTTCGCTGCACCCGGGCGTGTCAACGAACAGGCGGAGGCGGTCGCCCCAGCTCTGCAGCTGCACCCGCCGCTGCAGCGGTGCGCTGTAGCCCAGCCTGGCCATCAGCCACTCCATCGGCAGCAGGAACAGCAGCAGGCCGATCACGTAGCCCACAGCCCCCTGGAGGCTGACCAGCAGGCAGAGTCCGGAGAACAGCAGGAAGGCCAGCAGGCTGACGAGCGGGTTGGCGGGGACCTCGTCCTCAACCAGTTCCCGCCAGATCATCCGTTCCAGGGCCAGGGCCAGCCCCTGCACGGAGCGGCGCAGCAGCACCAGCGGGGTGAGCAGCAGCCCCAGTCCGTTGCGCCGGGCGCCGCGAACCGTGGCGCTGAACGCGATCAATCCGCCAGCAGGGGCAGGCCGGCCGGCGGGACCGCCAGCAGCAGGAGGCGTTCAGCGGCCACCTGCTGCTTGAAGCGCCGCCACTGGGGCGAGGCGATCACCTCCTGGCTGATCGCCACGGCGAGGCGCTGGCCGGCCAGCACATCACTGGGGTAGTGCATGGCGCAGTAGGCACGCACGTAGCCCCCCTGGAGGCCCACCGGCAGCAGCCGCTCCCGGCGCTCCGGCAGCAGGTCGGCCAGCAGCAGGCTCGCGGTGGCAAACCAGGTGGCATGGCCGCTGGGGAACGACCAGGAGCTCTCCAGGGGCAGGCAGGGCTTCAGATCCGGGTGGCTCAGGAAGGGGCGTGGCCGCGCCACCCCATCCTTGAGCTGATCCTTCAGACCATCGGCCCGCGCCAGAAAAGCCGGCAGGCCCGCGTAGAGGAGGGGAGAGGTGCGGGCCAGATCGGCGCCCACGGCGGCATCGAAGACGCTGAGATTGCGGTTCAGGAAGCGCCAGCTGTGCACGATCCCGGCGGGCGTGCGGCTGCGCTGGTTCCAGCGCAGGATGGCCAGATCGTCGAGCTCCAGCCGGCTGCCGGGGGCCGGTGGCTGGCCGAGCACGCTGCGGTAGGCGGCCGGTTGGAGCACCAGGCCCGCCGCCGGATCCGCCGGCTGGGCCAGCGACGGCCCGCCCAGCGCCAGGGTGCCCGGCAGCAGGGTGGTCTGGAGCAGCAGCAGGCCGGTCAGCCAAGGTGCCGGGCGCAGGGTGTGCATGGCTCCGGCGCCGGCGGTGGGATGGCAGCACCGTAGGGGTGCTCCATGCTCCCTCATTCAGAACCGTTCGTCGCCGATGGCGGGCAGGACCAGCTCGCGCACGAAGGACGCCGGTGAGAGCTGCAGCAGGGCCGAGACGATCCGGATCACGTCGTGGAGCGGAATCTGACGGCCCTCACCGCGCCCGGCGGCCGCCTCGGGCGACACCTCCAGGCCGTCGTCGGTGTTCAGGTAGCCCAGCTGCAGGCAGGTCACCGCCAGTTGCCGGTCCCGGAAGCTCTCCCGCAGGGCATCGGCGATGCCGCTGAGGGCGAACTTGGAGGCGCCGAAGGTCACCTCCGGCTGCCCGCTCTGGCGCAGGCCGGAGGTGGAGCCCGTGAGGATCAGCTGGGGCCTGGTGGAGCCGAGCAGGCGCGGAATCAGCCGCCGGAGCAGCATCAGGGTGCCGGTGATGTTGATGGCCACCAGGTTGGCGATGCTGTCGTCGGGATCCTCCAGAAAGCTGTAGGCCTCGCTGAAGGCGTTCGCTTCCCAGACGCCGAGGTTGTAGATCAGCACGTCCAGCTGGGCGGGGGCCTGCTGCTCGATCCACCGGGCCGCCAGCAGCGGCTCCGCCAGATCCGCCTCGATCCAGGCCAGCTCGACACCCTCCGGCAGCCTCAGGCCATCGGGCCGTTGCCTCGAGACGCCGATCACCGTGTCACCGACGCTGCCCAGACCTTCGACAAAGGCACGGCCAAGCCCGCGGCTGGCCCCGACCACCATCAGCTTCATGGACCCGCTCCCGCAGGGGCGATGTCGAAGTGCAGCACATCTTCCCCGACACCCAGCCTGGCGTAGAGGGCGATGGCGGGTCCATCGTCGCGATGGGCCTGGACGAAGATCCCGTCAAAGCCGCGCTCGGCAGCCAGCGTCTGGAGGCGCTCGATCATCGCCTTGGCCACTCCCTGCCGCCGGTGATCGTGAGCCACGGCGAGGTCGTAGAGGTAGAACTCGCAGCAGGCCTGCTCAAACTTCGGCAGGACGTAGCCCGTCAGTCCACCCACCACCCGCGTCCCGGCCTCGGCGACGATCGCCAGGAACATCTCCGTGCTGAGCAGTTTGTGCAGGTAGGGATCCGAAGGCTGCCGCTCGAGGTATCTCTCCGGATCCTCGAAGGCATCGGCAAACACCGCCAACAGGGAGCGCAGGGTGCCCACGTCGGCCGGTCCGAGGACACGAACGGAGGGCTGAATCGTCATGGGCAGAGGTGATCCACAACATCTGGCCAGTGTGGACGTGATCGGGGTGCGGGCAGGATGCGGCGTAACGCCCACCCCATCGCTCTGCACCAGCACCAGCCAGAGACCGGGGAACCGTCCATGCTGGACCCCGTACCGGAGGCGGGAAGACTTTGGTGATCGGTGCCCGAAGGATTCCAGAGACCTCTGGTGTCGCGCCGGAGCCTCCCCGTTCGCCCATGACGCGGTCAGCTCGTTCCTCGTTGGCCCTGTTCCGCTGGGGAGCCGCCCTCGCCATGCTCCTGCTGGCCGAGGGGCCTCGGGCTGCTGCCGTCGATCACCAAGGCCCGTCTTCACGGCCACGGCAGCAGGGGTGGCTCGCCCAGCCGTTGGGAGAGCGCTACCCCCAGATCCCAGCCCAGGTTTGGGACTGGATTGACCAGGCCAACGCCCTCGAAGCCAAGGGCGACTACGCAAAGGCGGCGATCCTATGGGAACAGGTGCTGGCCTGGCGTGAGAAGGCGCAGGGTCCCGACCATCCCGATACCGCCACCAGCCTCAACAACCTCGGGCTGCTGTACATCAAGGAGAGCAACTTTTCCAAGGCAGAGCCCCTGCTTGTTCGTGCCCTGGCGATCAGAACCAGGATCCTCGGGCCGGACCATCCCTTCACCGCCCTCAGCATTAACAACCTCGCCTGGCTGTACTACAAGCAGAACAACAATGCCAAGGCCGAACCGCTCTACCTGCGAGCCATTGCCATCGCTGAGAAGGCTCTGGGGCCTGACCATCCGGGGCTCGCCCTCGGCTTCGACAACCTTGGACTGCTGTACACCAGTCAGGCCAAGTATGCGAAAGCGGAACCCTTCTATCTGCGCGGCCTGCGGATCAGAGAGAAGGCGCTGGGCCCTGATCATCTTGACACCTCGACAAGCCTCATCAGTCTTGGGATCCATTACAGCAAGCTGAACCTCTATCGGAAGGCCGAACCTCTGCTTCTTCGTGCTCTGGCCATCAGGGAGAAAACACTGGATGCTGATCACCCTGATGTCGCCGTTGGTCTGGTCACTCTTGGTCTGCTGTATAGCAATATGGGCGCTTATTCCAAGGCCGAAACTCTCTATCTGCGCGCCCTTGCAATGATGGAGAAGCGGCGAGGGCCTGACCATCAGGAAGCCGCTCTCAGCCTGAACAACCTGGCAACGCTCTACATCAACCAGGGCCGGTACGCCGAGGCGGAGCCCCTGCTGCGCCGCACCCTGGCCATCAAGCAGAAGGCCCTGGGTGACGATCACCCCGACACCGCCACCAGCCTCAACAACCTGGCGGCGCTCCAGGAGAACCAGGGTGCCTTCGCCAGGGCCGAACCCCTCTATCAACAGGCCCTGGCGATCAACGAGAAGGCGCTGGGCCCGGAGCATCCCGCCACGGCCACCAGCCTGAACAACCTGGGCCTGCTCTACCGGAGCCAGGGGGCCTATAGGCGGGCGGAGCCCCTGCTGCGCCGTGCTCTGGCGATCCGGGAGAAGGCGCTCGGCGCCGGCCACGCCGATACCGCCGCCAGCCTGAACAACCTGGCCATGCTGTATAGCGATCAGGGCGCTTACGCCCGCGCCGAACCGCTGCTGCGCCGGGCCCTTGCCATCCAGGAGACGACGCTGGGGCCCGCCCACCCCGTCACCGCCACGGGTCTCAACAACCTGGCGGTGCTCCTCGACCACCAGGGTGCCCCCGAAAGGGCCGAGCCGCTGCACCGACGTGCCCTGGCGATCCGGGAGAAGGCCCTGGGGCCCCACCATCCCGATACCGCCGGCAGCCTCAACAACCTGGCGGATCTCCACCGCCTTCAGGGGGCCCACGCCAAGGCGGAACCCCTGTTCCTGCGGGCTCTGGCGATCTACGAGACCGCGCTGGGGCCCGATCACCCCACGACCGCCCTCAGCCTCAACAACCTGGCGAAGGCCTACCTGAGCCAGGGGGCCGAGGCCCGGGCCGAACCCCTGCTGCGCCGCGGCATCGGCAGCCAGTCCCTGTTCCTGCAGCGGGAAGCCCCCCTGCTGCCCCAGGCCCGGCGACAGGAGCAGATCAAGGCCCTCGGCAACGTCTGGGAGATCCCCTATTCCCTTGGGGTGCGCTCGCCGGCGGGCGCCTCCCTGGCCCTGTTCACCCGCCTGAACCGCCACGGTCTGCTGCAGGACATCGAACGGCGCCAGGCCCAGCTGGGCCGTGGCTCCCCTGCCCAGCAGATCCTGGTGAGCCAGCTCACGGACCTGACGGCCCGGCTGGCCGATGTCAACCTCAGTGAGTCGCAGCGCCGGACGCTGCAGGGGCAGCGGGAGCGGCTGGAGCAGGAGCTCTACCGCCAGCTGCCGGCCCTGACCCCGCGCCTGGTGGACGCCGCCCAGGTGGCCGCTTCCCTGCCGGCGGATGGGGTGCTGGTCGAATTCCAACGCTTCCGCCCCTACGACGCCCGTCAACCGGAGGCCAGGAGCTGGGGGGAGGCGCGCTATCTGGCGATGCTGCTGTTCCCCGACCGGACAACCCGCGCGGTGGACCTGGGCCCGGCGGCGGCCATCGATCCCCTGATCCAGCAGGCCCTGGCTGAAAGCCTGGCCCGCAACCGCCCCGCCGGACCGTTCTGGGCCCAGGTGAGCCAGAAGGTGCTGGGGCCCCTGCTGCCGCAGCTGCAGGGGCGGCGGCGGTGGTTCGTCTCCCCCGATGGCGAGCTGAGCCGCATCCCGTTCACGGCGCTGCCGGCTCCCACCGAGGGTCCCAGCGGGGCAGGGTCCGACTCGGCTCCCACCCTGGGCCAGCAGGTGCAGCTGCGGATCCTCACCAGCGGCCGCGACCTGCTCAGCCTGGGCAGCCCCGGTGCCGGAGGCCAGCGCGCCCTGGTGCTCGCCGCCCCCGATTTCGGTGGCCCTGGCCAGTGGCAGCCGCTGCCCGCGACGGCCGCCGAGGGGAGCTGGATCGCCGAACGCCTCGGCGCTGCCCTCTATCAGGGATCCGCCGCCACGACCGCCGTGCTGCAGGAGGCGCGCGGCCCCAGGGTGTTGCACATCGCCAGCCACGGGTTCTTCACCATGGGCAGCGGTGACCCGCTGCTGAACAGCGGCATCGTGCTGGCGGGCGCCAACCACAGCCGCGAGGCGGGCGACGACGGCTACCTCACCGCCAAGGAGGCGGCCCAGCTGCAGCTCGATGGCACCGAGCTGGTCGTGCTCTCCGCCTGTGACACCGCCTCCGGAACCCTGCAGACCGGCGAAGGGGTCTACGGCTTGCAGCGTGCCCTCACCGTGGCCGGCGCCCGCTCCACCCTGCTGTCGCTGTGGAAGGTGGACGATGACGCCACGGCGGCGTTCATGCAACGCTACGTCGCCCTGCTCAAGCGGGGAATGGGTCGCATGGAGGCGCTGACGGCGGTGCAGCAGGAGTTCCGCAGCAATCCGCCGGAGCCGGACTGGGCCGACCACAAGTTCTGGGCCGCCTGGCAGCTCACGGGTGATGGGGGGCCGATCCCCGGTTTATGAGCCAGGCGCTGCACACCAGGCAGACTGAAAGCCGGCCGTGAGTCGGTGTTGCCAACCCATGCGAAATCACCGGGGGTCTGCGGCACTGGGCGCTCTGCTGGTCACCGCCTCGCTGCTCGCGCCGGTGGCCCCTGGGGCCGCTGCCCCTGAACTGGACGCCATGGTGGCCTCCATTGCCGGCCAGCTTCGCCAGAGCTGGAACGCGGATCCAGGCACCGCCTCACTGCCCTGGCCGGCCATCGAGGTGCTTCCCGCCGGCCAGACGCCCCAGTCGGCCTGCCCCGGGGCCAGCACCGCAGCCAGCGCGGCCGGGGGAGTTCAGAGCCCGGCCCTCTACTGCGCCGGCGGCGGCAGGGTGCTGCTGGATCGCACCAGGCTGGCGAAGGAGGCCAGCCGCCATGGGGAGTGGGGCGTGGCCTACTGGGTCGGGATCGGCCTGGGCACGGCAATCCTTGGCCAGCGGCCAATGGCGCGTCGTTCAGCCGCCGCCGCCAACCTTCAGGCCAACTGCCTGGCGGGGGTGCTGATCGGTGGCACCAGCCTGCAACCCAGGCCCCAGGACCCCCCCAGGCCCGACCAACTCGTTGCCCCGGCCAACGGGGCCTACGCGACCGCCATGGCCGAGCAGATGGGCACCCGCAGCCAGCGCTCCTATGCCCTGCTCACCGGCCTTGGCATGACGGAGCTGGCTGGTTGCTCCGATGGGGCGATGGCCCAGCTCGCCAGGGACCAGGTGCCCGATCCTGCGCTGCTGAGCGCCCTGGCCACGGGGACAGACCGGGCCGCCTTCAACACGATGGCGGTGATGAACCGACGCTGCAGGAGGCTGCCCAACTCCCCCTGCCCGAGGCGTGTGCCCCCCTTCACCGGCCAGAAGTGAGGCACCCCTCGAACCCGTGAGCAGCGAACCCCCGATCAAGCCCCATGGAGACAGTGAGACGCTGCCCCCGAAAGGCATGCCGGGCTCCCGAACCAGGGCGCGATCGTTGCACCTGCCGGCCTGGATGCGCTCGCCGTCGCTGCACGAATGGGTCAGGACGCTGGGCATCATCATCGCCGCCTCCTGGGGGATCTACACCTTCGTGTGGAAGGAGATCTATGTGCCTTCCCAGGCGCCCGCCAGCATCAGTCTGGAGATCAGCCTGACCCCTATCGCCGCCGACGGACCGAGTACGGGATCGTCGCCCTCGCTGCAACGGGAACTGAAGGTCAGCGCCACCAACGCCAGCACGCGCAGGCTCTACCTGCTCAGCAGCTTCTGGGAGCTGTTCCCGATCCGCCGCCAGGTGCTGAATCGATCGACGTTTCCGGCGCGCGCCAGCGGCCCCTTCGATGTCATCCACGTGGAGAGGGGGGCGGTGCTCCAGCCCTATCCCACCGAAGCGGCCGGCAAGTTGTTCGTTGACGACCACATCAATCCCGGCGAAACGATTCACCGTTCGGTGATCGTCTCCCTGCCCTCGGGAGCCTATGCGGCCCAGGTGGATGTGCTGGTTCCCGTCCTGACGCGGGAGCCACCCAAGGGCAACGCCCTGCTGGGGGGGAGGGTGTTGGAGTGGGGCTATGACAAGAGTGACGTGGTCATTCCATTGCTGTGCGCGGAAGGCAACCCCACCGACTGCCAGCGCCTGGATGATCCGGACAAGCAGGACCGCCTGATGGATCGAAAGCTGAAGGCCTTCGATTCGAACTATTTTCTGAATGAGCAGAGCGTGCAGGTTGGGCTCTCGGGGGGTTCGTAGCACTCAGGGCAGACGACGGGCGCCTCCCATCGGCCCACGTTTGCCATCGGGGCCCAGCAGCCAGAAGCGAATCGCATCGCCGTCCACCTCGAACTCCTCCACGACCTTCAGCCCAGCGATGCCCGGATCCGAGGGGAACAGCACGCGCCAGGTCCGGCGGGAGCCCTCGCAGGTTCCCTCCCAGGCACCGGCGGCGGTGCCGCCCCGTTCCGAAACGATCCACACCACGTGATGGCGACCGTCGGCCAGCTTGGTGACCACGGCCCGCCCCGGCTTGCTGGGTGCCACGTAGTCCCAGGTGCCGAGCGCCGCCTCACAGGGTGATGCTGCTGGAGAAGCCCAGGTCGGCGTTGCACCCATGGCCAGGGCCATCATCACGGTGAGGATGCGCTTCCGCGGTGTATCGGCTGCTGGAAGCGAGCGGAAGGGATGGGGCACGGTGTTGAGACTTCTGGACAGACTGGGAACACTGCCATAGCTTCGGATCAAGGAGTAGGCGGCCAGATCATGTATCCCTTCCCATCGTCCTGTCCGCAGCCGAGAATCAGTCGCTCGAAAACAAGCGCCAAGTCCAGATCGCAGCCCCTGTTCGGTGACATCTGCCGTCTTGTGAAGCCGTCCAGCATTCTCGAGATCGGCAGTTGGATGGGAGCCTCATCGATCGCCTGGGCCGAGGCCGCAAAGGAAGTGCAGCCTGACGCTGTCGTCTACTGCGTGGACACCTGGCTGGGCTCCGTTGAGCATTTCCTGAGCAGTTGCGGCGACGAGTGGAACCTGGACAAGCTTTCCCTCAGTGACTACGGACCGACGTTCTTCGACGATTTTCTGGGCAACGTCTGGGACAGTGGCTTTCAGGACAGGATCGTGCCATTCAGGGCCGCCTCATCCTCCGCCCTGCCGTTCTTTGCCCAGCAGGGCCTCACCTTTGATGTGGTCTACGTCGATGGAGCCCATGACACCCACTCCGTATGGACCGACGTTACCGGTGCCTTGAAGGTCACGTCGAAAAAGGGGCTCGTCTGCGGCGATGACTTCTGCTGGAGTTCCGTCAGAAATGGCCTGCGTTTTCTGGCGCTGACGCACCGGAGTCCCCTTCATTTTTATGTCAGAGGGGCAGACTTCGTCGTCCTGACGGCCTCCAGTGTTGACTACGGCCAGAGCCTCGCCCGGCTGGGCTATGGGAGATGGAGGCCCCTTGCTGTTCGTGAGAACCTCCATCGTCTCGTTTGCTGGTGCAGGTGGGGGCTTCCGGAGCGACTCCGCCCACCGCGCTCCAGCGCCCTCTCCAGCGGAGGCTGAACCTCCTGCCCGCCCCGCACAGCATCACGCCGCCGCCTGGGGCTAGAAGGGATCAACGGCGGAGCCCAAGGGGTGGATCTCGAGCGCTTTCAGAAGCTGTTCACGGCCCCGCTGCTGCCCCTGGGCCGCCAGAGCTTCTCCCTGCTCTGGATCGTGGAGGTGCTGCTGCTGCTGCTGGCCGTGAGCCTGGCGGCGCGGGGCTTGAAGCGGCTGCTGGCCGGACGGGTGCTGCGCTGGTTCTCCCTGCCGGAGGGGCGGCGCGAGGCGGTGGCCACCCTCCTCTCCATGGGGCTGGCCGCCCTGGGTTACGTGGTGGTGGCCCAGGGGATGGGTCTCGACATCGGCGCCCTCGCCGTCATCTTCGGGGCCCTCGGGGTGGGGATCGGCTTCGGGCTGCAGGAGCTCACCCGCAACCTCACCAGTGGCCTCACCCTGCTGATGGAGGGGAAGCTGAAGGTGGGCGACCAGATCGAGTTCGGCGACACCAGCGGCTTCATCCGCGAGATCTCGATCCGCTCCACCGTGATCCGCACCTTCCAGGGCGCCGAGATCGTGGTGCCCAATTCGGCCATCACCAATGCGCCGGTGAAGAACCTCAGCTACCTGAGCTCCGATGGCCGGGTGGATGTGGAGGTGACGGTGGCCCACGGCAGCGACCCTTTGGCCGTGACCGAGGTGCTGCTGGAGGCGGCGCTTGCCGAACCCTCGGTGCTGGCCGATCCGCCGCCGAAGGTGCTGCTGCATGGCCTCCAGGGCCAGGGGATGGCGTTCGAGCTCTGGGCCTGGACCTCGGCGATCCACGCCAGCCTCAGCCTGCGCAGTTCGCTCAACTACGCGATCGAGCAGGGGCTCCGGGAGCGCCGCATCGAACTGGCCGGCTCCCGCCAGCAGATCCAGCTGCTGTCCTCCCGGCGCAAGGTGGATGAGGAGGGAGCGGGCCCGGACTGGAGCCCCCTGCGGGCGTCCCTGCCCGACCATGCCTGCTACAGCGGCATGGATGATCGGCGCCTGCGGGAACTGGTGGGCAGTGGCGCCCGCCGCTCCCTGCCCGCCGGCACGGTGCTGGTGCGCCAGGGTGATGAGGGCCGCTCCTTCCACCTGGTGCTGAGTGGCGCGGTGGATGCGATCCATGAAACGGACCGGGTGAGCCGCAAGCTGTTCACCTTCACCGCCGGGGAATTCTTCGGTGAACTGCCGCTGCTGCTCCAGGTGCCCTACCCCACCACCATGGTGACCGCTGAGGACACGACGCTGTTCGTTGTTCCCAGCGGCAGCTTCCGCGCCCTGCTGGCGTCGCGGCCCGAATTCGCCGACACCGTCGCCAGGGAGGTGGCCCGCCGCAGCGATGTGCTGCGCAGCTACGAGGACTGCCTGCGTCAGCGCGGCCTGCTCGAGGACGCCGACATGGGCCACCCCCTGCAGTGGTTCCGCGAGCGGCTGAAACGGGTGCTGGCCGGACGCCCCGCCATGGCCTCGGTGGAGACGGAGGCGGGCTGAGCGCCGATCCGCTGGATCAAGGCAGCAATTCAATCGGACCGGGACGCCAGGTCTTGTTGAACCAGGGCTCCAGCGGACCATACAGACGCAACAGGGTGAACCAGCCCTTGCCGGGAATCGTCTGGACCCAGTTGTTTTCGAATCCAACGGGGGCCTTCGGTCCAAACCAGACATCAACCGAACCGTCGGCATTGGCTTTGATGCCCTTGTCCTGGCTGCTGACACTCGGTGCCTTTTGGTCGGTCTGCAGCATCGATCGCGTCTGGGTGTCATAGACGATCACGGACCAGAAATCGGCGACGGGGACGTTGGCAGGCAGGCGCAGCCGATAGGTTTTGCTGCCATCGAGGCGCTCGCCCTTGGCATCGAGTGCGGCCCAGGGGTACTGGGAGCCTTTGCCGACGATTTTCTGCTCCATGGCCGGTGTGACACCGGTGGCGAAGTAGTAGTAGAAAATGGCACCATCCAGGTTGGCCACACCTGGGGACACTTCAAACCTGTAGCCGCCGAAGAACGGCAGGCGCCAGGAGCTGTCCGGGTAGAAGTAGGCCTCCGGCTCGCGAATCTTCAGGGCCAGGGTCCGTGCGGTCACGGCACCGATGTTGGCAGCATCACTGAGGATCTTCTTCCAGCGTTCGTTCGGGTTGAAGGGTTTGCCTTTGACGATCCCCACCGAGGCGAAGAGGCCCAGTGTGGTCGGGTCGGAGCCGGTGGCAGGTTCCTCCTGAATCACCTGGTTGAGGAGTGCCCAGAAGGAGTAGTCGCCAGGGGCCACGAAGTTGGCCGGCACGCCGGAGGCGTTGGCGAACCGGATCGCGGGTGGGTTGGCCGCAGCGGAGAGCGGGTAGATCTTCAGGTTGGCCTTGACCGACTCCACCCCGGGTTTGGGGGACCCATCCACCAGAAAGGAGCGGAAGAACAACCAGTTGCCGTAGGTCTTCGGCCGGACGACCTGATACCCCTGGGGGATGGGGCCCTGGTAGCCGGGGGGAAGGAACAGATACTTGCCACCCGCCCCCTTGTCGGCTCCGGTGATGCCGACGTCGACCACCCAGCGATACCAGAAATCATTGACAGCACCCAGCACCTTGGGGGGGACGTCGACCACCAGGGGGCCCTTCTTGGTGTCGAGCCAGATGAAGCTGTACACGGTGTTGTCGTTGGCCGTGAGCTCCACCGTGCGGGGGTCCACCAGGTTCTCCCAGATCACATTGGTGCTGTTCTCGGGGCCGAACTTGCGCAGCGAGTCCCGCATGCCCGCCTGATTCACGATCGGTATTGCCAGCAGGTAGGCCTGCAGGGCCCGGGAGCGATCCAGGTTGTCGTAGATCTTCTCGATGGTGTCGGGTTTCGGGAACCCATCGATCAGCTCCAACGGGCCGATGGACGTCTCGAGCCGATCCGGCGTGGCCACCCCCGGTGCAATCGGGGTTGTCGTCCTGAAGGTCTGGGCTGAGGCGGCGGTGGCCCATGAGGTCACCAGGGCCGCCATGGCCAGGGCCCGTCGTTGGTGGGACGACCTCATCGCGACGGCTCCTGGCGTTGGGGAGGGCAAGGGAGGAAGGCTATGTCAGTGGCAATGGTCTGTATGGCACAGCGGAAGCATGGCTCTGGGCATCACCGGACTCCCGATTCCCGGACCGCTCGCCTGCTGCAACTTCGCCCTGACGCTGCCCTGGAACGCCCTACAGGGCCGCCATGATCGCTGCATCCAGGGCTGTGGTTGGCCGGCCAAGGAGTCTGCTGAGCTGCCTGCCGTCATCGAACAGGGCGCCCTTGGAGGCGCCCGTATCGGAATCGGCCAGCAGAGCGGCCAGGGGTTCCGGCAGGCCTGCGCCAAGCAGTGAGCTGCGGTAGTCCGCTTCGGGAAGGTTGATGTAAGGGATCGGCTGGCCGATCTGCGTGGAGATCGCCGCGGCGAAGTCGCTCAGGGTGTAGGCGCTGTCGCCGGCGAGTTCATAGATCTGGCCGGCCGGATCGTCGCTGGTGAGGATGGTGGCGGCGGCTTCGGCGTAGTCGGCCCGGGTCGCGGAGGCGATGCGCCCCTCACCGGCGCAGCCATAGACGGCCCCCAGCGACAGGGCTGAGGGAAGGCCTGCCGTGTAGTTCTCGGTGTACCAGCCGTTGCGCAGCAGCACGAACGGCAGGCCGGACGCAAGGATCGCCGCTTCGGTTTCCCTGTGTTCCTGAGCCAGGGCGAGGACCGAGGTATCGGCGTGCAGAACACTGGTGTAGGCCAGCCGTTGGATGCCTGAACGCTTGGCCGCGTCGATGACGGCCTGATGCTGGCGTGTGCGCTGGCCGATCTCGCTGGAGGAGATCAGCAGGAGCCTGTCCGCGCCTTGCAGGGCGGCCTCCAGGCTGGCGGGCTGGTTGTAATCGGCCTGGCGAACCTGCACACCCATGGCGGCGATGTCGCTGGCTTTCTCGACGTTGCGGACGGCGGCGACGATGCTGTCAGCGGGGACCCTCCTGAGCAGGACATCGATGACCAGGCGGCCCAGTTGCCCGGTGGCTCCCGTGATGACGAATTGGGTCATTGCCGTTCGCTGGCGTGGCTTGATGGAACGGAGGCAACCTACGCCTTACGATTTCTTTTCGTAAGTACTTACAAAAAGGTAAGCCTCATGAATGCGGGCTCGAGGCTTGGCGAGACCCTGCGGCGCGGGGAGGTTCTGGCGCCGGAATGCCCGTCGCGGGAGATCCTCAAGCACGTGACCAGCCGCTGGGGGGTGCTGGCGCTGGTGGCCCTGATGGAGCGAACCCATCGCTTCAGCGAGCTGCGCCGCAGGATCGGGGGCGTCAGCGAGAAGATGCTGGCCCAGACGCTGCAGCAGCTGGAACAGGACGGCTTCATCCGGCGCGTGTCCTATCCGGTGGTGCCACCGCACGTGGAGTATTCGCTCACCCCCCTGGGGGTGGGCATCGGCCGTCAGGTCGAGGCGATGACCGACTGGATCGAGATCAACCTGCCGGAGATCCTCAAGGCCCAGCAGGCGCAGCCGACAGCGAGGCCGAACGCTGATCAAACGCCACCGGCAGCGATCTGAGCCCACGCAGTTCCAGGTTGTCCTGATACTCCAGCGGCTCGCCGGTCAGTCGCAGCCCGGAGACGCGCCGCAGCAGTGCGGTGAAGGCGATCGTCGCCTCCATCCGGGCCAGGGCCGCGCCCAGGCAGAAGTGGGGGCCATGGCCGAAGGCGAGGTGGACGTCGGACCGGCGCCGCACGTCGAGCCGTTCGGGATCCGGGAACCGGTCCGGGTCGCGATTGGCGGCCGCGAACATCAGATACACCAGCTGGCCCTTGCGAATCGAGCGGCCGCCGATCGTCAGATCCTCGCCCGCCTCCCGGTACATGAACTGCACCGTGCCGTCGTAGCGGAGGAACTCCTCGACGGCGTTCGGAATCAGCGACGGGTCGTCGCGCAGCAGCTGGAGTTGCTCTGGGTGGCGCAGCAGGGCCAGCAGGCCGTTGCCGATCAGGTGGGTGGTGGTCTCGTGGCCGGCCGCCAGGAACAGATTGGCGTTGGCGATCAGCTCCGTCTCGCTGAGCCGATCGCCGTCAATCTCGGCGTGCACCAGCAGGCTCAACAGATCGTCGCTTGGATTTGCCCGGCGCTTGTCGAACTCCGCGCCAAAGAAGTCCGTGAGCTCGTGGGTGCTCCGTAACGCCCGCTGGTACTGCTCGGGGGTCACGGCGGAGGGATCGGTGCCGAAGATGGCGGAAAAATCGTCCGACCAGCGCTTGAGGCTTTCCAGGTCGCCCGTTTCCAGGCCGAGCAGGCGGGCGATCACCCGGGCCGGCAATGGGAAGGCGAAGTCGGCGATCACATCGAAGCGGCCCTGCTTCGGCAGCCGGTCCAGCAGCTCATCGACCAGCGTCTCGACGGCCGGCCGCAGGTGGTCCACGGCCCGTGGCGTGAACACCTTGGCCACCAGGGCACGGAGCCGCTGGTGACGTTCCGGGTCCGTGATGTTCATCTGGGCCCCGATCACCTCAAAGAGGCGCTGCAGCTCGGGGCACCCGGCCCGCTCACCCATCCCGCCGGCGCGATCGGAGTGCAGCCGTGGGTCCTGGGTGGCCGCCACCACATCGTCGTAGCGGGTCAGCACCCAGGCCCCGAACGGTTCATGCCAGTGGACGGGGTCGGTACGCCGCAACGCGGCGTAGGTCGGGTAGGGATCGACCAGCATCGCCGGGCTGAACAGGGCTGTGGTCATGGTTGAGGACACACACGGACGACGGTATCGAGATCGCCCCGATGGTGCCTGGTCAGCCTGGAATCACGCCGAGCTGCTGAAGCATCCCGTAGGTATCGACGATGATCCAGTCTTCCTCGATCTTGCCGTCGGCAAGTCGGTAGATCGCCTGACCGGACACGCAGACGCGCCTGTTGGTTGGTGGAATTCCGTTGAATTCTCCTTGCTGGGTTCCTTCGGCAGACCAGCGCAGCGAGACTCTGTCTGCTTCTCCGAACAGATCGTGGACCTGCATGTGAAGGTCGGGAAAAGCTGCGACGAGCGCTCCGATGTAGGCCTTGGCGGCCTCGGGTCCATTCGCCAGATGGGGAGCCGAAGGATCGTGCATGATGAAGCTGGCCGAGCAAAGCTCATCGATCACGGCAAAATTGCGCCCATTCCATCCTTCTGCGATCAGTCGTCGGACGATGCTCTTGTTTGCCTCTGACATGTGGCTGTACTCCATGAGGTAAGTGGGCAGGCGGTTCTCCGCTTGGCGGATGAACTGTCAACCGCTCAGACGCTTGTCGGTTCGATCTGGAGGATTGGCACCACCGGACCATGTCAAGAGTATCCAGATTCTTCGTGAAGATCACGCGGTCTTCACCTTCCCCGTCATCGCCCACAGCAACGGGCACGCCGTCGACCTTGAAATCGCATTAAAGGGGGCGAGAATCCCATGCGGCCGTGGCAAAGAAATGCTCATAGGCCTGGTCCGGATCGCTATGCGACACGAATCCGATGAGGAACGCGACGACCTGACCATGCATCAACGACCGAGATGATCGGTTGATCGTCGTCCGGCTCTACATGGCGGATGACAACCTCGTTTTTGGATTCCCCCTCAGCGGACAGTACGCTCGACGGCCGAGTTAAGCCGCCCGAGCAGGCGTGCATGGCTTGGGTAGTGCATGCCATGGTTGCTCAGCTGGAGCGAGGTGTCAGGCGTCACTTCGCGCCATTCGGCCCAGGCCTGAAGAACAATCGAGCGAGTAGAAAGGTTCCGACGAAACAGTTCGCCACCAGCACAAGGTAGAAGAGGAGGAGAACAAGGAACCAGACAGGGTGGTCTGAGAAGTGGATCGTGCTACTGGCGGGACCAAAGTTTCTACTCGGGCTGCTGATCTGCCCCGTCGTAATGAAGCGGTAAAGGCCAAAGACAAGTCCTGCACAAGCTGCTGTGAACACGGGGACAAGAACAATCCTGCCGATCCAGATCGCCCATTTCTTGTACGTAGGCATTGGGGCAGGTCTTGGTCGTTCTATCGGATTCATAATGCTTGCTGATTCTGCGATGTCTCGATGGTGCTGGTGCAAGCAGAGGCCAGGGGAGCTCGCGTTTCGTGGTGTTTACCTTTTTGCGGTTCTTGGCGGTGGCCCAACATCGACAGCCCTTGTGGGGCCTAACAAACAGTCAGGCCACATGGGAGGACTCACAGAGCGTTTTGAGTTTTTCAAGCGCCTTCGGCCATGCTTGGCCTATGGACTCCTCCCACTCTGCGGTGACGTCTTGGTCGACAACCATGCGTGTGCCTTCTTTCGTGGATAAGAACGTGTAGTTCTCAAATGCAGGTGCCCAGGTTCGAATTGCCTCGCTTGTGGTGTCTTCAACCCCGTTTGCAATGAAGCCGAGGTGTCGGATTGAGATGAATTCATTAGGCCGACTCTCAGCGATCTCGGAAACCATTCCGTCCCCATTCGGTGCCAAGAACAAAATCCTTGCTCCTGATTCCCACGTGCCCTGAAAGTGCGAGCCTTCAGCGAATGCTGATGTCCACTGCTTGTAACTTTCAGGATTGGTTACGTGTCGCCAAACCACGCTTGCCGGTGACTTGATCGTCACGTTGAACTGGATATGCTTCGTTGATGGCATCCGAGTCTCCGAGTGGCGTTTGTGTGTGGCCAAACCTGTTGTTAGATGGTTTCCATGAACGCATCCTTGCGCCCTACCCATTCCGTGAACCACCAGCCAACAACCCGTGGCGATGGCTGAATGCCCCAGGGGCAAACCTGCTCAATCCTTTTGCGGCAGGATCTAAGCCGGGGTTCACGGACCCGTGAACCCTCAGGTCTCCAGCAACATCTTCGAAAGATTCGGCAGGCCCGCCCCCTGGTGGTAGCGGTCCCGTTGCAGGTCGGTGCAGTGCTCCAGCAGGATCCGCTTCACCCGGTCGGGATAGCCGATGAATTCGGTGCGCACCGAGAGGAACGCGGCCAGCAGGCCGGAGATGTGGGGCGCCGCCATGCTGGTGCCGGAGAGGGCCACGTAGAGCTCATCGAGGCTCTTGCCCTTGTCGCGGCTGGGGGTGCGTTTGGGGTCGCTGCTGCTGCGGCAGGACAGGATCTTCTCTCCCGGGCCCACCACGTCGGGCTTGAGGCGGCCATCGGCGGTGGGGCCCCGCGAGGAGAAGTAGGAGGTGCCGTAGCGGTGGGGCAGGGTCGGGTGCACCGACCCCACGGCGATCGCCTCGTCCAGGTTGGCCGGATCGCCGATCGACAGATCAAACGAGCGGGTGGCGCTGAAGCCGTCCACCACGATGTCGCCGCTGCCCTCGTTGCCCGCCGCCAGCACCACCAGCACCCCCTGGCGCACCAGCCGCAGCAATGAGGCGCACAGCGGTGAATCGCCGCAGCCGAAGCTGGCCGGATCGAACGGTCCCCCCAGGCTCAGGTTCACCCCCTGGATCGCCAGGCGCCGTCCCTCCTGGTTCTGCCTCCAGATGTGGTCGATCGCCTTGATGATCCAGGCGTCGTAGCCGCCGCCGTTGTCGGCCAGCACCTTGTAGCTGACGATCCGGGCCCGGGGGGCCATCGCCAGCAGGTCGGGGCCGCCCTCGCCGCCCACCGACAGCAGCCCGCCGGCGATGATCCCCGCCACGTGGGTGCCGTGGCCGTTGGCATCGTTGCCGCTGCCCTTCGTCACGGGCCCCCGCGCGGTGCAGTCCCATTCGGCGGCAATCGTTCCGTCCGGGGCGAAGGTCGCGTTGTGGAAATGGGGGTGATGCCGGTCGATGCCCGTGTCCAGCACGGCCCAGGTGATGCCCTGGCCGCAGGCGTTGTAGCCCAGCTGGGCGGTGCGGGCCTGCACCGTGTGGATGGAATCGTGCATCAACGCCTTCTTGCGGCTGTTGCTGAACATCCGGTACACCGCCGGCGAGGTGGCGCCGTACTGGCGGCTCATCGCCCCCGCCAGCGTCTCCACTTCGGCGCGGGTCAGATTCACCGCCACGTAGCGATCCAGCTGATCCTCCAGGAACACCGTCTCGGCGGTGATCGGACCCTGCAGCACATGCGCCCGGATCCACTCCAGCACCGACTCCCGCGCCTTCTGGAGCGAATCGCCCCCCTCCGGCCCCGCCGCGGAGCGATCCGCCAGCTCGATCAGCACCGGCACCCGGGCCGTGGCCTCCACATCCAGCGCATCGGCCAGGCTGCGGGCCACCGTCATCGGACTCACGGGCTGGAAGCGGGAGCGGTCCAGGGCCGCCATCACCGTCTCCTGGGTCGACTGGCGCGACAGATAGCGACTGGCGGAATGGGCCTTGCTGGGCGGCCACACCACCCCCATCACCCGTTCATCGACGATCTTCGGCTTGCCGGCAGCGCTGTATTCGTCGGCCAGGCTCTGGTCGAGGCAGACGATGTCGCCGTCCTGGGCGATGTTCACCCAGCGCTTCACACCGGCCGGGATGGGCAGCTTCTTGCCGTGCCATTGCTGCAGCACGTCGGTCACCTGGGGCAGCCCCAGCGGTGAGCCGATCGTCACGTACAGATCCACCTCCAGGGCGGCGCCCAGCTCCATCAGCGCCTGGTAGGTCACCATGCTCCCCTGGCTGTGGCCGACCACCACGAAGGGACCGCCGCCGGTGCTGACCCGCTCCTTCACCGTCTGCACCATCCGCTGACGCTTCGTCGCGTTGAACAGGAAGTCGTTCACATCCGCCAGGAACGCCTGGGTGAACATCGCCGTCACCGGGCTCCACAGCCCCTTGGCCTCCACCGACAGCGTCGCCGGGCCTCCCATCGGCGCCCCCCGCTGGGCCGCTGTCTGGGCGGACGCCTCCAGCTGCGCTGTCAGGGCGTCCACGAAGGCCTGCGACTCCGCCGGCGAATCGCTGTCCTGGATCGAGGCGGCCAGCAGCGCCTCCGCCTCCGACTGCAGCGTCGCCCGGTCGTCACCGATCGCCCGGGTGGAGAAGCCCGCCGTCTCCGGATAGCGCTCCCGATCGACCCAGTAGGCCATGCGGGTGCGTTCCCCCTGGTCGGCGCCGAACAGGGCCCGGTCCCACTCCGAGCGCAGCACCCCCTCGGGGGGCATGTTGGAGATCCCATGGCAGTAGATCACTGTGCGGGCCTGCCCGCGCGCGATCGGGGCGCTGGCGCTGCCGGCGGCGGCGGCTTTCTTCGGGGCGGTCATGGTGGCGCGAAGAAGAAGAAGGGAGGCGACCCCCGCCCTAGCCAGTCCCGCCGTCGCCGGACCACGACCCGCCGCCGGTGTCATCGTTCTTGAGGCCGCCCCCGCCCATGACCCTGCTCCTCACCGTTCTGGCCCTGGTCCTGCTGCTGGATCTGCTGGTGCTGGTGGTGCTGCTGCCCTCGTTGCTGATCCGCCTGCTGCTGGTGCCCCTCTGTCCGGAGGTGGTCTGGTGCGGTCCGGGCCGGCAGAAGACGCTGGCCCTCACCATCGACGATGGCCCCAGCCCCGGATCGGAGGCCCTGCTGGCCGTGCTGCGGGAGCTTGAGGTGCCGGCCACCTTCTTCCTGATCGGCTCCCACCTGGAGCGCGACCCCCGTTTCCCCCGCCGGGCCCTGCAGCAGGGCCATGATCTCGGCAACCACCTCTGGTGCGACGAGTCCTCCGCCGCCTTTCCGCCCGCGGTGTTCCAGCAGCTGCTGACCGACACCGAACGGGTGATCGCCCGGGCCGCTGCCCCCGCCAAACTGCGCTGGCGCTGGTTTCGCCCCGGGCGGGGCTGGTTTCACCGGGCCATGCTCGACGCCCTCGCGGCCCGGCGCTACCGCCTGGTGCTGGGTTCGATCTTTCCCTGGGACATCCTGCGGCCCCCCCTCTGGTTCGTGCGCCTGTTCGTGGGTCTCAATGCCCACCCCGGCGGGATCCTGGTGCTGCACGACACCCCGGACCTGAGCGGCCGCACCCTGGAGAGCCTGCGCTGCCTCATCCCCGACCTGCGCCGCCGCGGCTACCGCTTCGTGCCCCTGCAGGAGCTGCTCGATCCGGCCGCCTGAGTGGGGCCTACGATCCGGGCCGTCCGCCCCCTGGGGAATGCGCTTCAGCAGCCTGCTCACCCGGATCGGCGCCGTGCAGGACGGCAGCCCGCGGCACCTGGCGGCGGATCCGGAGATCACGGGCGCCGAAGCGCTGGATCGCGCTGGCCCTGGCCAGCTGGCCTTCCTTGAACCCGGCAACGCCCTGGCGGCCGCCCTCTCCGCCAGCGGTGCCGCCGCCCTGCTGCTGCCCCTCGACGAAGAAATCCAGCAGCTGGCCAGCGAGCGCGGCCTGGCCTGGGTGGCCCTCAAGGATCCCCGCCTCGGCTTCGCCCAGGCGCTCGGGGCCCTGCATCCCCCCACGCCGAAGCCCCCGGGGATCCACCCCAGCGCCGTGGTTGACCCGGGGGCGACCGTGGCCGCCGATGTCCACGTGGGTGCCCACGGGGTGATCGGCGCCGGCAGCGTCGTGGCCGCCGGCTGCGTGCTCCATCCCGGCGTCGTCCTCTATGAGGACGTGCAGCTCGGCGCGGGCTGCGAGATCCACGCCAACGCCGTGCTCCATCCCGGCAGCCGTCTCGGGGCG
This sequence comes from Synechococcus sp. CCAP 1479/9, assembly GCF_019038535.1. Lineage (NCBI taxonomy): Bacteria > Bacillati > Cyanobacteriota > Cyanophyceae > Synechococcales > Synechococcaceae > Synechococcus > Synechococcus sp. CCAP 1479/9. The sequence goes on along the minus strand of NZ_JAFKRK010000024.1, from coordinate 353,078 downwards.
GGGTGCGTGGTCCAGTCCCAGGCAGTGATCGGCGCCGAGGGCTTCGGCTTCGTTCCCACCGCGTCGGGGTGGGTGAAAATGCCCCAGACCGGCCGGGTGGTGCTCGAGGACGGCGTCGAGGTGGGCTGCGGCTCCACCATTGATCGCCCGTCCGTCGGCGAGACCCGCATCGGTGCCGGCACCAAGATCGACAACCTCGTCCACGTCGGCCATGGGGTGGTGACGGGCAAGGGCTGTGCCCTGGCCGCCCAGGTGGGCATCGCCGGCGGAGCCGTGCTCGGCAACGGCGTCATCCTCGCCGGCCAGGTGGGTGTGGCCAACCGGGCCGTGATCGGCGACCGGGCCATCGCCTCCTCCAAGTCCGGCATCCATGGCGAGATCGCCGCCGGCGAGGTGGTCAGCGGCTACCCCGCCATCCCCAACCGGCTCTGGCTGCGCTGCTCCGCCGTCTTCAACAAGCTGCCCGAAATGGCCCGCACCCTGCGGCAGCTGCAGAAGTAGCCTCGCCTGCTGCCCGGCCCCCTCTCTCGATGACCAGCTACAGGATCACCCTGCTCGCGGGGGACGGCATCGGTCCGGAGATCACCGCGGTGGCCCGCACCCTGCTGGAGACGGTGAGCGCCCGCCACGGCTTCAGCCTGGAGTTCGATCCGCAGCCCGTCGGCGGCGCCGCCATCGACGCCACCGGCGTGCCCCTGCCGGAGAGCACCCTGGCCGCCTGCCGGGCCTCCGATGCGGTGCTGCTCGCCGCCATCGGCGCCCCCCGTTTCGATGCCCTGCCCCGGGAGCAGCGCCCCGAGAGCGGCCTGCTGGCCCTGCGCTCCGGCCTGGGGCTGTTCGCCAACCTGCGGCCCGTCAAGATCATCCCGGCCCTGGCCGGCGCCAGCAGCCTGCGGCCCGAGGTGATCGAGGGGGTGGATCTGCTGGTGGTGCGCGAACTCATCGGTGGCATCTACTTCGGCACCCCCAAGGGACGCATCGAGGTGGATGGGGGCGTGCGCGCCTTCAACACCATGGTCTACAGCGACCACGAGGTCGACCGGATTGCCCGGGTGGGCTTCCGCCTGGCGGCAGCCCGCCGCGGCCGGCTCTGCTCGGTCGACAAGGCCAACGTGCTCGATGTGAGCCAGCTGTGGCGCGACCGGGTGGAGGCGATCCACACCGAGTTCCCCGAGGTCGAGCTGAGCCACATGTACGTCGACAACGCCGCCATGCAGCTGGTGCGCGAGCCGCGCCAGTTCGACGTGCTCCTCACCAGCAACCTGTTCGGCGACATCCTGTCGGATGAGGCCGCCATGCTCACCGGCTCGATCGGCATGCTCCCCTCGGCCTCCCTGGGCTCGGAGGGTCCGGGCCTGTTCGAGCCGGTGCACGGCTCCGCCCCCGACATCGCCGGCCAGGACAAGGCCAACCCGATCGCCATGGTGCTCTCCGCCGCCATGCTGCTGCGGGTGGGCCTGCAGCAGGAGGCCGCCGCCGCCGACCTCGAGAGCGCCGTCGACCGGGTGCTGGCCGCCGGCTACCGCACCGGCGACCTGCTCATGGGCGAGGGCTGCACCCGGGTGGGCTGCCAGGCCATGGGCGAGCAGCTGCTGGCGGCCCTGCCGGCCTGAACGCCCCCCTCCGGTGAAGGCCGCGGGGGGCCCGGACCGGCGACCTGCCAAACTCACACCCTCTGAACCCCCCTGCGTCGATGTCGAAGCGTCACCCGGTCGTGGCTGTCACCGGTTCCTCGGGAGCGGGAACCAGCACCGTCAAACGGGCCTTCGAGCACATCTTCTCCCGCGAGGGCATCATCCCGGCGGTGGTGGAAGGCGACAGCTTCCACCGCTTCGAGCGGGGCCCGATGAAGCAGGCGATGGCCGAAGCCCAGGCCCGTGGCGAGAACTTCTCCCACTTCGGCCCCGAGGCCAACATCTTCGACAAGCTCGAGGAGCTGTTCCGCACCTACAGCGAAACCGGCAGCGGCGACCGCCGCTACTACCTCCACTCGGTGGAGGAGGCGGCCGAGCACAACGCCCGCCTCGGCACCAACCTGGAGCCCGGCCAGTTCACCCCCTGGGAGCCCATCCCCTCCGGCACCCAGCTCCTCTTTTACGAAGGTCTCCACGGTGGGGTGGTGGGCGACGGCTACGACGTGGCGTCCCTGGTGGACCTGCTGATCGGCGTGGTGCCGATCGCCAACCTGGAGTGGATCCAGAAGATCTCCCGTGACAACGCCGAGCGGGGCTACTCGGCCGAAGCGATCGTGGACACGATCCTGCGCCGCATGCCCGACTACATCAACCACATCTGCCCCCAGTTCAGCCTCACCGACATCAACTTCCAGCGGGTGCCCACGGTGGACACCTCCAACCCGTTCATCTGCCGCAACATCCCGACCCCGGATGAGAGCTTCGTCATCATCCATTTCCGCAAGGGGGCCCGTGAGAAGTGGGGCATCGACTTCTCCTACCTGCTGCGCATGATCAACGGCTCCTTCATGTCGAGCCCCACCAGCATCGTGGTGAACGGCGGCAAGATGGGCTTCGCCATGGAGATCATCCTCACTCCGATCATCCACAAGATGATCGAGGAGCAGAAGAAACTCAGCTGAAGATCCGCCGCTTGATCTTCCTTTCGGCCCTAAGATCCCCCGAAAGGAATCGGTGAATCCCATCACCGCCCAGCCCCCCACCATCCACCCGTCCGGACCCGGCACCCCCCCATCCGGAAGCCCCTCGTTCCGGATCCGGGGCGGGGAGTCCTCGGCCTCCCCCTCGGCCGGCGCCCTGCGCCTGGACCGCATCAACAGCGCCGAACTGCTGCGCTGCTCGCGCCGGGTCTACTTCCGTTTCCTCGAGTCCTGCCCCACCGCCCCCGAACCTCTGGGGGTGGTGCTGCTCGGCACAGGGCCCCAGGGACGGGTGGTGTTCGAGGTGCCCATCCTCCTGCCGGACGAGCAGTTCGTGCCGATGGAGCTGCTTCGCCCCCGCTCGGCCCGGGGCCGCAGTGCCCGCGGGGGATCCAGCCGCCCGCTGCCATGAGTCCCGACGCCCTGCTCGCCCCCACCGCCGCCCTGCCCCTGCTGGCCCCCCTGGTGGCCCTGGTGGGCGCCTGCATCGGCAGTTTCCTCAACGTGGTGGTCTGGCGGCTGCCGCGGGAGGAGTCGCTGGTGTTCCCCGGCAGCCACTGCCCCTGCTGCGGCGCCTCCCTGGCCTGGTTCGAGAACGTGCCGCTGCTCAGCTGGCTGCTGCTGCGCGGCCGCTGCCGCCACTGCCAGGCGCCGATCGCCGTCCGCTACCCGCTGGTGGAGCTGCTCACCGCCGGCCTCTGGGTGGCCATGCTCTTCGCCCGCCCGGCCGCCATGGGCCCCGACCCCAGCCCCTGGCTGCTGCTGGCGGCCGGCTGGTTGCTGGCCAGCTGGCTGCTGCCCCTGGCCCTGATCGACCTGGACAGCCTCTGGCTGCCGGAACCGCTCTGCCGCTGGGGCGTGCTGCTCGGCCTGGCGGCCACCGCCGGCATCGGCTTCCCGCAGGGGGCCGAAGTGGGCCGGGCGCTGCTGTTCTCCCACCTGCTGGCGGTGGCCGCCGGCCTGCTGGGCTTCGAGGCCCTCAGCGCCCTGGCCGAGAAGGCCATGGGCCGGCCGGCCCTGGGCCTGGGGGACGCCAAGCTGGCCGCCCTGATGGGCGCCTGGCTCGGACCGCTCGGCCTGGGCCTGGCCGTGAGCCTGTCGGTGCTCGGGGGTGCCCTGATCGGTGGCATCGCCCGCCTCAGCGGCCGTCTCGGCCGCCAGCAGCCCTTCCCCTTCGGCCCCTTCCTCGCCGCCGCCGCCCTGGCGGTCTGGATCGGCGGCCACGGCCCCTGGCTGCGCCTGTGGGGCCTGGGTCTTTAATGGCCACTGGTCTCCGTTCCCCGTCGCCGCCGTCGCCCCATGTCCCTGTTCGACTGGTTCGCCGATCGCCGCAAGAACGCCCCTGCCGTTCGGGCCAGCAAGGGCCCTGAGGCTGACGAGGGGGATGGCCTCTGGAGCAAATGCGCCGAATGCGGCCTGGTGGTCTACCGCAAGGACCTGATCGCCAACGCCAGTGTCTGCAAGGGCTGCGGCCACCACCACCGCATCGACAGCGCCGAACGCATCCGCCTGATCGCCGATGAGGGCAGCTTTGAGCCCATCGATGCCGATCTGGCCCCCACCGACCCCCTGGCCTTCAAGGACCGCCGCAGCTACGCCGATCGGCTGCGGGACAGCCAGCGGGCCACGGGTCTGCGGGATGCGGTGGTCACCGGCCTCTGCCGCCTGGACGGCATGCCCCTGGCCCTGGGGGTGATGGATTTCCGCTTCATGGGCGGCTCCATGGGCTCGGTGGTGGGCGAGAAGCTCACCCGCCTGGTGGAGCTGGCCACCGCCCGCCGCTATCCGCTGCTGATCGTCTGCGCCTCCGGCGGCGCCCGCATGCAGGAGGGGATGCTGAGCCTGGTGCAGATGGCCAAGGTGTCCGGCGCCCTGCAGCGCCACCGCAGCGCCGAGCTGCTCTATCTGCCCCTGCTCACCCATCCGACCACCGGTGGGGTCACCGCCAGCTTCGCCATGCTCGGCGACCTGATCCTGGCCGAGCCCAAGGCGATGATCGCCTTCGCCGGCCGCCGGGTGATCGAGCAGACCCTGGGAGAGAAGCTGCCCGAGGGCTTCCAGACCGCCGAATACCTCCAGGACCACGGCTTCGTCGACACGATCGTGCCCCGGCCCGAGCTGCGCGGCACCCTGGCCACCCTGCTGCGGCTGCACGGCAGCCTGCGGCCGGCCGTGTTCGTGGTGCCATGAGCGGTGTCATGGGGGGTGGTCGCGCCCCGTTCGCCGCCTGCCTGCTGGCGGTGCTGCTGCTGGTGGGCTGCTGGCTGGCGGCTCCCGCGGCCGCCATGGCCGGCCCGGTCGACTGGCAGGAGGTGGAGGCCGGCCCTGAGGGCCGCCAGTGGTGGGACTCCGGCAGCCTCCGCTTCGATCGCGAGGGGCGCCTTTCTGTGCTGAGCCGCTACCAGCCCGCCGCCGCCGCCGATGCACCCGAGGACGCCCGCCCCCCCGTCGGCCAGCTGTACGTGATGCAGCTCGATTGCGACGAGGAGCTCTACCGCGACACCGCCGTCAACGGCCTGCCCCGCTGGGGAGCCACCTGGCAGGCCGCCGCCGGCGACAACCTCACGATCCGGGTGCTGCATGCCGCCTGCGCCGCCGCCCGCCATCCCCAGGAGAGCGATGCGACGGCCTGAGGCGCCCCTGCGGGTCGCCGTTGCCGGCCTCGGCTTCGGCGAGAAGGTGATCCTGACGGCCCTGCGGGACGCCCCGGGCACCGAGCCGGTGGCCCTCTGGCACCCACGCAAGGAGCGGGCCGCCGCCGCGGGCCAGGCGGCGGAGCTGCCCGCCTTCGACGATTTCGCCGCCCTCCTGGCCGATCCCTCCGTGGAGGCGGTGGTGATCGCCACGCCGCCGGAGCCCCGTTTCGCCCTGGCCCGCGCCGCCCTGGAGGCGGGCAAGCACCTGTTCCTGGAGAAGCCGGTGGCCCTCAATGCCGGCCAGGTGGAGGAGCTGCAGCGCCTCGCCATCGCCCGGGGCCTGGTGGTGGCGGTCGACTTCGAATACCGGGCCGTGCCCCATGTCCAGCAGCTGGCCGCCCTGCTCGAGACGGGAGTGCTGGGGGATCCCTGGCTGGTGACGTTTGACTGGCTGATGTCCAGCCGCGCCGATCCGAGCCGGCCCTGGAGCTGGTACTCCCAGGCCGCCGCCGGCGGCGGGGTGCTCGGCGCCCTGGGCACCCACGCCTTCGACACCCTCCACTGGCTGATCGGCCCCAGCCGCAGTCTCACCGCCCGGCTCAGCACCGCCATCGGCGAGCGCCCCATCCCGGGCTCCGGCGCCATGGGCGTGGTGGATGCCGAGGACACCGCCCTGATCCAGCTCGACCTCCAGGACCGGCGCGGCCGCCCCGTGCCCGCCCAGCTCGCCCTCTCCTCGGTGGCGCGGGCGGGACGGGGCTACTGGATCGAGCTTTACGGCAGCGAGGCCACCCTGGTGCTGGGCTCGAGCAACCAGGCCGACTACGTCCACGGCATGCAGCTGTGGATGGCCCGTCCGGGCGAGGCCCTGCGGCCCGTGGCGGCCGATCCGGCCCTGGCCTACGGCCGCACCTGGGAGGACGGCCGGATCGCGCCGGTGCGCCGGCTGCTGGGCTGGTGGGCGCAGGCGGTGCGGGAGCGGCGTCCGATGCTGCCGGGGCTGGCTGAGGCGGTGGCCAGCCAGCGCTGCTGCGACTGGGCCCGCCAGGGAGCAGGAACCCTGGAGGGCATCCCCTAGACTCCCCGGCAGACCCGGCGGGACGACCCCGCCAGCCGTCCTTCGACCACGGTTCTCCACAACCGTACCCACCCCAATACCGCGAGATTTCCCATGGCGCTCGTACCGCTTCGCCTGCTGCTGGATCACGCCGCAGAAAACGGCTACGGCATTCCTGCCTTCAACGTCAACAACCTGGAGCAGGTGCAGTCGATCATGGAGGCTGCCTACGAAACCGACAGCCCGGTGATCCTGCAGGCCTCCCGCGGCGCCCGCCAGTACGCCGGCGAAAGCTTCCTGCGCCACCTGATCCTGGCCGCGGTCGAAACCTATCCCGACATCCCGGTGGTGATGCACCAGGACCACGGCAACAGCCCCGCCACCTGCTACGGCGCCGCCGCCAACGGCTTCACCTCCGTGATGATGGACGGCTCCCTCGAGGCCGACGCCAAGACCCCCGCCAGCTACGACTACAACGTGGCCGTCACCAAGGAAGTGGTGGATGTGGCCCACGCCATCGGCGTGAGCGTGGAAGGCGAACTGGGTTGCTTGGGTTCCCTGGAGACCGGCAAGGGTGAGGCCGAGGACGGCCACGGTTTCGAGGGCTCCCTCGACCACTCCCAGCTGCTCACCGACCCCGCCGAGGCCGCCGACTTCGTCGCCAAGACCAAGGTCGACGCCCTGGCCATCGCCATCGGCACCAGCCACGGCGCCTACAAGTTCACCCGCAAGCCCACCGGTGAAGTGCTGGCCATCTCCCGGATCGCCGAGATCCACAAGGCCATCCCCAACACCCACCTGGTGATGCACGGCTCCAGCTCCGTTCCCCAGGAATGGCTGGACATGATCAACAAGTACGGCGGTGCCATCCCCGAGACCTACGGCGTCCCCGTCGAGGAGATCCAGGAAGGCATCCGCAACGGCGTGCGCAAGATCAACATCGACACCGACAACCGTCTCGCCTTCACCGCCGCCGTCCGGGAAGCCGCCGCCAAGGATCCCGCCAACTTCGATCCCCGCCACTTCAACAAGCCCGCCCGGGCCTACATGAAGAAGGTCTGCCTGGATCGTTACCAGCAGTTCTGGTGTGCCGGCAACGCCAGCAAGATCAAGCAGCGCGACATCAACTACTACGCCACCCTCTACGCCAAGGGTGCCCTCGATCCCAAGACCGCTGTCGCCGCCTGATCGGCGTCCCACCAGCGATCCAGCATCGATCCATCGGGGGCCCACGGGCCCCCTTTTTGATGGCCGGCCATCCCGGGCGCTCAGGCTGGGGTGCTCAGGCTGGGGCGCTCAGGGCAGCGGCAGGGGCAGCGGCGTGCCGTCGGGGAGCGGCGGGTCGGCGGACGCCGCCTCCTTGGCGGTGGGGGCCGCGTCCACCAGCCGCTCCAGGGCGCGGCGCAGGCTGCGCTCCATCACGAAGCGGCGGCCATCGGTGACCACCACGCGCACCAGGGTGGGCAGGTCGTTGCTCTTCGACTGCAGGTAGATCGGCTCCACGTAGAGCAGGCCCTCGCCCACCGGCAGCACCAGCAGGTTGCCGCGGAACAGCCGCGAGCCGAGCCGGTTCCAAAGGCCGAACTGGAAGCTGATCGTCGGGTCCTGGTCGATCAGGGCCGTGATCTGCTGGGGGCCGAGCAGCAGCCGCTGCTGGGGGAAGCGCACCAGCATCAGTTCCCCGTAGTGGGGCGGATCGTTGCGGGCCGCCAGCCAGCCCACCAGGTTGGAGCGCTTCAGCGGCGTGAAGGGCAGCAGCAGCACGAACTCGGAGCGCTGCTCGCCGGGCAGCTGCAGGGTGAGGTGGTAGGGCGACACCGGCACGGTGCTTTCGCCGTAGATCTCGGTGGGCACCGCCCAGACGTCGTCGCCGTTGTAGAAGGTGCGCACGTCAGTGACGTGGTAGCGCAGCAGCCGCTCCGCCTGGATGTCGAACTGGCTCTTGGGCACCCGGATGTGGGCCAGCAGTCCCTTCGGCATGGCCGACAGCGGCCGGAACAGTTCCGGGAAGGCGCGCACCCAGGTGCGCAGCACCGGATCGCGGGCGTCATTGACGTAGAACCAAAGCCGGCCGTCGTGGGCATCCACCACCGCCTTCACCGGGTTGCGGAAGTAGCGCAGGCCCTGGGGGTTGGGATCGCTGTAGGGGTAGGAGCGGCTGGTGGTGAAGCCGTCCAGCAGCCAGTACTGGTACTGCTCCGGCCGGAAGCCCTCACTGCCGGCCACCCGGGCGGTGACCAGGTAGGGCTGGCTTTCGAAGCGCAGGAACGGCGCCAGGGCCGTCAGGCGTTGGTTCACCTGCCGCCGCAGCAGCAGCAGGGAGCGGTCGGTGAAGGAGCCGGTGAACAGCAGTCGCGGCTCCCGCAGGTAGATCGCCGCCCCCAGACGGTTGAGGGGAGGGGCGAGGGAGATCCCCCGGGTGCCGGTGTAGTGGGTGTAGACGTTCAGTTCCCCCTCCGGATAGGAGAACTCCTTCACCTTGGTGGGGGCGATGGCGTAGGGGGAGGGCCCGGAGGCGAAGTAGAGGCTCGGGCTGCCCACCGGCAGTGCCGCCCGGGCCTCCTTGTCGGTGATGTCCAGCTCGGGGATGCCTTGCACCCGGCCGCTGCTGCCCAGGTCCTTGACGAAGAACAGGGGCAGGCCGTCGGAGCCGAAGGCGTTCACCGGCGAGACGGTGAAGCCGTGGCCGTTGGTGAACACCAGATGGCGGTTCAGCCAGGTGCGCGAGCCGGGCGGCAGGGCGCTGCTGTCGAGTTCCCGGGCCGAGATCAGCACCTGCTGGGAGCCGTTCCGGGCCGACTTGCCCTGCAGCGGATAGCGATCCACCGCCGCCGAAGGGAAGGTGTAGTACAGCCGCAACTGCTGCAGCTCGCGGTTGGCGGCCAGCAGGGGCTGGCTGTCCCAGAGGCGGATGTTGTCGAGAGTGCCGGGGGCCCTGGCCAGATCCGCCTTCGTCAGGCCCTGGTTGGGTTCCAGCCGGATGGTGCGCACATTCTCCAGGCCGAAGGCGCGGCGAGTGGCCCGGATGCTGCGCTCCAGATAGGGGGCCTCCACCGCCAGCTCCCGCGGCTGCACCCAGAAGCGCTGGGCCAGGGGCGTGATCACCCATTCGCTGATCGGCACCAGCACGGCCGAGCCCGCCAGGGGCAGCAGGGCGCCTCGGCGCACCCAGCCCCGGGGCAGGGGCACCAGCAGGGCGCCGGCCGTGAGCAGCAGCAGCACCGCGAACAGCAGGCGCAGGGGCAGGCGCACGTGCAGATCCACGTAGCCCGCCCCCGAGGCCACGCCGCTGCCCTGCACCATCAGATCGAAAGGCGCCAGGGCGTTGCTGAGGGCCATGACGACGGCCAGGGCCGCCACCTGGGGCTGCAGCACCCGCTGCTGGGCCTTGCTGAGCCCGTCGAAGCGCAGATCGCTCAGGCTGCGGCCCTTGCCGATGGTCAGCAGCAGGCAGGCCGCCAGCCCCACCAGCCCCTGGGCCAGCAGCACGCTCAGCAGCAGCCGCAGGGCCGGCAGGCGCAGCACGGTGAACGACAGGTCCAAGCCGGTGAGGGGATCCCCTTCGCCGAAGGGGGTGGCCAGCAGGGCCGGCAGCCACAGGCTCCAGCCCCGGGCCACCGCCGTGGCCGAGCCCGCCAGGGCGGCCGCCAGGGTGATCCGCAGGGTGGTGAGGGGCCAGAGCAGCAGCGGCAGCAGCAGGCCCCCCGCCAGGCCCGCCACCAGCAGGGGCGGCAGATCACGGAGCACGGAGAAGCCGGTGATCACGTCGCCGTTGAAGGGGTTGGCGATCAGTCCCCGGGCCTGCACCATCAGGTAGCTGAGGCCGCCGGCCAGCAGCAGCACCAGGCCGATCAGCACCGCCACCAGGGCGCCGTTGCCCAGCCGCAGCAGGGGCGCCCCCGGCCGGGGCGCCTCGGGCCCCTGCTCCCTGAGCCGCCAGCAGCGCTGCAGCTGGGCCAGCTGCAGGGCCGAACCGAGGCCGAAGACCGCCGCGAAGGCGGCGATCTGCAGCATCCAGCGGCGCAGCAGGATCTGCTGGAAGTCGAATTGGCTGAACCAGAGCCATTCGATGGCCAGCCGGGCCCCCGCCCAGAGGGCCAGCAGCAGAGCGAAGGCAATGGCCAGGCCGATGGCGAGGTGGGGCCTCCGGCGGGACGGCAGAGGGGTGGGGACGGGCACAAACGGAGCGTAGGCAGAACCCTGCGGGCGACAAGTGCCGGCCTCGATGCCATACCCGATGCTGGAGGTCGGCTTTGCCGGCAGGGACCGGACACCACTGTTAGCGTGTCCCCCAGTGACCGGGATTCCCTTGACCGCCACCCTTTCCCGCTCCACCTTCACGGGCCTGCGCTGCAAGGAATGCGGTCATCCCTACGAGGCCGGCGCCCGCCACGTCTGCGAGGACGTCTGCTTCGGGCCCCTTGAGGTGGTCTACGACTACGACGCCATCCGCAGCCGCGTCAGCCGCGCCACCATCGAGGCCGGCCCCACCTCGATCTGGCGCTACCGGGAATTCCTGCCCGTCGAGGGCGACCCCATCGACGTGGGCACCGGCTTCACACCCCTGCTCAAGGCGGATCGCCTCGCCCGCCGTCTCGGCCTCTCCTCCCTCTACATCAAGAACGACGGCGTCAACATGCCGACGCTGTCCTTCAAGGACCGGGTCGTCTCGGTGGCCCTCACCCGGGCCCGGGAACTGGGCTTCACCACGGTCAGCTGCGCCTCCACCGGCAACCTGGCCAACTCCACCGCCGCCATCGCCGCCCACGCCGGCCTGGAGTGCTGCGTCTTCATCCCCAGTGATCTGGAGCTGGGCAAGGTGCTCGGCACCCTCGTCTACAACCCCACCCTGATGGCGGTGAAGGGCAACTACGACCAGGTCAACCGGCTCTGCTCCGAGGTGGCCAACACCTACGGCTGGGGCTTCGTCAACATCAACCTGCGCCCCTACTACTCCGAGGGCTCCAAGACCCTCGGCTACGAGGTGATCGAGCAGCTCGGCTGGCAGCTTCCCGACCACATCGTCGCCCCGCTGGCCTCCGGCTCCCTGTTCACCAAGATCCGCAAGGGCTTCGACGAATTCATCAAGGTGGGCCTCGTCGACGAGAAGCCGGTGCGCTTCAGCGGTGCCCAGGCGGAAGGCTGCTCCCCCATCGCCCAGGCCTTTGCCGCCGGCCGTGACTTCATCACCCCGGTGAAGCCCAACACGATCGCCAAGTCGATCGCCATCGGCAACCCGGCCGATGGCCCCTACGCCATCGACATCGCCAACCGCACCGGCGGCACCATCGCGGCGGTCACCGACGAGGAGATCATCGACGGCATCAAGCTGCTGGCCGAGATGGAGGGGGTGTTCACCGAAACCGCCGGGGGCACCACCATCGCCGTGCTCAAGAAGCTGGTGGAGCAGGGCAAGATCGACCCCTCCGAAACCACCGTCGCCTACATCACCGGCAACGGCCTCAAGACCACCGAAGCGATCGCCTCCTCCATCGGCGCCCCTTACACGATCGAGCCCCAGCTGGCCAGCTTCCACGAAGCCTGGGAGCGCTCCCAGGCTTCCCACGGCGATGCCGCCCCCCGGGCCTGATCCCCCCCCGATCGCGCCGCCCCCCTTTCTCCCGTTCTTCCTGCCCCACCGACCCATTCCATGGCCATCCAGGTTCTGATCCCCACCCCCCTGCAGAAGTTCACCAACGACGAGGCCAGCGTCAGCCTGGAGGCCACCAGCATCGACGGCCTGCTGCAGGCCCTCGAAGGCCGCTACCCCGGCATCCAGGCGCGTCTCTGCGATGAGAGCGGCAAGCTGCGCCGCTTCCTCAACCTCTATGTGAACAGCGAGGACATCCGCTTTCTCGACAACCAGGCCACCGTCCTCAGCGACGGCGACGAGGTGAGCATCGTGCCGGCCGTCGCCGGCGGCTGAACGTGCCTCCCTGCCGGTAGAGCGCTCCCGGCAGGGAAGGCGCCGACGATGGAAAGAAATCCATAAGATCTGTCAACGATTGCAACCTGATCCCATGGGGCAGATCCAAGCGTCCAGGCCCCCCAGCCCTGCCGCCATCGCCGGGGGTCACGACTGGCACGCTGAAACCCTGCTGTTCGACTACCGCCAGGCCGCCAACCCGATCCGTTCCGGTCTCACCGAGCCGATTCCGGAGGGCCGCTGGGGCCCCGATCTGCACGCCACGGGTCCGACGGCGGTTCTTCCCCTCGATCTCAGCGCCCGTCTGGGCTGCCCCTCGCCGGCCACAAGCCCGGCCCTGAGCGCCAACTTCGTGCGGATCCTCCGTGGCGAATCGATCGGGGTGGCCGCCAACGCCACCAGCTCCCTCTTCTACGTGTACCGGGGCTCTGGGCGCTGCCACTGCCCCTCCGGTGCCGGGGATGAACCCCTCGATCTGGGCTGGGGTCGCGGAGATCTGTTCGTGCTGCCGGCTGGGCTGGAGCCTCGACTGGAGGCCTCCGAAGAGAGCGTTCTCTACTGGATCCACGACGGGCCCCTGCTCACCTTCCTCGGGGTGCGGGCCGAATCCCCCCGTTTCGCCCCCAGCCACTACCCGGCCGCCTGGCTCGATGAGGAGCTGGCGGCGCTGGCGGCGGATCCCAGCAGCGCCCGCAGCAACCGCCTCAGCCTCCTGATGGCCAACCGTGCCCTGCCGGCGAGCCGCACCGTCACCCACACCCTCTGGGCCATGTACGGACTGGTGCCGGCCGGTGCGGTTCAGCCCCCCCATCGGCACCAGTCCGTCGCCCTCGACCTGGTGATCGACTGCCAGCCGGGCTGCGCCACCCTCTCCGGTCCTGAGCTCAACCCCGACGGCACGATCCGCAACCCTCTGCGGATGGAATGGGAGCCGGGCGCCGCCTTCGTGACGCCGCCGGGCCACTGGCATTCCCATGTCAATGAGAGTGGCCATCCGGCCCGGCTGCTGCCGATTCAGGACGCCGGTCTACACACCTACCTGCGCAGCCTGGACATCCGCTTTGCCTCCGGCCTGGGCGGCGAGGGCTGAAGCGCCCTTGGCCTCATGGGCCTCCACCAGGGCGCGGAAGCTGTCGCCGTCGATGGTTTCCAGATCGATCAGCTGGTTGACCAGCTCATCGATCAGTTCGCGCCGTGGGGTGAGCACCGCGACGGCCTTCTCCAGGGCCTCGAAGGCCAGCTGGCGCACCTGTTCGTCGATGCGGTTGCCGGTGCGCACCGAGGTGTGGGGGCTGGAGCGGATCCAGTCGCGGCCGAGGAACACCTCTTCCCCCTCCTCCTCCAGGGCCAGGGGGCCGAGGCTGGAGAAGCCGTAGCGCAGGACCATGTCGCGGCAGATGCGGCGCACCAGCTGCAGATCGCTGCTGGCCCCCTGGGTCACCTCGCTGGGGCCGAACACCACCATTTCGGCGGCGCGGCCGCCGAGGGCCACCACCAGCCGGGCCCGCAGGTAGGCCTTGCTGATCAGTCCGGAATCGATGATGTCCTCATCGGGCATGGTGCGGGCGAACCCTCCGACGCCACCGGCCCTGGGCAGCAGCGTCACCTTGTCGAGCCTGTCGGCGTGGGGCAGCAGTGTGGTCAGCAGGGCGTGGCCGATCTCGTGGTAAGCGATCAGCCGCTTCTTGGCGCTGTCCTGCAGTGGGGCGGCCGCCAGGCCCATGGTGATGCGCTCGAGGGCGTCGCCGATGGACTGGTCATCCACCTGGCTCTTCTGGCGTCGGGCCGTGAGGATGGCCGCTTCGTTGAGCAGGTTGGCCAGATCGGCGCCGGAGAAACCGGGGGTGCGGCGGGCCCAGTCGGCCAGGGACACCTCCTCGGCCAGGGGCCTGGTGCGGGCATGGACCGAAAGGATCTCCTCCCGGCCGGACCGGTCCGGCAGGTCGACGCTGATGCGGCGATCGAAGCGGCCCGGCCGCAACAGGGCCGTGTCGAGCACGTCGAGACGGTTGGTGGCGGCCAGCAGGATCACCCCCGAGTTGTCCTCGAAGCCATCCATCTCGGTGAGCAGCTGGTTGAGGGTCTGCTCCCGTTCGTCGTTGCCGCCGCCGATCCCGGCCCCCCGCTGGCGGCCCACCGCATCGATCTCGTCGATGAAGATGATGCACGGCGCCTTGGCCTTGGCCTGGCGGAACAGATCCCGCACCCGGCTGGCGCCCACGCCCACGAACATCTCGACGAACTCGGTGGCCGCCATCGAGAAGAAGGGCACGCCGGCTTCACCGGCGATCGCCCTGGCCAGCAGTGTCTTTCCGGTGCCTGGGGGGCCCACCAGCAGCACCCCCTTGGGAATCCGGGCGCCGATGGAGGTGAACCGTTCGGGGGTTTTGAGGAAGGTCACCACCTCCTGGAGCTCTTCCTTGGCCTCGGCGATGCCGGCCACGTCTTCGAAGCGCACCGTGATCGCCCCCTCCTCCTGCAGGCGGGGCTGGCTGCGGCCGAAGCCCATCGCCTTGTTGGCCACCTGGGCGGAGCGGCGCACCAGCAGCACCAGGCCGGCGATCAGCAGGGCCACCAGCAGGCCGTTGGTGACCAGACCGGCCATGGCGTCGTCGCGCCGCTCGTCCCGCACGGTCAGCGGCACCCGGGCCTGCTCGGCGGTGCGCAGCAGCTGCTGGTTGTCGCTGAAGACGGACACCTGGCGGCTGCGGCCGTCCGCGAAGGTGGCGGTCACCACGCGCTGGGCAGGAGCGAGCTCCAGGCTCTTGATCTTTCCGGCTTCGATGTCCCGCAGCAATTGGCTGTAGGAGGGCGCCCCGGCCCCCTGGCCCCCCAGGCTGAACCCGGGACGCACCGGCGGGGCCGGCTTGGATGGCGCAGGAGTGGCCGGGGCCGCAGGGGTGGAGGACGCTCCGGCCTCGGTGCCTTGCGCCACCATCGTCCCGGGGGCGGCCAGGGCGGCGGAGATCTTGGCCGGCTCCGGAGGAGAACTGCTGCTCACAGGCCTGGCGTCCTTTTCAGGAGTTGCTTATCGGAAGTCGACTGTAGCGATTTGACGAAAGGCGAGTCGGCGAAGCAGGATCATCGTTTGGCAGTGAGTTGGCGGGATGGCCGTTCCCAAGAAGAAAACCTCCAAGGGCAAGCGCAACCAGCGCCACGCCCACTGGAAGGCCAAGGCCGGTGTGGCGGCCCAGAAGGCCATGTCGCTCGGCAAGGCTGTGCTGAGCGGCCGCGCCCAGGGCTTTGTCTATCCGATCGCCGAAGAGGCCGAAGCGGGCGAAGAGAGCTGAATCCCGAGGGGGTGGGCACGCCTGCGTCCGTCCAGGATCACCCCACCCTCGAACGGAATCCCTGACCCGGTGGGTCCCAGCAGTGGGTCCTGGTAGAGCGCTGGCGGCAGGGAGTGGAGCGTGGCCCGCACCATGGCGTCGAGCTGCCGCCCGATGAGCCATCCGCCACCGGCCCGACGCTGCCGGGCCTCCGCCTGGAAGCGCCAGCGGCGGGGCAGGCTCCAGCGCTCCGGACGCAGCAGCCAGAGGCCGTCACAGGCCTCCCAGAGTTCTTCGTAGGCCGCCAAGTGCTCGTCCCAGCGGGGCAGCCAGCGGCGTTCAGATGCGTTCAGCGCCTCCAGCCCCGCTCCTCTGCCTAGCCGCTCGCCCAGCGCCTGGGGGCCGAGGGACCGGCAGCCCATCAGCCAGCCCTCGATCACCAGCGCCTCGGCGGGCTCCTCCCGCCAGCCGTTCCGGTCTCCGTCCCCGCCGGCCAGGGTCTTGTCGAACCGGGGCAGCCGCAGCGTCCCCCCGGCCCGCCAGGCGGCCAGCGCCTCCAGCAGCAGGGGCAGGTCGTGGCTGCCGGGCGGCACCCGGCCCACCCCGAAGGGATTGCCCGCCAGCCGCGAGCGGCGTTCGGCGGCCGGCAGGTAGAGGTCGTCGATCGAAGCCACCGTCAGCCGCAGGCCCCCGAGGGCGGCGAGGCGCTCCAGGGCACGGCCCAGGCTCGTCTTGCCGGCGCCCACCGGCCCGTTCAGGGCCAGCACGGGCCGCCGCGTCGTCGCTCCGTCCCGCAGCCCGCGCTCCAGCCGGCGCAGCATCGGCAGGGCCAGGAGCCGCAGCAGGCTGGGGTGCACCGGGCCCAGGTCTCCCGCCCGGGCCAGCCGTCCGTCCCAGGCATCCGGCGCTGGCTCCGAGGGCAAGGAGAGCTCTGGTGGCACCACCCGCTCAGGTCCCCACCTTGAAGGCCTCGAGCACGATGGCGTAGGTGGCGCCGATGCGCAGGTTGTCCACCAGCACCCAGGCCAGGGAGGGTTCGGGGCCCACCAGGCGGGTCCGCAGACGCACCAGGGTCTCGATCGTCAGCAGCAGGCCGAGCACCACCGCCGGGCGGCCCCCCGGGGTGGTGAAGAGCAGCAGGCTGGTGAGGTTCTGACCGGCGAAGAAGCCCAGCAGCAGCGCCAGGGCGGCCAGGCTGCCCGCCCGCCAGCTGCGCCGCGCCACGCCGACCAGCCGCGTGCCCAGCCGGCTCACCAGCCCCTGGAAACGGGTGCGCTGCACGGGGAGGCGGGTCATGGCGTGTCCAGCAGACGCTCCAGCCACGACAGCGTCACCTGGCCTTCGGGGCAAGGAGGCCCGCGGCGCACCACGACCGTGGCCCCGGGTTCCTCCAGGCCCTCGACCACGGCCCGGGCGGCGCTGAAGCGGGAGGCTGGCTCCTCCCGTGTCGCGGCGCTCAGGCAGACCAGACAGCTCAGCCCGGCGCCGGTGGCCGCCGCCAGCCCGACCGGGGAGTCCTCGAGCACCATGACGCCAGCCACCTCCCCACCGAGCTGCCCCAGGGCCAGCCGGTAGGCCTCCGGATCGGGCTTCTTGCGGGCCACATCGTCGCCGCAGACCCAGAAGTCGAAGGCCCGACCCAGGGCCGGTGGGGCCCCCTCCAGCAGGGCCTGCACCGCGCTGCGGCCGCTGGTGGTGACGATCCCCTGCCGCAGGCCTGCCGCCGCCGCGTCAGCCACCAGCCGGGCCACCCCGGGCCTCAGGGCGAGGCGGCCCTGCTGCACCAGCTCGGCATAAAACCCCTGCTTGCGGCGCTGCAGTTCCTCCACCCGGCCCCGTTCCGGGGTGCGGCCCTCCACCTGCCGCAGGAAGGCGGTGATCCGTTCGTGGCCGCCGCCCACCGCCAGCAGCCGCCCGTAGGTGGGACGGTCCCAGCGCCAGGGGAGCCCGGCGGCCTCGAAACTGCGGTTGAAGGCCACCCGGTGGCCCTCGAACTCCGTCTCGGCCAGGGTGCCGTCCACGTCCCAGAGCAGGGCCGACAGGGCCGGGGCCATCGGACGCCGCGCTTGTGTAGGGAGTCAGGCTAAGGGGTGCGCCCTGCAGCCCCGCCTTCCACAATGCGGGGGCCCCGCCTGCCCCTCGTTGCTCTCTGCCGTCGACGAGCGACGCTGGCTTTTGCCCTCCCCCCTCGGCGGCGACGGCCCTGCCGAGGCGGCCGGGGCTGGGGATGCCGACCTCCCCTGTGAGCTGCTGGCCCTGCTGCAGCGTCGCGGCCTGGTGACGGCCGAGGCGGTGCGCCAGTTGCTGGATCCGGAGGCGGCCCCCGATCCGGAGGCCCACTTCCCGGCTCTGGCGCTGGCGGTCGAGCGGCTGGTGCGCTGCTGCCAGGGGGCGGAGGCGGTGGCGATCTGCGGCGACTACGACGCCGACGGCATGACCAGCACCGCCCTGCTGGTGGGGGTCCTGCAGCGGCTCGGCGCCCGCCCGCGGGCCGCCATCCCCAGCCGCATGGACGACGGCTACGGACTCAACGCCGCCATGGTGGAGCGGCTGGCGGCCGATGGGGTGCGGCTGCTGATCACGGTGGACAACGGCGTGGCCGCCATCGAGGCCCTGGAGCGCGCCGCCGCCCTGGAGGTGGAGGTGATCCTCACCGACCACCACACCCTGCCCCCCCAGCTGCCGCCGCACCTGGCCCTGCTGCACCCGGCCGTCACACCGGAGGGCTCCCCCTACCGGGGTCTGGCGGGGGTGGGGCTGGCCCACGTCCTGGCGACCGCCCTCTGCCGGCGGCTGCGCCACCGCCACGGGCTGGAGATCGCCCTCAACCTGTTCTGCATCGGCACCATCGCCGACATGGCCCCCCTGGAGGGGGTCAACCGCCGCTGGCTGCTCGATGGCCTGCCCCTGCTCGGCCGCAGCCCCCTGCCCGGCCTGCAGGCCCTGCAGCAGCTGGCGGGCCTGGAGAAGCACCGGGTCGATGCCGAGGCGGTGGGCTTCCAGCTGGCCCCACGCATCAACGCCGTCGGCCGGTTGGGGGACCCCCAGCTGGTGGTGGACCTGCTGACGACGGAGGATCCTGAGGAGGCCCTGGAGCTGGCCCGCTCCTGCGAGGCCCTCAATCGCCAGCGGCGGGAACTCTGCAGTGCGATCGAGGCGGAGGCCCTGGCCCTGCTGGAGGCCGATGGTCCCCGCCGGCCCGCCTTTCTGCTGCTGGCCCAGGGCCACTGGCACCACGGCGTCATCGGCATCGTCGCCTCCCGGCTGGTGGAGCGCTTCGGCCGTCCCGTGGCCCTGCTGGCCGGCGAAGGGGGAGGTCGGCTGCGGGCGTCGGTGCGGGCCCCGAAGGGCTTCGCCGTCGATGGGGCCCTGACGGCCTGCGCCGAACTGCTGGAGCGCCACGGCGGCCACCCCGCCGCCGGCGGCTTCACGGTGCGGGCCGAGAACGTCACGGCGCTGCAGGAACGGCTCGACGCCCTGGCCAGCGGCTGGCTTGCGGCGGCGGGCGATGGCCGCACGGTGGAGCCCGAGGCCCTGCTGCGGCTCGAGCGGATCGACCGGGAGTTCTGGCGCCAGCTCCAGCGGCTGGCCCCCTTCGGCATCGGCCATCCCACCCCCCTGTTCTGGAGCAGCCGCTGCCAGGTGGTGGAGCAGAAGCTGTTGCGCGGCGGCCACCTGCAGCTGCAGCTGGCCCAGGGGGAGGCACGGCTGCGGGCGATCGGCTGGCGCTGGCAGGGGCCCGACCAGTGGGCGGGCCCGGTGGATGTGGCCTACCGCCTGCGCCGCGATGACTGGCAGGGGGTGGAACGGTTCCAGCTGGAGCTGGAGGCGATCCGCTCCAGCGGTGGTGACACCGTGGTGCTGCAGCGCCGCGACCGCACCTACTGGTGCCGCCGCCAGGGGGACAGCCTGGTGATCCGCAACGCCGCCGGCGAGGAACTGCGCTCCGCTATCCCCTCCGATGGCACAGGCCCCGCCGCCCTGGTGGATCCGCCCCACCCCTACGTTCAGGGGCTGATGCGGGAGGCGGCCATGGCCCTGGGGATGGTCGAAGGATGAGCCGGTCCCCGCTGGGCCCGGTGCGTTCCCTGGTGCTGCTGGCGCTGCTGGGGGCCGCGGTGGGGCTGGCCTGCTGGCCGCTCAACCGCATCGACCTGCTCCAGGATCGCCTGCTCTCCACCCTGCCGGCGTTCAGCGGCGGCGGCTGGAGCGCCAGTGGCTGGCTGCTGGCTCTGGCCCCGATCCCCCTGGTGCCGCTGCTGCTCTGGTTCCAGCGGGGACCCTGGCGCCGCGGGGCCGGCTCGGGCATTCCCCAGGTGATGCTCTGCCTGGAGGATCCCCACCGGGGCTCCCAGCTGCTCTCCGCCGCCCCGACCGGGGAACGGCTGGGCCTCTGGACCGTGGCCAGCCTGGCCCTGCTCCCCCTGGGCCGCGAGGGTCCGGTGGTGGAGGTGGGCGCGGCCGTGGGGCAGGCCCTGCTGCGCAGCTGGCCCGGCCTGCTGCACCGGGCCAGCCGGGGCCACCTGCTGGCCGGAGCGGCAGGGGCCGGGCTGGCCGGCGGCTTCAACACCCCCCTGATGGGGATGGTCTTCGTGGTCGAGGAGCTCACCGGCAGCTTCCAGCAGCGGCTGGTGTGGCCGGCGCTGGTGCTGACCAGCGCGGCGGCCCTGGTCAGCGGCCTCGGCGGCCAGCCGATGTTCGCCCTCGGGATCAACGCCAGCCCGGTGGCGGAGACCGAGCAGTTGCTCTGGGCGATTCCGATCGGCCTCGGCGGCGGGGCCCTCGGCGGTCTGTTCGCCTGGCTGCTGGTGCGCGCCACGGGCCTGATCACCCCGATCGCCCGCCGTCAGCCCCTGCGCCTCGGCCTGGCGGCCGGGGTGGCCCTGGCCCTGCTGACCCTGGCCACCGGCGGCGCCAGCGGCGGCGATGGCGAGACCCTGATGCGTCTGATGCTGGATCAGGACGGGGACACCACCATCGACGCCGGCTGGGTCGTGCTGCTGGTCTCGCGGTTGATCGGACCGGTGCTGGCGCTCTCGGCGGGGATTCCCGGAGGGCTGATCGATCCGGCCTTCGCCGTGGGGGGGGTGTTCGGCTCAGGGGTGGTGCGGGCCCTGGCGGGGGATCCCCACCTGGGTCTGGCCCTGGGCATGGCGGCGGGTCTGGCGGGGGCCACCCAGCTGCCGGTGATGACGATCGCCTTCGCCATCCGCATGGCGGGCGACCAGCAGCTCATGCCCGGCCTGGTGGCCGCCGCTGTGATCGCGGCCTACACGGGCCAGGCGATCCAGCGCCGACCCGTGTATCACGCCCTGGCCGACCTGCTGGTGCCGGAGCGATCAGAGGGCGCCGCGGCGGTAGTAGAGGATGAAGATCACGGCCGGACCGGCCAGGGTGATCAGGGCCAGGGCGCCGAAGTTGGAGATGAGATGGAAATCGATACCCATGGTGCGGCTGCCGGCGAGGGGGACAATCGGCCAGGAGTGTAGGTCGCCCGGCGGCCGCTTCAGGGCCCCGCCCCTGTCGCCGTGATCGGTTGTCATGGCTGGCGCCGGCCGTGGGCTGGGAAGACGGCGTCGGGCTGGGAAGACGGCGCCGGGTGTGAGTGAATGGAACGACCCCGTGGCGTCCCCGTGCCCCGACCCGAGCACTGGCAGTGCATCCGTGGCTGCGGTTCCTGCTGCCGCCTTGACCCGGCCCTGCGGGGCGACGCGATCGAGGCCCTCGATCCCGACCAGCAGGAGCTGTACTTCTCGATGGTGGGGGAGGACGGCTGGTGCCGCCATTTCGACACCGGCTCACGCCGCTGCCGCATTTATGCGGAGCGCCCCGATTTCTGCCGGGTGGATCAGCTCGTCGCGCTGTTCGGCCAGCCCGGTGACGATCCCGATGCCCTGGCCATCGCCTCCTGCCGGCAGCAGATCCGAGCCGAGCTGGGCGGCCGCCACCCGGTGATGCGCCGTTTCCTGCGGACGATCCGCCAGCCCTCATGAGCAGCACGACCCCGGAATCCCCGGCCCCCCCGAGCTGGATCACGGTGTTCCTGAGCACCGCCACCACCGTCTTCCTGGCCGAACTTGGTGACAAGACCCAGCTGGCTGCCCTGCTGCTGTCTGCCCAGTCGGGCCGGCCGGTCGTCGTGTTCGTGGGCGCTTCGCTCGCCCTGATCTGCTCCAGCCTGGTGGGGGTCCTGCTGGGGCGCTGGCTGTCCACCGTCATGCCCCCCCACCAGCTGGAGCGGGCGGCGGGGATCCTGATGGTTGCCCTGGGGCTGTGGCTGGGCCGCCAGGCGGTGCTGCACCTGGCGCCGCTCCATCTCCTCAACGCCTGAGTCCGTCGCCCGCCGCGCCATGCCGTTCGCCCTGCTCGCCTCCACCTTCGCCACCGTCTTCCTGGCGGAGCTCGGCGACAAGACCCAGCTGGCCATCGTCAGCATCAGCGGCACCTCCAACCGGCCCGGAGCGGTGTTCGCCGGCAGCGCCTGCGCCCTGGTGCTGGCCAGCCTGGTGGGGGCGGCGGCGGGCGGTTCCCTCTCCAGCGTGATCCCCACCGATGGCCTGCAGCTGGCGGCCTCCGCCGGCTTCCTGATCATCGGCACCCGCCTGATCCTGCGCTCCGGCGCGGACGGCGGCGAGGCCCCCGCCCCGACCACCGAGGCCGCTGGCGAGGATGGCGATACCCCCGCTCCTTAGAGTCCCCGGGTGACGTTCGCCGTGACGGCGGGCGCTGCCGGGCCATCCCCCGTCCAAGGAGGCCGACGACCCCCCTGGCGCTCCGGACCACCCTGGTCACCGCGCTGCTCCGGCAGTGCCATCCTCCGCGTATGTCCCCTCCGATGAAGTTCACGGTCGCCGATCTGCTCGACCACCTCTCCACGACCGATGCGGTGGCCCTGGCCAAGCTGGAGAAGTCGCTGGGCCTGACCACCAAGACCTGCAAGCAGCAGCTGCGCATCGGTCTGGATGCCCTGCTGCGGCTGGGGCTGGTCGAGGAGGACGGGGAAGGGCTCCGCGCCCGCGAGACCCCCGAGCTGATCCCGGCCCGGCTGCGCTGCTCGAGCAAGGGCTTCTGCTTTGCCCTGCGGGAGGACGGCGGTGAGGACATCTACATCCGTGACCACCAGCTCAACCATGCCTGGAACGGCGATCGGGTGCTGGTGAAGATCACCCGCGAAGGCGGCCGCCGCCGCTCGCCGGAGGGGGGTGTCCAGTGCATCCTCGAGCGCCAGACCCCCAGCCTGCTGGCCCAGGTCGAGCGGCAGGACGGCCAGCTCGTCGCCGTCCCCCTCGACGACAGGCTGCTCACCTCCGTCGCCCTGCC
The DNA here is from genome assembly GCF_019038535.1 of Synechococcus sp. CCAP 1479/9. Classification (NCBI taxonomy): domain Bacteria; kingdom Bacillati; phylum Cyanobacteriota; class Cyanophyceae; order Synechococcales; family Synechococcaceae; genus Synechococcus; species Synechococcus sp. CCAP 1479/9. Next base: position 330,256 of record NZ_JAFKRK010000024.1, on the reverse strand, counting down.
CGAGGAGGACGCGGTCCATCTCGACCCCGCCGAGGAGGCGGTGGTGGAGGTGAAGATCGATCGCTTCCCCGTGGCCCAGTTCGGTCCGGCCGGCCATGTCGCCCGCAGCCTGCCGGTGCACGGCGGAGAGGCGGCCGACACCGACCTGCTGCTGGCCAAGCACCGTCTGCAGGAGCGTCCGGCCTCCCCCCGCGCCACCCTCAAGCAGCCCGTCGCCAAGGGCCGCGCCGACCTGACGGCCCTGCCCACCCTGATCCTGGAGGCCTGGGAGGGCGGCGAGGCCCCCGTGCTGCCCGCCATCTCCCTGGAGGAACGTGAGGGCGGCTGGCGGCTGTGGGTGCACAGTCCCGCCGTGGCCGAACGCATCGGCATGGGCAACAGCCTCGACACCTGGCTGCGGGACCAGGGCGAGGCGATCTGCCTGGGACGGCGCTGGCTGCCCCTGCTGCCCTCCGCCCTCAGCAAGGCCTGCGGCTTCCGCCCGGGCGACAGCCAGGCGGCGGTCTCGGTCGCCCTGGAGCTGGACGCCGAGGGGGCCCTCGAGCACTTCCGCTTCAGCCTGAGCCAGATCACCCCCGATGCCCGGGTGGACCGGGCCGCGATGCAGGCCCTGGCCGACCGCAAACCCAAGGCCCGCACCGTGCCCGCCGCCCTCAAGGCCCTCAAGGACCACCTGCCCCTGCTGGAGCAGCTGGTCCAGCTGAGCGGCCTGCTGCGCCAGCGCCGTCTCGGGGCCGGGTCGATCGATCTCGACCTGCCGATGCCCGCCATCGACAGCCTCGGCGACCTGCGGGTGCCCGCCCCGGATGCGGCCCTGCAGGGCTGGCTGGTGGAGCTGCCGGCCGAGGATCCGGTGGCGATCCTGCGGGAGGCGGTGCTGGTGGCCCACCGGGCCCTGGGCCGTCACCTGCTGGCCCTGGAGCTGCCCGCCCTGTTCGCCCTCAACCCGGCGGCAGAGGCCAGCGACACCAATGACGTGGCCAAGGCAGCCCTGGCCCTCGACATCCCGATGGAGCTCAGTGCCGACGGCAACGCCAGCGCCGCCGAGCTCGCCGCCGTCTTCGCCGCCACCGATCGCGGCCGGCCCCTGCAGCAGCAGCTGCGTGACGCCCTGCGGCCGGTGCAGCTGGCGGCCGAAGCCGGCCCCCATGCGGTGGCGGGCGAGGAGACCGCCGTGGCGCCCTGGTGCTGCCCGGCCCTCCATTACGCCGACATCTGGAACCAGCAGCTCCTGGTCAGCCTGCTGGTGGACGGCAAGGACCGCCCCAGCGTGCGCCACAAGGTCAGCACCGACCTGGCCAGCGACGCCTGCCACGGCAGCACCGACTGGCCCCTGCTGACCCCCGGCCAGCTGGCCCCCTACCAGCAGGGCCTGGAGCACGGTCTGGCCCAGCGCCTCAACGGCCGCTGCCGCTTCCTGCAGGAGCTGCAGGCCGATGTGCTGGCCCTGGCCCAGGCCCGCCACACTGAGCCCCTGGTCGGCCAGACCCTGCCCGGGGTGATCAGCGGCGTGCAGAGCTACGGCTTCTTCGTCGAGGTTCCCCCCTCCCAGGTGGAGGGGCTGGTGCACGTCAGCTCCCTCAAGGACGACTGGTACGAGTACCGCTCCCGCCAGAATCGCCTGGTGGGGCGCAAGTTCCGTCGCACCTACATGGTCGGCGACGGGGTCGATGTCGAGATCCAGAAGGTGGACGCGCTGCGCCACCAGATCGACCTGGCGGTGCTCCAGCCCGAGGACTTCGAGCGGGTGGAGGAGGGTGCCGCCGATGGCACCCCGGACGACGATGGCGATGACGCCCCCGGCGCCGCGGACGAGGGCTGAGCCGCCGATGGCGCCCTCCTCGCTTCCCGTCGTCCTGGCGGTGTCCGGCGCCTCCGCCCAGCCCCTGGCCGAGAGGGCGCTCCAGCTGCTGCTCGAGGAGGACCTGCCGGTCGAGATGGTCACCAGCCGCGGGGCGATCGGCGTCTGGCAGGCGGAGATGGGCCTGCGGGTGCCATCGGAGCCCGACGCCCAGGAGCGCTTCTGGCGGGAACGCACCGGCTGCAGCTCCGGCCGGCTGCACTGCCATCGCTGGAACGACCAGGCTGCCGCCATCGCCAGCGGCAGCTACCTGACCCGCGGCATGGTCATCCTGCCGGCCAGCATGGGCACCGTCGGCCGGATCGCCTCCGGCGTGGCCCTGGATCTGATCGAACGGGCCGCCGATGTCCACCTCAAGGAGGGACGGCCCCTGGTGATCGCGCCGCGGGAGCTGCCCTGGAACCTGGTGCACCTGCGCAACCTCACCCGTCTGGCCGAGGCCGGGGCCCGCATCGCCCCCCCGGTTCCGGCCTGGTACCACCAGCCCACCACGATCAGTGAGATGGTGGACTTCCTGGTGATCCGCGTCTTCGACACCCTTGGCCTCCAGCTGGGCTCCCTGCAGCGCTGGCAGGGGCCCGTGGGCCGGCCCGCCCCGGACGAAGTCTCCACCCCCTGACGCTCCGGACCGTGCTGCACCGCCTGCTGCTGCTGCCCCTGCTCTCGCCGCTGCTGGTGACCCTGCTGGTGGCGGCCCTCAACCCCAGCCCCCCCCTGGCCCTGCGGCTGCTGACCTGGCAGACCCCGTCGCTGCCGATCGGCCTGTGGATGGCGGCCGCCGCCGGCGGCGGGGCGGCCCTCAGTGCCGGCGCCACCGCCCTCGCCCTGCGCCAGGGGGGGCGGCCGCCGCTGCGGCGCACCGTGCGTCGCCCGGATCGGCTGGAGGACGACACCTGGACCGCCCCCTGGGGTGGCCGCTCCGAGGGGCGTGCCGCTGCCGCGGCTCCAGCCACCTCCGCTCCATCCGCCGCTCCATCGCCCGCTGCTGCCGGCCCCAGCCGCGCCCCCGGCGAACCGGCGCCGACGGTCTCGGTGCCCTACCGGGTGCTGCACCGTCCCGAGGCCGCCGAACAGCGCCCGTTCCGACCCGAGCCGGCGGTGGCGTCGCGCCCGACGGCCCCGGCCCCGGCCAGCGCCGATGACTGGGGCAACGACGACGGCGAGGAGTGGTGATTCCGGTCGCCGCGACCACCTGGGGCTCCGGGACGCTGCCTAAAGTTCCAGCACCTCCGCGCCCAGGGACCGCACCGGTGACCGAGACCCCCAGCAACACCCCCGACCCTGTCGCCACCTCGCCGGAGGCGAAGACCGCTGCCCCGAAGGCCAAGCCGCCCGCCCCGGAGGACAAGCCGTTCGAGGTCTTCGTGCCGGAGCTGCTGCTGCCGGCCCTGGTCAAGGAAATCGAGGCCTACGGCGGCCCGGCCCCTGAGCTGGTGTTTGAGCAGGGCCCCATGCCCGTGGTTGGGGCCGACTGCTGGATGGTCCGGGGGCGGCTGCCGGGCGAGCGCCGCTTCTGGCTCTGCTTCACCCGGCCCGACATCAGCTCGGCCAAGACCATCGCCCTCACCGAGGGCGCCGGCAGCCCCAGCCTGCTGGAGTCGTTCCTGATCGACGAGAAGAAGATGACCCTCTCGCTGCTGGTGTCGCGGGTGGTGCAGCGGCTCAACGGCCAGAAGTGGCTGGGCCCCAACTGATCCACCACCCTCTGCCGGCTTACATCCGCGGCTTCACATCCGGACCGATGGCGGGGATCGATGCCTACGATGGCGGCCGAGCTCTCTGAACGCCCGCGCGATGGTGCCTCCCGCCACCCAAGCCCCCACCGCCCCCCGGGTGGGCACCCCGGATGCCCCGGCCATCAAGGACCCGGTGAAGGACACGATCCTCACCCCGCGCTTCTACACCACGGACTTCGACGCCATGGCGGCGATGGATCTGCGGCCCAACGAAGTGGAGCTGGAGGCCATCTGCGAGGAGTTCCGCAAGGACTACAACCGCCACCACTTCGTCCGCGACGACCAGTTCGAAGGCGCCGCCGACAAGCTGGATCCCGAGACCCGTCGGGTGTTCGTCGAGTTTCTCGAGCAGAGCTGCACCTCGGAGTTCTCGGGCTTCCTTCTCTACAAGGAACTCAGTCGCCGCATCAAGGAGCGCAACCCGCTGCTGGCGGAATGCTTCGCCCACATGGCCCGCGATGAGGCCCGCCATGCCGGCTTCCTCAACAAGGCCATGGCCGATTTCGGCCTCCAGCTCGACCTGGGCTTCCTGACGGCCACCAAGGCCTACACCCACTTCCAGCCCAAGTTCATCTTCTACGCCACCTACCTCTCCGAGAAGATCGGTTACTGGCGCTACATCGCCATCTACCGGCACCTGGAGCAGCACCCCGAAAGCAAGATCTTCCCGATCTTCAACTTCTTCGAAAACTGGTGCCAGGACGAAAACCGCCACGGCGACTTCTTCGACGCCCTGATGAAGGCCCAACCCGACACCGTGCGCGGCTTCACCGCCCGCCTCTGGTGCCGCTTCTTCCTGCTGGCCGTGTTCGCCACCATGTACGTGCGTGACGTGGCCCGCAAGGAGTTCTATGAGGCCCTCGGGCTTGATGCCCGCACCTACGACAAGTACGTGATCGCCAAGACCAACGAAACCTCCGCCCGGGTGTTCCCCGTGGTGCTCAACGTCGAGCACCCCGAGTTCTACGAGCGGCTGGAGAAGCTGGTGCAGAACAACGCCGCCCTCGATCGGGCCGACCGTTCCGGCGCCCCGGCGCCGGTGCGTGCCCTGCGCAAACTGCCCCACTGGGTCGGCAACGGTGTCCAGATGGCGCGCCTGTTCCTGATGGCGCCGATCCGCAGTGAGCGCTTCCAGCCCGCCGTGCGCTGAGCCGACCCGCCAGAATCGGCCCAGTTCTCCCCTCGCCGCTTGGTCGTCTCCCCTCCCACCGGCGCACCGGCCGGCACCGCGCTCACCCTGTCCCCGGCGGCCCTCGGCGATCCGGCCTGGCGTTCCGTCCTTGAGCCGCTCCTGGCCTCCGGACGCTCGGCCGGTGCCGACCTGGTGGAGGTGTTCCTGGAGCGCTCCGACCACCTCGGCCTGCTGGCCGAGCAGGATTCGATCACCAGCGTCAGCCCGGCTTTCGGCGCCGGGGCAGGGCTGCGGGTGTTCCTGGGGGATCGGGACGGTTTCGTCTCCACCAATGACCTGAGCGCCGCCGGCCTGCGGGCCGCCCTTGAGCAGGCCCTGGGCATGCTGGGGCTCGTGCTCCCCGCCCACACCGGCGGGGGCTTTGACGGCCTGCCCGAGCTGCGCGACTTCGCCGCCACCAAGGACGGCTGGCTGCCGTCCTGTCCGACCCTGGCGGAGGCCACCAGCCGTCTGCTGGAGGGCACCGACCGGCTCCAGGCCCATGGCCAGCACCTGCAGGTGCGTCGGGGCAGCTATGCCCGGGACTGGCAGGAGGTGCTGGTGGCCGCCAGCGACGGCACCTTCGCCCGGGACGTGCGTCTGCACCAGTCGGTGGGCCTGAATGTGCTGGCGGCCGACGGCGACCACCGGGCCAGCCTGGGCCGCCGCTACGGCACTTCCGACAGCCCCGACGACCTGCGTCGCTGGGATGTGGAGGCCGCGGCGGCGGAGGTCTGCAGCAGCGCCGGCACCATGCTCTACGCCGATTACGTCGAGGCCGGCCAGTTCCCCGTCGTGCTGGCCAATCGCTTCGGTGGTGTGATCTTCCATGAGGCCTGCGGCCACCTGCTGGAGACCACCCAGGTGGAGCGGGCCACCACCCCCTTCGCCGACATGGTCGGCCAGGCCATCGCCCACGCCTCCCTCACCGCCATCGACGAGGGCCTCACCGCCGGGGCCTTCGGTTCCCTGGCCATGGACGACGAGGGCATGGAGCCCCAACGCACCGTGCTGATCGAGAACGGCATCCTGCAGCGCTTCCTCAGCGACCGGGCCGGGGAGCGCCGCACCGGCAGCGGCCGGCGCCAGAGCCACGCCTTCGCCGCCGCCAGCCGCATGCGCAACACCTACATCGCCGCCGGCCCCCACAGCCCGGAGGATCTGATCGCCTCCGTCGACAAGGGCCTCTACTGCAAGTCAATGGGGGGCGGCAGCGTCGGCCCCACGGGCCAGTTCAACTTCGCCGTCGAGGAGGGCTATTTGATCGAGAACGGAACCCTCACCAAGCCGGTGAAGGGGGCCACCCTGATCGGTGACGCCAAGGAGGTGATGCCCCGGATCTCGATGTGCGCCAACGACCTGGAGCTGGCCGCCGGCTTCTGCGGCTCGGTCAGCGGCAGCATCTTCGTCACCGTGGGCCAGCCCCACATCAAGGTCGACACCATCACCGTGGGGGGACGCTGATCATGGGAATCACCGAATCAGCGGCCGCCAGCCTTGATGCCGAAGTGCTGCGCCAGCGCCTCGGCCAGCTGGCCCAGCGTGAGGGCGTCCGGCGCTGGGATCTGGGCGCCTCCTGCAGCACCGACACCTCCGTGCAGGTCGACCGGGGCGAAGCCAAGCAGATGAAGGGCGCCCAGCGCAGCGCCATCACCCTGAGGGTCTGGAACGACGACGGTCTGGTGGGCATCACCAGCACCTCCGACCTCTCCGACGCCGGCCTGGCCCGGGCCCTGGCCGGGGCCCGTGACGCCAGCGCCTACGGCAACGTCGATGAGGTCCCCGACTTCTCCCCCCTGGCCACCGCGCCGCTGCCGGTCCTTGAGCAGCCGCTCCGCCCGGCCGTCAGCATCCTCAGCCTGCTGGACACCCTCAAGGAGGCCGAGCGCGACCTGCTCGGACGCCACCCGGCCATCGGCACGGTCCCCTACAACGGCCTGGCCCAGCGCAGCAGCGACCGGCTCTACATCAACAGTGCCGGCGCCTGCCGCCAGCAGCGCCTCACCACCGCCTCCCTCTACCTCTATGCCCGGGCCGAGGAGGCGGGCCGCAAGCCCCGCAGCAGCGGCGCCGTGCGTCTGGCCTACGGCGCTTCCGACCTCGATGTGGCCGGCTGCGTGCAGGAGGCGGCGGAGCGCACCATCGCCCACCTCGATTACGCCCCCATCGCCACCGGCCGCTACACCTGCGTCTTCAGCCCCGAGGCCTTCCTCGACCTGATCGGCGCCTTCAGCAGCCTGTTCAATGCCCGCGCCGTGCTCGATGGCGTCAGCCTCAGCCGGCGTGAGTCCCTGGGCGAGCAGCTGGCCGTCCCCTTCTTCTCCCTGCACGACAACGGCCTGAATCCGGCCAATGTGGGCGCGGCCGCCTTCGACGGGGAAGGCACCCCCACCGGTCGCCTGTCCCTGGTGGAGGGCGGGGTGCTGCGCCATTTCCTCCACTCGGAGGCCACGGCCCGGGCCTTCGGGGTCGCCCCCACGGGCCATGCGGGCCTGGGGGCCAAGGTGTCGGTGGGCCCCGACTGGTTCGAGATCGGCCCCACCCCCGGCAGTGACGGCGGCGCCCAGGGCCTGGACCGCTTCGCCTCCGCTGCCGGCGGAAGCGATGGCCTGGTGGTGATCGATTCCCTCTCGGCCCTCCATGCCGGCGTCAAGGCCAGCCAGGGCTCCTTCTCCCTCCCCTTCGACGGCTGGCTGGTGGAGGGCGGCACCGCGCGCTCCATTGAGGCCGCCACCGTGGCCGGCGACATCCGCACCCTGCTCAAGGCCATCGTCGGCTTCGAGGGTCCGGCCAAGGTGACCCCCGACGGTCTCTGCCCCCACGTGTGGGTGGAGGGTCTCTCGATCACCGGCGACGCTTGAGGATTCTGTTCTGGGGCACCCCGGCCTACGCCGTGGTCAGTCTCGAGGCCCTGCGACAGGCCGGCCACAGCATCGTTGCTGTGGTGAGCCAGCCCGACCGGCGCCGGGGCCGGGGCAAGGCCCTGGTCCCCTCCCCTGTGAAGCAGCGTGCCCTGGAGCTGGGGCTGCCGGTGTTCACCCCCGAGCGGATCCGCCGCGACCTGGCCTGCCAGCAGGAGCTGGCCGCCCTCGGGGCGGACCTGTCGGTGGTGGTGGCCTTCGGCCAGATCCTGCCGCCGGCGGTGCTGGCCCAGCCGCCCCTCGGCTGCTGGAACGGCCACGGCTCCCTGTTGCCCCGCTGGCGGGGGGCCGCGCCGATCCAGTGGGCCCTGCTGGAGGGGGATGGCGAAACCGGCGTCGGCATCATGGCCATGGAGGAGGGACTCGACACCGGCCCGGTGCTGCTGGAGCGGCGCCTTTCCATTCCCCTGCTGCAGAACGCCGGCCAGCTGTCGGAGCGGCTGGCGCGCCTCACCGGGGAGCTGCTGGTGGAGGCCCTGCCGCTCATCGAAGCGGCGGGTGCCGGGCCTGAGCCGGAGCGGCTCGCCCGCCTCGGGGTGCGTGCCCAGGCGGCCGATGGGGTCAGCCACGCCCGCCAGCTCACCAAGGAGGACACCCTGGTGGACTGGAGCGGCTCCGCCCTGGCCATCCACCGCCGGGTGATGGGCCTCCACCCCAACGCCTCCTGCCCCTGGGGGGCCGAGCGGCTGAAGCTGCTGGCCACCGAACCGCTGGTGGCCCGCCTGAAGGACCAGCTCACCCCGGGGGCTGCCGCCCTGGTTGGCGGCTGGGGCAGCCCCAGCCAGGACGGGGCTGCGGCGGGTGTCTCGTCAGCGGATGGCTCGCCGGGGGCGGTGCCTGGCACCGTGCTCGCGGTGCTGGAGGGGGAGGGGCTGGTGGTGGCCACTGGTGGCTGCCCGGTGCTGCTGCGCCAGGCCCAGCTGCCGGGACGGCGTCCGAGCGAGGGACAGGCCCTGATCCAGCAGCTGGGGCTGGTGGTCGGCGACCGGATCGGTGCAAATACCCCCTGATCCGCTCTTTCGGCAAGGGGTGTTGACGTTTTGTTCCCTTAGCGGCGTCTCAGGTTTGGACCGCCGACGCAGGCAGTAGACCGAAGTCAGTCAATGGGTGGGGATGCGATGGCCAGCGACCTTTCCTTCGTCAACAGCACCGGCTCCGGCTGCCGGATCTTCCGGGACACACTGGGCTGCTACGTGGCGAGCCATGAGCGCATCCCGGGCCAGCGGGTGATGAGCCCCACCCTGGCCGGTGCCTATGCGGCCTGCCAGGGCTGGGACCACCGTGCCCGGGAGGAGGAGACGATCGGGCCGGAATGAACCGGCCCTGGGGCCGATCCCAGCCTCCTGATCAGCCGCCGGAGGCGAGCTCCTCCGGCTGGCGCCGGTGCAGTTCGTGCAGCCCTTCCAGCTGGTTATGCACGGCCACCAGCTGATCACGGATGTGGCGGCTGTTGTCGATGCGCTCCAGCGCGAGAAGCATGCCTTCGATCTGGGCCTTGCAGTCGATGAGCACGCGGCACTGGGTGGATCCGGGTTCGTAGGGCATGTCGGAAGGAGGCAGATCCTCACTTCACCCTAGGGAGGCGGCGCAGGCTGTCACAACCACTGCCATTCCCCCGCTGGGCCCTGGCTCAGCGGGATCCGCTGCGGCGCCGGCCGCGGTCGTGGCCCTGTCCCTGCCCATGGCGGGGGCCCTGGCTGCGGCGTCCCCGGCCACCACTGAGATCCAGGGGCGGTGCGGAGAGCACGGTGGGCTCGAAGCCCGACACCTCCTGGCGGGGCAGGGGGGAGCCGACCAGGCGTTCGATGGCCCGCAGCAGCTCATGCTCTTCGGCCGCCACCAGGGAAATGGCATGGCCGTTCTGGCCCGCACGGCCGGTGCGGCCGATGCGGTGCACGTAGTCCTCGGCCACGTTGGGCAGGTCGAGGTTGACCACGTGGGGCAGCTGGTGGATGTCGATGCCGCGGGCGGCGATGTCGGTGGCCACCAGCACCCGCACCTCGCCGCTCTTGAACTCCGCCAGGGCCCGGGTGCGGGCCCCCTGGCTCTTGTTGCCGTGGATGGCCGCCGCTCCGAGGCCCTCCTTCTCGAGCCGTTCCGCCAGCCGGTTGGCGCCGTGCTTCGTGCGGGAGAACACCAGCACCTGACGCCAGTCATTGCTGCGGATCAGATGGCTGAGCAGATCCCCCTTGCGATCCATGTCGCAGGGATGGATCACCTGCTCCACCAGGGGCGCCGCCTGGTTCTCGGGGGTGGCCTGGAGCTGCACCGGGTTGTGCAGCAGGCCGGTGGCCAGCCGCCGGATCTCGGTGGAGAAGGTGGCCGAGAAGAGCAGGTTCTGGCGCTTCGCCGGCAGCAGGGAGAGGATCCGGCGGATGTCGCGGATGAAGCCCATGTCGAGCATCCGGTCGGCCTCATCCAGCACCAGGATCTCGACCCGGTCGAGCCGCAGGGCGTTCTGCTGGTGCAGGTCCATCAGCCGGCCGGGGGTGGCCACCAGCACGTCGGCACCGCGGCGGAGCCGCTGCATCTGGGGGTTGGCGCTCACGCCGCCGAAGACGACGTCGGAGCGCAGATCCAGGTAGCGGCCGTAGGCGGTGACGCTGTCCGCCACCTGGGCCGCCAGCTCGCGGGTGGGCGTCAGCACCAGGGCCCGCACCACACCAGCCCTGGCGTGGGGACCGTGGCGCAGCCGTTCCAGCATCGGCAGGGTGAAGCCCGCCGTCTTGCCGGTGCCCGTCTGGGCGGCCGCCATCACGTCGTGGCCGGCCAGCACCGCCGGGATGCACTGCAGCTGGATCGGCGAGGGGCTGCTGTAGCCCTTGGCGGCCACGGCCTTGAGGATCGGCTCCGAGAGACCCAGCACGGCAAAATCCGTCGCCAGTCCGGCCACCGGTGGGTTCAGCCCGGTGGCGGTGTGGCTGGGGGTGAGGGGATCGGCGGGCAGGGAAGCAGCGACGGGCGCGGCCCCAGGGGCAGCGACCGGCGCGGGGGTGGAGCCGTTGCCGCTGCGTCGGGTCCGGCTGGCCTGGGGCCTGGAATTAGGGGCGGTGATCGGGCGCGAACACGGAGTGGACATCAGCCTAGGACCGGCCGGCGGCGCCATCGCCTCAACGGGGCGTGCGGTGGCTGCAGCGCTCGCAGGGTCCCTCCGGGAGCACGGCGCAGCGCAGCAGGGGGCTGCGGGCGTTGAAGCGGCAGTGGGGGTCACCGATCACCCAGCGCCCGTCCCACCAGAAGGCATCCGCCGGCCGCCGCTGGGGCTTCACCTGCAGCGCCACCGTCGCCAGCTCGTAGCGGCCCTGCCGCAGCCGGTAGCGGTGGCGGCGCTGCAGCACCAGGAAGCTGCCCTCGCCGACGGTCAGCCAGCGGCCCGGGTGGGGGACGTCGCCGAGGTCGTCGATCTCGATCGTGGTGATCAGCCGGTCCGAGTCGATCTGGCGCAGCTCGATCCGCATCGTTCCGCGGGCGTCAGGCGTCGCCGCTGCCCTGCTCGGGCAGGGTCGACGCTTCGGTACGCAGGGAGAAGCCCCAGGCGAACAGGGCGGCCACCACCAGCAGCAGGGCCCATTCCGGCACTTCCACGGCCGGCAGCACCAGGCGCAGCAACAGCTTCAGGCCCACCAGCCCCACGGCCAGGTAGCCGGCGGTTTCCAGATGGGGAAAGATCTCCAGCCAGCGCAGGAACAGCTCGGCGGTGAGCCGCAGGGCGAGGATGCCGATCACCCCGCCGGCCATCACCAGCGGCACCCGGTCGGTCACCGCCACCGCCGCGGAAACGCTGTCGAGGGAGAAGGCCAGGTCGGTGAGGGCCAGGGTGGCCACGATCGAGCCCAGGGAGGCGCCGTGGTGGGGATGGCCGGTGTCGTGGGGGGAGCCGTGGGTGGCGTGGTCGGTTGCCGTCGGGTCCTGGCCCGCTCCGTCGTCGTCTGCGCCATCGTCCTTGCCCAGCAGGTGCCGGCCGCAGAGCCAGAGCAGGTAGGCGGAGGCCAGCAGCTGCAGGGGCCAGAAGGCGAGCACCTGGCTGGCCAGGGCGATCAGGGCCAGCCGGAACACCAGGGCCAGCACCAGGCCGAGGTTCAGGGCCATGCGCTGCCGCGCCGGATCGTGCAGCCGCCGGGAGATGGCGGCCAGGGCGATGGCGTTGTCGGCGGAGAGCACCGCCTCCAGCCCCACCAGCAGGACCAGCAGCAGCAGCACCTCACCCCACTGGTCCGCTTCCTGCAGCAGGGGCTGCAGCAGGGGGGTCAGGCTCTCCACCGATTCCACTTCCATTCCTGGCGTTCGCTCGGCCGTGGAGGCTGCAAAGAAGCACTCTAGAAAGACCGTCGGTCCCTCCCCGCCCCCATGCACGTTCAGGTCCGACTGCTCCACTGCGACGGCGGCCGCCGCGTCGTGCTGGTCTCGGCCCGGGATGGGGAGCGCTTCCTGGGCAGCGCCCTGGGGGAAGCGGGGGATGCGGAGGAGGCCGAAGATCGCGCCAGGGCCAGGCTCCTGGCCCGTCTCCAGAATCCCGGGCCGGCCGCCGCAGCGCCGGAGCGGGCGCCTTCGGTGCCGGAGCGGGCCTCCGCCTCCCTGACCCCTGCCCCGGAGAAGGAACGTCCGGCTCCCCCTCCGACGCGAACGGTGGCCGCCTCTGAGCCAGGGCTGCCCGTGCCGCCCCAAGCGCCGCCCCCAGCTGCGCCGCCCCCAGCGCCGCCATCGGCTGCAGCGGCTTCTGCGCCGCCGGAGCCTGCACCCCTTCCGGCCACACCCGCGCCCCCAGCGCCCCCGAGTCCCGTCGAGGACCCCCAGGACTGGAGCGCCGAACTCACCCACCTGGATCTGCAGCTGCGCCGCCTCGGCTGGGACCGGGAGCGGGAGGCGGCCTATCTGCAGCGCTGCTTCGGTCACCCCAGCCGCGATCGCATCACCGTGTACGCCGATCTGATCGCCTATCTGCAGGCGATCGAGACCCTCGAGCCCGGCTGCGATCCCGCCACGGCGGCGGTGCCGCTGCGTCGGGCCGACCTGCTCGAGCAGTGCAACCTGCTCCTGCAGCAGCTCGGCTGGGACGGGAGCATGGGCCGCAGCTTCCTCGAGAAGCACCTGGGCGTGAGCAGCCGCCAGCAGCTGAAGGACGCCGACCTGCTGCGCTTCAACATGCTGCTGGAGGAGGAAACCCTGCTGGCCGCCGACGGCGGGCCTGCAGCTCCGGGCCTGGAGGGCTGATCCCGGTCAGGGGAGCGGGCCGCTGACCTGGGGCTCCCTCGCCACACTCAGCCCGTGGAAATAGGCCATGTCGGCGGGAAGCGCCCGCCGGGTTGGGGAGCGGGCCTCCAGGCGCCGCCGCAGACCCCTGGCCCGCAGGCGATTCCAGCCGGCCAGGAACTCCCGGAGCAGGGACGCCTCGCGGCCCCGCCGCTGGCTGCCGGCGGCAAAGGCCAGGGCGTACACCAGGGCCAGGAGCAGCACCCGGAGCGTCCGCTGGACGATCGCCCAGAGCTCCGGCCTCCAGGGGGAGTGGATGACGCCCCGTGAGCTACTGAGGGACTCCTGCAGCCGTTCGTTCAGGGTGCGCTTCAGGTCAGGCAGGGACTGGGGGCCCTCGCCCAGCCGCAGCCCGGGGCCCTGCAGGGCCGCGATCCTCTGTTGCAGATCCTCCACCGACGTGGCGGCTCCGATGGCGCGCTGGAACTCCCCGGCGCGTTCGGTAGCCACCGCCATGGCGCTGCTCTGGCTGCGGGCCACCAGGCCGTAGCCCTGGACGGCGGAAACGGCCTGAAGGGGAATCAGCAGCAGGAATCCGATCACCGCTCCGGTCGCCCAGCGGGCCACCGCCCGGCGACGGGCCTGGAGACGGAGCTGGCCGGGTTCGAGATAGGCAAGCAGATGGACCATCCCCAGTCCCACCAGGGCCAGGGGGGCGCCATCCAGCAGGGCGCTGATCAGGTTCGAGAGCCAGGCCGGTTGCCCGACCGCCATGGGGGGAATCGCGTTCAGCAGCGTCACGACATAGGTGACGAAAAGGGCCAGGGAGATCAGGGACAGGACATCGGAGACGGTCTGGCGGGACAGGTGCTGATCCGGATCGTTCAGTGACATCGGGAGGGGCAGGGCCCTGGGCAGGCCAATGGCCAACATTGTGGCCGTGACTGAAGCCTCTGTGGTGAAATCCTGCTGTGGATCTCTGGTCAGTCTCCGGCCCTGGGTATCGCAGATTTCCGAGAGATGCTGCTGAGCGAAGGCCGACACCTGCTTGGGACCGGTGTTAGATTCCCGTCGAACATCCATTGACTTGATGTCTGCAGAGTATCGCCTGAAAAAGAAGGAAACATGCCTTCTTCTCGCCTGAAGAATTCTCACCGGCATGAGATCAGCAGACCCAAGTCAGCCAGGTTGATGATGTCAGTGAGCCAGGTGGCCCCTCCCGTCAGCGAGCCGGCTCTGCCGTGGCACCGGGCCCTGGGGGGCCGCCAGGCGCTCATCTGGGGCCTCGGGGTCGGTCTGGCGCTGGCCCTCGGCCACGAGCGGCCGGTCCACGCCAATGGCGTCCAGGCGGACGGCTTCCACCTGGGATGTGCCGCCGGGTTCGGGCTGGTGAACATCACCGCCAGCAACGTCGCCTCCAGCCTCGGCACCAGCACCGGTTCCCCCAACCAGCTCAACGGCGGCGCCACGGTCTCGGTCCCGGCAAGCTGCAGCGTCGCCCCACCGGCCCCAGCCCAGCCGGGCAACGGCCATGCGCTGGTGGGCGGCCAAGCCCGGCTCAATGCCGGATCGATCGCCGCCACCCGGATCTTCCGATCCCAGTCCGCCACCGTCACCAACGGCCCCGGCACCACGGTGGTCAGCAATGCCTGGACCGTCCAGGCCGAGGCAGATGCCCTGGCCGTGGCCAGCTACATCGGCGGCATCAACGCCTCAAACTGCACCGTGGCGTTGAGCTCCTGCCGCTACAACGATGCGGTCAACCTGTCCGGCAGCCTCACCCTCACCGGATCGCTGCCCACCACGGGGGGGATCAACTACTACAACGTCCAGACCGTCGGCAGAAACGTCGATCTCAACGTCGTCGGCTCGGGCCGTGAGTATTTCGTCTTCAACATGCCCGCCAGTCTCACCACCAACCAGGACTGGACGCTGCAGGGGAATGTGGATCCCTCGAAGATCATCTTCAGCTTCGCCCGGCCCGGCTCCAACCTCTCCCTGACGGGCTCCGATGTTTTCGGCACCTTCCTGCTGACCGGCGGTGGCACGGCGACCCTGAATCGCTCCGGCAATGGCAACCCCTCCAGCATCACCGGCTCCCTGATCGTCATCAACAACCGATCCGCCCTCGGGTTCGGATCGACGACCGGCGCCAATCGTGTCAACGCGGTGATCAACGGCCGGCCCTTCAACCCCACCGCTTTGCGTAGCGTTCCCGTGCCGGGTCCCCTGCCGCTGCTCGGCGGTGCCGTGGCGTTCGGCTGGAGCCGTCGTCTGCGGCGGCGGTTGCGGCAGGCGAGCCCGTTTCATCTGGCGACAATGGCCGGGACGGCGGCGCCGATGGCCGCTGGCTGCGTGCGACGCTGAATCCCCTGTATTGCCTTGGGAGATCCACGGGTGACCATCAGGATCGGCATCAACGGGTTCGGACGCATCGGCCGCCTCGTCTTCCGCATCGCCTGCGGGCGCGATGACATCGAGGTGGTGGGCATCAACGACCTGATTGATGTCGATTACATCGCCTACATGCTCCGCTACGACTCCACCCATGGCCGCTTCGTCGGTGAGGTGGCCGTCGACGATGGCGCCCTGGTGGTGAACGGCCGCCGCATCCGGATCAGTTCGGAGCGCGATCCCGCCGCCCTCCGCTGGGGCGATGTCGGTGCCGATGTGGTGCTGGAGTCCACCGGTCTGTTCCTGAGTGACGAGCGGGCCCGGGCCCACATCACGGCCGGGGCGTCCAAGGTGGTGATGTCGGCCCCCTCCAAGGACGACACGCCGATGTTCGTGATGGGGGTGAACCACACCACCTACGCGGGCCAGGACATCGTCTCCAACGCCTCCTGCACCACCAACTGCCTGGCGCCGATGGCCAAGGTGCTGCACGACAGCTTCGGCATCCGCGATGGCCTGATGACCACCGTCCACGCCACCACCGCCACCCAGAAGACGGTCGACGGGCCGTCGGTCAAGGACTGGCGCGGCGGCCGTGGGGCCGGCCAGAACATCATCCCCTCCTCCACCGGCGCGGCCAAGGCGGTGGGCAAGGTGATCCCGGCCCTCAGCGGCAAGCTCACCGGCATGGCCTTCCGGGTGCCCACCCCCAACGTGTCGGTGGTGGACCTGACGGTGAACCTCGAGCGGGGAGCCAGCTACGAGGCCATCAAGGCCGCCATGCGGGAGGCCGCCGCCGGTCCGATGGCCGGGATCCTCGGCTACACCGAGGACGCCGTGGTCTCGACCGATTTCCTCGGCGAAACCTGCACCTCGATCTTCGATGCCTCCGCCGGCATCGCCCTCACCGACACTTTCGTGAAGGTGGTGGCCTGGTACGACAACGAGTGGGGCTACTCCAGCAAGTGCCTCGATCTGATCGCCCACATCTCAGGCTGATCGCTCCGGCCCCGCCGCCAGCACCGCCCGCTGCTCAGCCCGTGGCGCGAATGCGGCAGTGGGTGCGGATCAGGGTGGCGCCCAGCTCCAGCTGGCGCTGGTTGGCGTAGGCCTCGCGCTCCAGGGCCTTCTCCCAGTCGGAGGCCCCGGCATAGAGGGGATCGTCAAGGTGGAGCTTCAGTTCCGGCGGCACCTCCTGGCTCAGCCCCAGGGTCCTGGGGACGGAGCGGAGGCCGCCCGCGGCACAGCTCTGGGCCACGTGGATCGCCTCGTGGTTGAGCACCTGGGCGAAATCCACGGTGCCCTTGTCCACCACCGCAGGCTTGATCCTCAGGGTGCGGCTGGCGTGGTCCCATTCCCCGGCGGCCCCCGTCTTTTTCGGTGCCGCCAGCTGCACCTGCACACCGGCCTCCTCCAGGACGCCGAGCAGTTCGGCGATGGCCTGGCGCTTCTCGCCGTGGTCCGGTGGAGCGTCGATCAGGGCCTGCAGCTCATCCACCGAGAGTTCGGGTTCACCGGCCCGGCGGCGGTAGAGGAAGCGGATGCCACCGCCGGCCAGGGGTTCGGCGGTGGGAATCCATTGGCGATCGGCCTCCTTGAGGCTCTCGAGCAGGCCGCCCTCGACCAGCGCCATCGGCCGCAGCTGCGGATCGGGGGCGGGATCAAAGCGCTCCAGCAGCCGGGTGGTGACGTCGGGGGCCTGCTGGGGCAGGCTGCCCACCTGCTCCAGCAGGCCCGAGAAGGCGGCCCCCCCCAGCACCAGGGCGGTCACCCCGACGGCCAGGCCCCAGGCACGGCCATGGCGGGGCTTGGGCTCGAGCAGGTCCCCGCAGCGCCCGCAGCGGGGAAGGCCCGTGAAGGCTTGCTGCAGCCGCAGGGGACGACCGCGGCAGGTGGGACAACGGAAGCGGGCCATCGCTCGTCAGACCGTCCTCCAGCATGACGGCAAAGGGGCCGGGATGTCGCGGCGGCTTGCGGTGGTTGCGAGGATCGCCACCGGTTCGATCCCATCGTTGCGATGCCCCTCCACGCCCTCGTGCGCCAGCTGCAGGCAGCGCCACTCACCGCCGAGGTGAGGGCACGCTGCGGGCGGCCCGAGCGCCTGCGGCTGAGCGGGGCGGGCCGGGCGGCCAGGGCCCTGGTGGCCAGCGCCCTGGCGGGCAGCGGCGAGGCCCCCCTGCTGGTGATCGTGCCGACGCTGGAGGAGGCGGGTCGCTGGGCCTCCCTGCTGGAGCTGATGGGCTGGCCCCTGTGCCAGCTCTATCCCACCAGCGAGGGTTCCCCCTACGAGCCCTTCGACCCCACCAGTGAGATCACCTGGGGCCAGCTGCAGGTGCTGGCCGAACTGGTGGGCGACGGGGACGGGGCTTCGGGTGCCGGCGGCGGCCGCTTCGCCGTTGTGGCCACCGAGCGGGCCCTGCAGCCCCACCTGCCGCCGCCGCCCCAGCTGGCGGCCCGCTGCCTCACCCTGCGCCGGGGCGACCGGCTGGATCTGGAGCAGCTGGCCCACTCCCTGGCCGGCCTGGGCTACGAGAAGGTGCCGACGATCGAGCAGGAGGGGACCTGGAGCCGCCGCGGCGACATCGTCGATGTGTTTCCGGTCAGCGCCGAGCTGCCGGTGCGACTGGAGCTCTTCGGGGAAGACCTCGAGAAGCTGCGGGAGTTCGATCCGGCCACCCAGCGTTCCCTGGATGTGATCGAGCGGGTGCGCCTCACCCCCACCAGCTATGCGCCGCTGGTCGCCGAGGCCCTGCGGGAGCGGATGCCGGACGGCCTGGAGCGGCTGCTGGCGCCCGCCGCCCTCGACCAGCTGCTGGAGGGCGGTACGCCGGAGGGGATGCGGCGGCTGATGGGCCTGGCCTGGGAGAGACCGGCCTCCCTGCTCGACTACCTGCCCGCCGGCACGCTGGTGGCGATCGATGAGCGGCGCCAGTGCCTGGCCCACGGCCAGCAGTGGTTCGACCATGCCGTCGAGCACCACGGCGAGGTGGTCGCCGCCGCCGACGGTGAGCCGCCCCTGCCCCTGCCGGGCCTGCTGCACCGGCCGATCCGGGCGGCCCTGGCGGAGGCGGAGGCGTTCACCGGCTTCGACCTGGCGGAGCTGCACGAAAGCGACCGCCACCCGAACGATCTCGACCTTTCGAGCCGGCCGGTGCCGGCCCACCCCAACCAGTTCGGGCGCCTGGCGGAGCAGATCAAGGGACACCTGCGGGACAAGGCCCGGCCCTGGATCGTCTCCGCCCAGCCGTCACGGGCCGTGGCCCTGCTGGAGGAGCACGACTGCGTCACCCGCTTCGTGCCCAACGCCCGCGACTTTCCAGCCATCGGACGGCTGGCGGAGCAGGGGACCCCGGTGGCGCTCAAGCTGCGCGGCACGGCTGAGCTGGAGGGGTTCCAGCTGCCGGCCTGGAGGCTGGTGCTGTTCACCGACCGGGAGATCTTCGGCCAGCACAGCCTGGCCAGCGGCGGCTACGTGCGCCGGCGCCGCAAGGCGGCCAGCCGCACGGTGGATCCCAACAAGATGCTCCCCGGCGACTTCGTGGTGCACCGCAACCACGGCATCGGCCGCTTCCTGAAGCTGGAGAAGCTGGCCATCGGCGGCGAGGCCCGCGACTACCTGGTGGTGCAGTACGCCGACGGGCTGCTGCGGGTGGCCGCCGACCAGCTGGGCAGCCTGGGCCGCTACCGGGCCAGCAGCGACAGCCCGCCGGAACTCAACCGCATGGGCGGCACGGCCTGGACCAAGGCCAAGGAGCGGGCCCGCAAGGCGGTGGCCAAGGTGGCGATGGACCTGGTGAAGCTCTACGCCGAGCGCCACCAGGCGCCGGGCTTCGCCTTCCCCCCCGACGGCCCCTGGCAGGGCGAACTGGAGGATTCCTTCCCCTACGACCCCACCCCCGACCAGCTCAAGGCGATGGTGGACGTCAAGCGCGACATGGAACGGGACCAGCCGATGGACCGGCTGGTGTGCGGCGATGTGGGCTTCGGCAAGACAGAAGTGGCGATCCGGGCCATCTTCAAGGCGGTCACCGCCGGCAAGCAGTGCGCCCTGCTCGCCCCCACCACCGTGCTGGCCCAGCAGCACTGGCGCACCCTCAGTGAGCGCTTCGCCCCCTACCCGCTCAAGGTGGCCCTGCTCAACCGTTTCCGCACCGCCTCTGAGCGCAAGACGATCCTCGATGACCTGGCCAAGGGCAACACCGACGTGGTGGTGGGCACCCACCAGCTGCTGGGCAAGGGCACGGCCTTCCGCCAGCTGGGCCTGCTGGTGGTGGATGAGGAGCAGCGCTTCGGGGTGAATCAGAAGGAGAAGATCAAGGCGCTCCGAAAGGATGTGGACGTGCTCACGCTGAGCGCCACACCGATCCCGCGCACCCTGTACATGAGCCTCTCGGGGGTGCGGGAGATGAGCCTGATCACCACGCCGCCGCCGCTGCGGCGCCCGATCAAGACCCACCTGGCCAGCCTCGATGAGGAGGCGGTGCGCAGCGCCATCCGCCAGGAGCTCGACCGCGGCGGACAGGTGTTCTACGTGGTGCCGCGGGTGGAGGGCATCGAGGAGGTGGCCGGCCAGCTGCGGGCGATGCTGCCGGGGCTGCGGCTGCAGGTGGCCCACGGCCAGATGCCGGAGGGGGAGCTGGAGAGTGCCATGGTGGCCTTCAACGCCGGCGAGGCCGACGTGATGCTCTGCACCACGATCATCGAGAGCGGCCTCGACATCCCCCGGGTGAACACGATCCTGGTGGAGGACGCCCACAAGTTCGGCCTGGCCCAGCTGTACCAGCTGCGGGGCCGGGTGGGCCGCAGCGGCATCCAGGCCCACGCCTGGCTCTTCTATCCGGGCGATGCCTCCCTGAGTGAGGCGGCCCGCCAGCGGCTGCGCGCGATCCAGGAGTTCGCCCAGCTGGGCTCCGGCTACCAGCTGGCCATGCGCGACATGGAGATCCGTGGGGTGGGCAACCTGCTGGGGTTGGAGCAGAGCGGCCAGATGGAGGCGATCGGCTTCGACCTCTACATGGAGATGCTGCAGGACTGCCTGGCCGAGATCCAGGGCCAGGACATCCCGGCGGTGGACGAGACCCAGATCGACCTGCCGGTGACGGCCTTCATCCCCGCCGACTGGATCACCGAGGCCGACGAGAAGATGGCCGCCTACCGGGCCGCCGCCGAATGCGGCGGCAAGGCGGCCCTGGTGGAGCTGGCCGCCGGTTGGGCCGACCGCTACGGCCCGATCCCGGCGCCGGTGCAGAGCCTGCTGCAGCTGATGGAACTGAAGCTGCTGGCCCGCCGTTGCGGCTTCTCCCGCATCAAGCCGGAAAAACCCAACATCGCCCTGGAGACGCCGATGGAGGAACCCGCCTTCCGCCGCCTGCGCCAGGCCCTGCCCCAGCACCTGCACGGCAGGCTGGTCTACCAGGGCGGCGCCGGCAGCACCGCCAAGGTGCTGGCCCGGGGCCTGGGGGCCCTCTCCCCCGCCCAGCAGGTGGAGCAGCTGATGGCGTGGCTGACCGCCATGGCCGGCCAGATCCCCGAGGCCGACGGGCGCACGCCGGAGCAGCGGGCCGAGGAGCAGGCGGCGACGAACGCGGCGGTGCTGGTGGTGTGAGCGGCCCCGTCGCCATGGCGGGCCCCTGCGCCGTGACGGGCCCCAACGGAACCGCGGCGGACATCGCTGTCGTCATCCCGCTGTTCAACGGGGCGGCCTGGATCCGCCAGACGCTGGCGTCGGTGCTGGCCCAGACCCTGCCGGCCCGGGAGATCATCGTCGTCGACGACGGCTCCAGCGACGACTCGCCGGCCATCGTCCGCTCCTTTCCCCAGGTGACCCTGCACCGCCATCCCGGCAAGGGCACCCACCAGACCCGGCAGTTCGGCTTTGAGCGCAGCACGGCGGCCTTGGTCACCTTTCTGGACCAGGACGACCTCTGGCATCCCCGCCACCTCGAGCTGCTCAGCACGGTGCTGCGCGACGATCCGGCGGCCTGCGCGGCGGTGTCCCGCACCCTCACCTACGAAGACGAGCGGGAGCTCCACTTTCCGGCACCCTTTCTGGGGCCGGAACGGTTCGACCCCTGGGACAGCTTTCCGTTCCACCGGATCGACACCCCCTCCTTCGTACTGATCCGGCGCAGCGCCCTGGAGGCCATCGGCGGCTGGCCGGCCCGGAACGCCTGGAGCAGTGATGTGCAGGCCTGGTTCCAGCTGGCCTCCGTCGCCCCGATGGTGCGGAATGCCAGTGCCACCGCCGCCTATCGCGTGCAGCACCGGCAGGCCACCAGCACCCGCTGGCGCCTGGAGCGGGCCCACGAGTACTTCCTCAACATCCGCTCCAGCTGCGAGGCCCTCGCCCGCGAGCGCGGCCTCAGCCATCCGCAGGACGGGGACCTGCGCCTGCGCCAGTGCCGGATTCTCGAGCCCATGGCGCAGCTGATCGAGGCACTGGAACGGGCCGATCCGGTGCTGATGCGCTTCGCCCTGACGCAGCTCGAAGCCGAGCTGACCCGATCGGAACCGCCTGGATCCCAGACCTCTGGATCCCTGACCCCTGGATCGACCACCCTTGCCGATCTCGTCATCGGCACCCTGAGCTGGTACATGCGCCCGACCCTCACCTCCAGCAACGCCCGGCAGTGGCGACCCCTGGTGCGGACGCTCCACAGGGGCCAGCCCCACACCATCCGGCACCTGGGCCGACTGGTGCCCTTCCACCCGGAGAATGCCTACCCGACGTCCGTCTTGGTGGGCTATCTGCTGGCGGACCCCTGGCAGCCTCGCGCCTGGTGGCAGCTGACGCGCTACCGGGGGGTTCCGATTGCCCTCAACGGGATCGGTCGCCTGATGGGTGTCCTGAGGCGCTCCCCCGCAGGATCGCCATGGCTTCGGCGGGGGTGGAGAACACGAACCTGGAGCGCTCGGGGTGGTCCATCAGGGCCTGCAGGCAGCGCTTGATTCTCGGCAGCGAATCAGGCTCGACGGGCGCGTTGGAGTGAATGGCGAAGGCGAGATAGGGGTGGCGCTGTTCGGCAATCGCCCGATCGAGCATGCGGCTGAAATCGTTGGGTGGGCTCCAGTCCCGCCACATGGAAAGGGGGGTGTCCTGTTGCCGGTGCCGGAATCCGTTGTTGCGCAGGCGCCTGAATCTCTGCCTCAGGCTTCTCGGGCCCCAGCCGTAGCGGAGGTGGGCGGAGGTGAGGGGCAGGAGCGTGATGTCACGTTCGCCGGGTCTGGCTTTGCGGCGAAAGTCGCTGCGGGATGGGGCATAGGGCTCGCGGGGCACCCGGTAGTAGTCCGGCAGGTCGCCCGAATGGGGCGGTTTGCGTGCGTCCAGGGAGTTCGGAGGCAGGCCTGGCTCGATGGTCAGATCGAAGCGGAATCCCAGGGCTTCCGCCCGATTGATGGCCTCCGTTCCCGACCAGTAGTTGCCGAAGCGCAGGGAACGGCAGGTTCTGCCGAAGCTGGATCGATAGCCCTCCACGGCGGTGTCCAGACATTCGGCCACCCAGTCGTCGTTGCCGTGGTCATCCAGCCAGTCGCCGGAGTCCGCACACCAGCGATAGGTGTGGACGTGGGCGCCCAGCTCATCGCCGGCTTCGATGGCTTGCTGGAACAATTCCGGGTAGTGCTCCACGGCCCAGGAGGCACGGCCATGGGCCAGGGCCACCTGGGGATCCATGCGGATGAACCAGCTGACATGCACGGCGTCGCCCGTGAGCTGCTGCAGGGCCGATCGCCATGTCCCGACGTAGGCATGGGTGAGCTCGTAGCCCCTCCATGGTTCGGGGTTCTGACGCGAGACGAAGAACACGTCCGGCTCCACATCGATGCAGATCAGGACGGGGATCTTCGAGGTCACCACCGATAGGAAGGGGGCAGGGACGTCAGCGGTTGGTGCTGCCCTGTCTGATTTTATTCCGACCTCCTTCACCTGGCCGGGCCAGGTCATGGCCTGGCAGGGGGGTGGGCCAAGGCCTGCTCCTTGCCGGTGGCTGATCCTTGAATTCAGGGGCTGCGGCGGCACCATGGGTGCCGGGCCCGTATCCCCGCCGATGATCGATCTCGCCAGCTACCGGCCCAGGGGCGACAAGCGCAACACCGCCTTCTTCGAGGACTATCTGCCCCGCGTCTATGCCCGTCGGGCCGGTTCAGGGCTGGAGCGGGTGGTGGGCCCGATGGCGGCCGTCGTGATCCAGGTGGACCACGGCAACGGCCTGCCCTACCTGGCGGAACTCACCCTCACCACCCCCTATCGCTACCAGGAGTGCTGGATCAACGCCACCCACCGCATTTACCTGCTCAAGGGGGGTGAGGCCTTTCCGCGCTTGATCGTGCTGGAGCCGCTCTTTGACGACTTCGAAGATGAGGTCACGCGCTGGAACGCGATGTATCCCCTCTCGATCGACAAGCCCAACGCCCGCTACATCGGCGAGATCTTCCAGGTGTCCTCCTGCCACGATCTGCGCGCCATTCTCGAACCCCAGAACATCCGCTTCGCCTATCCGGGGGAGACCGTCAACCCCTTCTATGCCTCGAAGCATCTCTGCTTCACCTTCCTCTCCGACTACACCTACAACCGGGTCGGCTATGTGGACCGGCCCCTCGATGGGCTGGCGGCGCTGGATCTGGGTGATCGGGTGCTGCTCGATGACGAGGCGCTCGAACCCCTCACCGAAGCCGCCCGCCGCCACCGGGAGCATGGACTGGAGGGCAAGATCCTGGGCATCGATCATTTGGCCACCCGGGTGCTGGCCGGCGAACGGGAGGACGCCATCCTCGAATATCTGACGATGGTTCCCTACTACTACTGGGGTTCCTACGACATCGCCGAGATGAATTCCTCCACCAACGTCACCCGCCATCCGACGCTGGCGGACGACAAACTCTCTCCCGCCCGCGTCTTCACCGCCAACGACACCCCCTCCTATCTCAATTCCCTGGCCAACCTGCCCATGCCCACCGAGGACTTCGTCCGCAATTTCGGCCGGCGCATGCATCACATCGCCTATGAGGTCGTCGATGGCGACAGCAACGGGGAAAAGAACGTTGACGTGGTGGTGCGCACCCTGCGCGAGCTGGGCATCCCCTTCCTCGCCGACATGGTGGGGGAATGCGGCGACCAGCCCAACCTGCGCCAGATCTTCTCGCGCAGCTCGGCCTATTCCCTGCTGATCACCGAGTACGTGGAGCGCTGCCTGGGCTACGACGGCTTCTTCACCCGCGAGAACGTGGCGGCCCTCACCGAGGCCGCCGGCCACGCGGAGCGCTACGAGCACGGCCATGTTTTCGACTGAAGCGCCCAGCCGATGAGAATGTCCGTTAAGCTGGCGTCATCTTTCGTTACGCGCCGACATGGGTGAGCTGATCGAGGTCGCAGGCGCCACCCAGAACCCGCTGATGCTGCCGGCCTTTCTGGGGGTGCTCGGCCTCGGCTTCTTTGCCCTGCTCCAGTCGTCCGCCGGCAACAACGACGACGACGACTCCTCGCCCGGTGGCGGCCTGATGCAGCCCGTGGCCTGAGTCCTGCGCTTCAGCTTCCGCTCTTCAGCCGCTGCTGCCGGCCTGCTCCTGCTTCCAGGCGACCGGCATCAGCACCAGGAACAGCAGCCACCAGGCGGCGATCACCACCGACACCCCGGCGGTCAGCCACCACAGGTGCAGCACCATCCAGCTGGCCGTCACGATGGCCAGGCCGGTGAGCAGGATGCTCCACGGCTGACACCACCACGGCTTCAGGTCCCAGACCGAGCCGGGCATGGTGCCCGGCTCGTGGTGTGGCTCAGGGTTTGGCAAGGGCCGCGGGCAGGTTGGCGCTGCCGGGCTCGAAGGCCTTCTGCAGAGCGGCCCCGGCCTGCAGTTGCTTGCGCAGGGTGGACTCGGCCACCCGGTACTGGCTGTCGCGGTTGGTGCCGATGTCCTCCAGCCTGAGGCGCTGGACCTCCTGCTCGGTCATCTTCACCGGCACGTCCGGGTTGATGCCGTGCTTGTGGATGTCCCGGTTGCGGGGCGTCAGGTACTTGGCGATGGTCACCGTCATGCCCGAGCCATCCGAGAGCCCGCGCACGGACTGCACCAGACCCTTGCCGAAGGTCTTCTGACCCACCAGCACGGCGCGGTTGTTGTCCTGCAGGGCGCCGGAGAGGATCTCGCTGGCGCTCGCCGAACCCTCGTTGACCAGCACCACCATGGGCTTGGTGGTCAGGGCTTGGCCCGTGGCCCGCTTGACGTCCTGGATGCCGTCGCGGGTCTTGGTGGAGACGATGATCCCTTCGTTGATCCACTGGCGGGCGATCTCGACGCTCGCCACCAGCAGCCCGCCGGGGTTGCTGCGCAGGTCGAGCACGTAGCCCTGAACCCCCTGGGACTCCAGGTCCCGCAGTGCCGCCCGCATGTCCTTGGTGGCGGTGGCACTGAACTGCTTGAGGCGGATGTACCCGATCCGGGTGCCATCGGGTGCCGTGTTCACCTGATGGGTGACCGCATGGATCTCGATCAGCTCCCGGGTCAGGGGCGTGTCGATGTTCTGGCCCTTGCGGCGCAACACCAGGTTCACGGTGGTGCCCGCCTTGCCGCGGATCAGCTTCACCGCGTCCTCGGTGCTCATCCCCTTGGTGCTCTTGCCGTCGATCGAGACGATCACGTCCTTGGGCTGCACCCCGGCCCTCGAGGCCGGCGAACCCTCGATCGGCGAGATGACGACCAGCTCCTTGGTCTCCTTGTCGACGCTCAGCTGGATGCCCACCCCGGAGAGCTCCCCGGAAGTGTCGATCTGCATCTCCTTGAACTCCCGCGGGTCCAGGAAACGGGTGTAGGGGTCGTCCAGGGTGCTGAGCATGCCCCGGATGCCCTCGTAGGCATCCTTGGGGGTGCTGTAGCTCTTGGAGAGCACGCTCCGGCGCAGCTTGCGCCACTGCTCAGGCGTGTACTTGCCCGTGGTGTCGAGGTAGTCGCGGAAGACGATCTGCCACGCCTGGTCCATCACCTCCTTGGGGCTGTCGCTGATCGACACGGTTCCGGTGGGGGTCAGCACCATCTCCCGGGCCATCACCGCCGTGGCGGCGCAGGCTCCGAGACCAACCAGCACCACGACGGTGGCGCGAGCTCTGCCCATGGTGGGGATCCTCAAGGAGTCTGAAACGTGGTTCCAACGTAGCGCCGATGCCTGGGGTGAGCTCCCCGTTCAGGGGTCGACCCAGCGACCGTCCTCCTTGATCAGGGCGATCAGCGCCTCCACCCCTTCGGCCTCGGGAACCCGGCGGATCTCCTCCCGCCCCCGGTAGAGGGAAATCGTGCCGGGCGTCTTGCCGACGTAGCCGTAGTCAGCGTCGGCCATCTCGCCCGGGCCGTTGACGATGCAGCCCATCACGGCGATGTCCAGCCCGGTGAGGTGGGCGGTGGCGTTGCGCACCGTGTGCAGCACCTCCTCCAGGTTGAACAGGGTGCGGCCGCAGCTGGGGCAGGCCACGTATTCCACCATCGTCTTGCGCAGCCCCATGGCCTGCAGGATCGAATAGCAGACGGGGATCTCCTTCTCCGGCGCCTCGGTGAGCGACACCCGGATCGTGTCGCCGAGGCCCTCGGCCAGCAGGGTGGCGATGCCGGCGGTGCTCTTGATGCGGCCGTAGTCGCCGTCGCCCGCCTCGGTGACCCCCAGGTGCAGGGGGTAGTGGAAGCCCTCGGCGTCCATGCGGAAGGCCATCATCCGGTAGGCCGCCAGCATCACCGGGGCCCGCGAGGCCTTCATCGACACAACGATGTTGTGGAAATCGAGGCGATCGCAGATGTGGATGAACTCCATGGCGCTCTCCACCATCCCCAGCGGCGTGTCGCCGTAGGTGAAGAGCATCCGCTCCGCCAGGGAGCCGTGGTTCACGCCGATCCGCAGCCCCTTGTCCTGTTCCTTGAGCAGGCTCACCAGGGGTTCGAGGGTCGCCTGGATGCGCTCGCCGATCGCCGCCACCTCCTCCGGGGTGAACTCGGTGCGGTTGGGGTCGGGCTTGTCGAAGACGTAGAGGCCCGGATTGATCCGCACCTTGTCGACGTGCTGGGCCACCTCCAGGGCGATCTTCATGCCGTTGTGGTGCACGTCCGCCACCAGCGGCACCGGCCGGTAGGTGTCCTCCAGCCGCTGGCGGATCTCCTTCACCGCCTTGGCATGGGCCAGGCTCGGCACCGTCAGCCGCACGATCTCGCAGCCCGCCTCGTGCAGGCGGCGGATGCCGGCGGTGGCCCCCTCGATGTCGAGGGTGTCCTCGTTGATCATCGACTGCACCACCACGGGGTGCTCGCTGCCCACCCACACGTCCCCGACCCGGACGCTGCGGGTCCGGCGGCGGCGGATCACCGTGTCGAAGCGGGGGTCACTGGCCCAGTCGGCCGGCAGGGGGGAGGTCCCCGCAGCGGTGGTGGTGGGTGTGGCCAGGGTGCCGGTCATCTCGTGTGGGCCGGTGATGGCCAAAGCCTGTCACAAAGAGGGTGGCGACGGTTGATCCTGGTCCAGGCGACGGCGCACCTCCTGGAGGTCCTGCCAGGTGAGCCACTTGGGGGAGCCCTGCTCCCGCGAGGGATTCCGGAGCAAATAGGAGGGATGGAACACGGGCATCACCCAGCGGTCCTGCCAGGGATGCCAGCGGCCCCGCAGCCGGGAGATCCCCCCCTTGATCCCCAGCACCCCCTCCAGGGCCGTGGCGCCGGCCAGCAGCACCACCGAGGGATTGACGGCGGCGATCTGGGCGGCCAGCCAGGGGGCGCAGGCGGCGATCTCCTGGGGGGTCGGCCGGCGGTTGTCCGGCGGACGGCACTTCACCACGTTGCAGACGTAGGCGTCGCGCTCGCTGTCCAGCCCCACGCTGGCGAGCATCTGGTCGAGCAGCTGGCCGGCCCGGCCCACGAACGGCCGGCCGCTGGCATCCTCCTGGGCGCCGGGACCCTCGCCGATCACCATCAGCCTGGCCGCCGGATCCCCGCGGCTCACCACCACCATCTGGCGGCCCTCCGCCAGTCCGCAGCGGCGGCACTCGCGGCAGTCCCGCTCCAGTGCCGCGAGGTCGGGCGTCCCCGCAGTGGCAGGCTCCGCGGTGGCGGGGACCTCACCCAGAAGGGACGGTTGCAGGGGAGATGGTTGCAGTGGATCGGGGGCCATCGCCCCATTCTTCGGCATGGCGCAGGGCGTAGGGCAAGATGGCGGGATTGCCGAATCGCGCCCTCCAGACGGCGCGCGCTGCCATGCCGGCCCCGTTGACGCTCTCCGCCCGGGCGCAGGCGTTGCAGCCATCGCTCACCCTCGCCATCACCGCCAAGGCGCGCGAGCTGCGCGGCGAGGGCAAAGACATCTGCAGCCTCAGCGCCGGGGAGCCCGACTTCGACACCCCGGCCTTCATCCGCCAGGCGGCCGCCGAGGCCCTGGAGGCCGGCCACACCCGCTACGGGCCCGTGGCGGGCGAACCGGAATTGCGCCAGGCGATCGCCACCAAGCTGAGCCAGGAGAACGGGGTTCCCACCCGTCCCGACCAGGTGCTGGTGACCAATGGGGGCAAACAGGCCCTCTACAACCTCTTCCAGGTTCTGCTCGACCCCGGTGACGAGGTGCTGCTGCCGGCGCCGTACTGGTTGAGCTACCCGGAGATGGCCCACCTGGCCGGGGCCAGCGTGTGCTGCCTCACCACCGATGCCAGCGGCGGGTTCCGTTTCAGCCCCGAGCAGCTCGAGGCCGCGATCACCCCGGCCAGCCGGCTGCTGGTCCTCAACAGCCCCTCCAATCCCACCGGCATGGTGCTCAGCCGCTCCGAGCTGGAGGGGATCGCCGCCGTGCTGCGCCGCCACCCGGCCGTGGCGGTGGTCTGCGACGAGATCTACGAGCTGCTGCTCTCCCCCGGCCATGTGCACCACAGCCTGGCGGCGGTGGCGCCCGACCTCGCTGAGCGGATCTTCATTGTCAATGGCTTCGCCAAGGGCTGGGCGATGACCGGCTGGCGCATCGGCTGGCTGGCGGGCTCCCGCCACGTGGTGGCCGCCGCCAGCGCCCTGCAGAGCCAGAGCACCAGCAATGTCTGCAGCTTCGCCCAGTTCGGTGCCCTGGCGGCCGTCAGCGGCTCGCGCGACTGCGTCAGCGAGATGGCGGCCGAATTCAGCCGTCGGCGCTCCCGCCTCAGCGACGGGCTGATGGCGATCAGCGGCCTCGAATTGCTGCCCCCCGAGGGGGCCTTCTACGCCTTCCCCGACGTCAGCGCCTGGGGGCTGGATTCGATGACCCTCTGCGGCCGGCTGCTCGACGAGGTGGGGCTGGCGGTGGTGCCCGGGGCCGCCTTCGGCGATGACCGCTGCATCCGTCTGTCCTGCGCGGCGTCTCCGGCCACCATCGACGATGGCCTGGAGCGGCTGCGCCGCTTCGGAGCCAGCCTCTGATCGCCCCGCCGGTGCAGGTGCCCAAGAAGCTGGTGGTGCTCGGTGACAGCGGTGTCTACGGCTGGGGCGATCCGGAGCAGGGCGGCTGGTGCGAGCGGCTGCGGCGCCACTGGATGGACCTGCCCCAGGGCCCGGTGCTCTATGGCCTGGGGGTGCGGGGGGATGGGCTGGAGCGGCTGGCGGCCCGTGCCGAGGCGGAGGTGAGCCACCGGGGTGAACTGCGCCGCCAGCGTCCCCAGGGGATCCTGCTGTCGATCGGCCTCAACGACACGGCCAGGGTGGGCCGGCCCGACGGCCGCCACCAGCTGGCCCCCGAAGCCTTCCTGTTCGGCCTGAAGCAGCTGCTCCCCCGGCTGGCGTCGATCGCCCCGCTGTTCGTCCTGGGCCTCACCCCGGTGGATGAGGTCGTGATGCCCTTCGCCGAGATGCTCTGGTACGACCTGGCCACGGTGCGCCATTACGAGGGCCTGCTGGAGGAGGCCTGCATGGAGGCCGACGTGCCCTTCCTGCCGCTGCTCGATGGCCTGCTGGCCGACCCCCACTGGCTGCAGTGGCTGTGCAGCGACGGCCTGCACCTCAACAGCGACGGCCACGGCCAGCTCTACCGGCGCCTGCGTTCCTGGAGGGCATTGCTGGACTGGGCAGGGCTGGATCCCCACAGCAGCGTGACGGCCGGCTTCTGAACCGCCGGCCCGGCCGTCAGTGTTCCCGGGGCGAACCCAGCCGCCATTCTTCCCCGGGCCGCTGCCGCTGGCATCACCCGATCGGATGAGAGCCGCTCCCCCCGTGGGGTGAACCGTCGCCCGTGGCCGACGGCGACCCTGAAGGGACGGCCCCCGCTGGACCCACCGCCATGGATCGCCCCCCGCCCCCCTCGCCCCCGCCACCGGCAGCGCTGGTGCAGAGCACCCGCCGGGTGCCGGCCCCGGATCTGTGTCCGGGGTGCCGTGAGATCCCGGAGGCCATCGTCGATCGCCGCAGCCGCAACCGCCGCCGGCTCAAGGCGTTCGCCGAGGCCACCGATCCGGTCGTCCGGCTGCGCTGGCGCAACCTGCTGGTGGAGGACAACCTGCCGCTGGTGTACAGCATCGCCGGGCGCCAGGGCACCGACGCGGGGATGGCCTTCGAGGACCTCGCCCAGGTGGGCAGCCTCGGCCTGATCCGGGCGGTGGAGGCCTTCGATCCCGACCGCAACGTCAGCCTCAGCAGCTTTGCGGTGCCCTATATCCAGGGGGCGATGCGCCGCGAACGGCGGGATCGCCAGCCCCTGGTGCGTCCGCCCCGGCCCCTGTGGGATCTGCATCAGCAGGTGCTGGGCCTGCAGGAGGCCCGCCGGCGCCAGGGTCTCGATCCCCTGCCGCCCGCCGCCCTCGCCGACCGGCTGGCCTGTGATCCGGCCCGGCTCGAGGAGGCCCTGGGGATCCGCCGGGCCGCCCGGGTGCGCAGCCTGGATGCCCCCCTCGGCGCAGGAGGCGGCGAGGCCGAGGCGGCCAGCTGCCTGCTGGATCTGCTGGCCGCCCCCGCCGGTCCCTGCGGCGATGAGGCGGCGGCCGAGAGCGAAGCCCGTGGCGCCGAGCGCCAGTGGCTGCGCCAGCAGCTGGCCGATCTCGATCCCCGGGAGCGGGAGCTGCTGGTGGGCCGCCTTGATGGCGGCTGCACCTGGGTGGAGCTGGGCCGGCAGCTGGGCATCCCGGCCCGCCAGGCCCAGCGCCGCCACGACGCCGCCCTCGACCGCCTCAGGCGCGCCGCCCTTTCCTGGCGCCAGGAGGCCCTCAGCCCACCGG
Source organism: Synechococcus sp. CCAP 1479/9 (assembly GCF_019038535.1). Lineage (NCBI taxonomy): Bacteria > Bacillati > Cyanobacteriota > Cyanophyceae > Synechococcales > Synechococcaceae > Synechococcus > Synechococcus sp. CCAP 1479/9. The sequence goes on along the minus strand of NZ_JAFKRK010000024.1, from coordinate 298,802 downwards.
CGGCGACAGCCATGGCACCAGCGCCATCGCCAGCAGGGCCGCCAGCAGGGTCTGGAGCCCGTTGACCAGCTCGTTGCTCAGCCAACGCCAGTGACGCTGCAGGCTGGCGCCCACCACGCTCTCGGCCAGGGTGGCCACCAGCCCGACACCGCCCACCAGGGCCGCCAGCGGCCAGCCGCGGATCACCCCCAGGGCCACCATCGCCAGGGTCATCAGGGCGCTGCCCAGCAGGCTGGCGGCGGTGCCCTCCAGGCTGATGGCCCCCTCGGTACCGGGCGGCACCGGCCGCAGGCTGGTGATCAGCACGGTGTGCCGGCCCCAGCGCTTGCCGATCTCGCTGCCGAAGGTGTCGGCGAGCTTGGCGGCGAAGCTGGCAGCGAATCCGGCCAGCAGCAGGGGCACCGCCGCCGCCGGTGCCCGGCAGGCCAGCAGGGCCAGCACCGTCCCCACCAGGGCGGAGCCCCAGACGTTCTCCGGACCCCGGCGCCCCTCCCGGCCCTCGGCCAGCCCCAGTTCCCGCTTGCGCCGGAACCCCAGCTTCGTCACCCCGCTCCCCAGCGCCAGATACACCACCACCGCCAGCCAGCCTCGCCAGCCCAGGCTTCCCCACAGCAGGGTGCCGAGCACCCCGGCATGCACCCAGCCCGCCGGGGTGAGCAGGGGCAGGCGCTGGGCCAGGCCGATCAGCAGCCCGTTGAGCGCCAGGGCCGCCAACCAGTGGAGGAGGTCCTGGGGCGGCAGCGGCAGCATGGCGGGGGCCCGGTTGTGTTGCACAGATCTAAGCCAGGCGCTGCGCGGCGCCGGCTTCGGCGGATAATCGCTGCATCCGGCGGTGCTCCGAATGGTCTTCAAACGACCCAAGTTCTTCCTCGATCTGGGTGGCGGCGAAGGCAATCAGCCCCCGGCCGTGGTGGCCCCCCCCAAAGCCGAAGCCAAGCCAGCCCCCAAGGCCGCCCCCCAAGGGGCCGAGGCCAAGGGCGAAACGTCCGCCGCCGCACCGGCGGCTGCTGAAGGCACCCCTCCGCCCGTTTCGGGTCTGACCACCGCCGAGGCGATCGCCGCCGAACTGGCCGCCGCCGAGGCCCTGCGGCCGGCACCCTCCTTGGCCACCTTCGCCCCCGACTGCGTCACCGCCGGCGGCGCCACCCCCATGAAGCGCCGCACCCCCGGGGCGAACCTGGGCGTGTTCAAGGAGATGGCGGCCGGCATGATGCGCTCCTGAGCGCCCGCCAGTCGGCCAGCAGGGCCAGGCCGGCCACCGCGGCCGTGGCCGTGCGCAGGATGGTTGGCCCCAGGCTCACCGGCTCCCAGCCGGCCGCTTCGGCCCGTTCCTCCTCCTGGGGGCTCCAGCCCCCTTCCGGACCGATCGCCAGCCGGAGGCCGGCCGCCGGTTCCGTGTCGCTCGCGCCCTCGCCTGCCCCGTCCAGCAGCTCCCGCAGCCGCTGGCTGCAGAGGGGCAGCCCCTCCCGCCGGGTGGTGGCCAGCAGGGCGATCCCGGGGGAGGGCCTGCTCAGCCACGCCCCGGCCGGCTGGGGCGTGGCCAGCACCGGATGCCACAGCCGTTCGCACTGCTCGGTGGCCTCCCGCACGATCCCCTGCCAGCGCTCGAGGGGACAGCGCTCGCCAGGGGCGCCACGCTCGGCCAGCAGGGGCTGAAGCCGGTCGGCCCCCAGTTCGGTGGCCATGCGCCAGACCAGATCCGCCTCCCGCCGTGGCACGGCCATGGCGAGCTCCAGGGGTGGCCAAGGCGGCTCCTCCCGCAGCAGCGGTTCAGCGGGGGCCTGCTCCAGCCGCAGGCTCCGCTCCGGGTCGAGCACCGCCGTCCAGAGTCCGCCGACACCGTCGACCAGCGCCAGCCGGTCGCCGGGGCGGTAGCGCAGCACCCGTTCCAGGTAGTGGCGTTCCTGGGGCTCCAGGGCCAGCAGAGCCTGGCCCGGGTCCCCGGCCGCCAGGGCGGCGATCCGCTCCGGGGTGATCAGCAGCCGGCGCAGCTCCCGCCCCATCAGTCCCCGGTGAAGGGGCTCTCGGGCTCCTCGTCAATCGGCCAGTCCTCGTTCAGACCGCCGATCACCAGTTCGGTGATCTCGAGAACGTCGTTGTCCAGCTGGCGCAGAGCGTTGATCAGCACATCGAGGGCCAGGGCATCGCTGGTGCCCAGGTCGACCCAGCAGCGGGCCCAGTCGTCCTGGTACTCCATCGGCCCCATGTTGTGCATCAGGGCGGGCAGACAGCGTTCGGCGGATTCGGTGTCGTAGGGGAGCCAGCCCAGGTCCACACCCCCCTCGTGGGTCTGCAGGTTCTCGGCATTGAAGCCGCCCAGCTTGCCGAGGAAGAACCAGCTGTCGAAGGCCGTTTCGACGTAGCCCCGCTCGGATCCGCCGGGCTGGTCGGCGAAGCGCAGCCAGATCCAGCAGTTGAACGGATCCACCTCGCGAAATCGGACATCCATGGAGAAGGGGAGACGGGGCGCGTGTCTCCCCATCCAACACGTTCCCGGGCGCCAGCGCCGCAGCGCCGGACGGCATGCTGGTGGGATGCTCGACGTCATCGGTCTGCGCTATCACCCGGCCACGGCGGCCGCGCCGGTGCTGCGTGACGTGTCCCTGCAGCTGGCGGTGGGAGCCCCGGCCCTGGTGGCCGGCCGCAGCGGCAGCGGCAAGACCACCCTGCTGGAGGTGCTCTGCGGCCTGGCCGAAGCCGATGCCGGCCGCATCCTCTGGCAGGGGGAGGCCCTCAACAGCCGCCAGCGCCGCTGGCTGTGCGGCCTGGTGTTCCAGTTCCCGGAACGCCATTTCCTCGGCCTGACGGTGGGCCAGGAGCTGAAGCTGGGTCAGCGGCGGCTCACCGCCGAGAAGGCCGAGGCGGTTCTGCAGCAGGTGGGACTCGGCCACCTCTCCCTGCAGCAGGCTCCCGAGCGGCTCAGCGGCGGCCAGCAGCGGCGCCTGGCGCTGGCGGTGCAGCTGGTGCGGGATGCCCGGGTGCTGCTGCTGGATGAACCCACCGCCGGCCTCGACTGGACCGTGCGGGAGGAGGTGTTGCAGCTGCTGGCCGACCTGGCCAGGGAGCGGGCCCTGCTGGTGGTGACCCACGAACCCGAGCTGTTCCGGGGTGTGATCGACCACGGCTGGCGGCTGGAGGCCGGCGCCCTGGGGCCCCTGGAGGCGCCCCGATCCGCCTCCTTACGATGACCTGCTGATGGTGGGGGACGGCTGGATGGGGGATCGGTTCATGGGGGCTCAGTTCATGGGGGACAGCCTGCTGAGGGCCACCGGCGCCGGCGGCGGCATCCGCATGGTGGCGGTCACCACCACCGCGGCCAGCCGCGTGGCCCGGGAACGCCACGGGCTCTCCTTTCTCACCACCGCCCTGCTGGGCCGCGCCATGACGGCGGCCCTGCTGCTGGCCAGCTCGATGAAGGTGGCCCATGGGCGTGTGAACCTGCGCATCCAGTCCGACGGACCCCTGCGGGGCCTGATGGTGGATGCGGGCCGGGACGGCACCGTGCGGGGCTACGTGGGCCGGCCTGACCTGGAGCTCGACCTGCTGCCCGACGTGGCCGGCGGGCACCGCTTCGATTTCCGCCGCGCCACCGGCACCGGCTACCTGCACGTGGTGCGGGACCGGGGCCAGGGCGAACCCTTCAGCAGCACCGTGGAGCTGGTGAGCGGCGGGATCGGCGAGGACGTGGCCTCCTACCTGCTCCACTCCGAGCAGACCCCCTCGGCCCTGTTCGTCGGGGAGACGATCGACAGTTCCGGGGTGCGCTGCGCCGGTGGGGTGCTGGTGCAGGTGCTGCCGAAGGCGGCGCGGGAGCCGGCCCTGGTGGCCCTGCTGGAGGAGCGCTGCCGGGAGATCACCGGTTTCAGCGAGCGGCTCGCCGCCAATGCGGACCAGCTCCATGCCCTGTTCGAGGACATCTTTCCGGATCTCGATCCCCAGCCCCTGGAGGCGGCTCCGATCGAGCAGCCGGTGCGCTTCCACTGCCCCTGCAGCCGCCACCGCAGCGTCAGCGCCCTGCGGCTCCTGGGCCGCGATGAACTGAGCGCCATGCTCAGCGAGGACGGCCAGGCGGAACTGACCTGCCATTTCTGCAGCGAGGTCTACCGGGTGGGGGCCGAGGAACTGCAGGAGCTGATCGACGAGCTGGCCGCTGTGGCCTGACCTGAAGCCCCGGGGCTCAGGCGATCAGCAGGGCTCCCAGGAGCAGCAGCAGGATGGCGGGGATGCTCTGCAGCTGCAGGGTGGAGACCGGCAGGGCCGAGCTGAGGGAGGGTCCCAGCCCACCGGCCAGCAGGCCGCCGAGGACAAGACCCACGCAGAGCAGGGCGAAGGACCAGCCCACCGCCGCCAGAAAGCGTCCGTTGCGCCGCTGCAGGTTGAGCAGGGTGACGCCCGTGGCCAGGGCCGTGAGCAGCTCGGGAGCGGCGCCGGGCATCAGCACCAGCAGCACCAGCAGCACGCCGTCGGCCGCCAGGGGAAGCCAGAGATCCCGGCCGCTGGCCAGCTGCAGGCGGGGCAGGGAGAAGCTCGGGCGCGGCAGTCGCGAGGGGGGAAGCTGGGGCAGGCTCGGCAGGGCCGATAGGGCGGGCCGGCTCGGGGGAGGTGAGGCCTGCTCCCTCTGGGAGGCGGAACGGGCGGCGCTGCTGACACGGCCCTGCTGACGCTCCTTGAGCCGATCCATCAGCACGGCGTCGTAGGCGGCCTCGATGCGGGAACGCACCATCGGATCATCGCCGGCCTCCTGGAGCCGAGCCAGCTTGGCCTCCTGGACCGTGTCGAAGGAGGCATCCGGGGCGACACCCAGCCGCTCGTACGGATCGGAGGCGTCAGGGGCCGGCTGGGGCAGGTCGGATCCTTGGTTCATACCAACGAGCGTATCGAGCCAAGGCTAAAAAAGCGGTTCACTGCGGTGATATCCGGCTTCCTGTTGCAGACGGCGACGGCAGGCCTCGGCCTCCTCGATGGCCAGCGACCGGCGCCGCTTGAGCAGGGGCATCTGGGGGGGCAGGTGGCTGCCTTCACGCATCTCCACGGCCCCCTGCGAGGGCTGGAAGCTGACGTAATCACTGCCCCCGTCGCTGCGGGGACGCACAAGCCAGAGCGGGAATGGCGTCACGGATCGAGGCATCGCAGTGACCGTCCGTTGCGGCGTGACGATTTGTTGCTTCATTCTGCCCCCTCCGCCGGGGTTGCGCGAGGGAGGGGTTTCCCCCGCACCGGCCCCAACGGCGCCGCGGGTTCAGAGGGCGATCGGCTCCACCCCGCTCACCACCGGCGCCACCCCGTGCAGCTCCAGCTCGGGATGGTCCTCCTGCAGCTGGTGCAGGTTCCAGTCGTTGCGGAACAGCAGCACCGGCCGGTCCCAGGCGTCGCGGACCGTCTTGCAGTTGAACAGGCGGCCGACCCGTTCCAGGGCCGGCCAGCCGCCGCTCACCCAGCGGGCGACGCTGAATTCCAGCGGTTCCAACCGGCTGGTGACGCCGTACTCGTTCTCCAGCCGGTACTGCACCACCTCCAGCTGGAGCTGGCCCACCGCCGCCAGGATCGGATCCCGCTTGCTGGGGTCAGTGTCATAGAGCACCTGGACGGCCCCCTCCTCCCGCAACTCGTTCACCCCCTTGCGGAAACTCTTGAAGGCCGAGGGGTTGGGGTTGCGCAGCCAGGCGAAGATCTCCGGGCTGAAGCAGGGAATCCCCTCGTACTCCACCCGCGAACCGGTGTAGAGGGTGTCGCCGATGGCGAACATGCCGGGGTTGTTGAGGCCGATCACATCGCCGGGGTAGGCGTCCTCCACCACCTCCCGGTCCTGGCCGAACAGCTTCTGCGGCCGGGACAGGCGGATGGTGCGTCCGCTGCGGGCATGGCGCACGCTCATGTCCTTCTCGAAGCGACCGCTGCACACCCGCACGAAGGCGACGCGATCGCGGTGGCGGGGATCCATGTTGGCCTGGAGCTTGAACACGAAGCCGCTGAACTCCGGTCGCAGCGGATCCACCGGTCCCTGGTCGCTCTCCCGGGCCACCGGCGGCTGGGCCAGCTCCAGGAAGGCATCGAGGAAGGGGCGCACTCCGAAATTGGTCATCGCCGAGCCGAAGAACACCGGGCTCAGCTCACCGGCGTGCACCCGCTCCAGATCCAGCGCCGCCCCGGCCCCCTCCACCAGCTCCAGTTCCTCCTGCGCCAGCTCCAGCAGCTCCGCCTCCACGAGCCCGGCCCGCTCGGTATCGCCAGGTGCCAGGCGCCGCTCCAGGCTCTGGCGGCCCCGCTCGGCCCGCTCGAACAGCAGCAGATCCTGGGAGCGCCGGTCGATGACGCCGCGGAAGCGGTCGCCGCTGCCGATCGGCCAGTTCACCGGCCAGCAGGCCAGCCCCAGCTCCTGCTCGATCTCGTCGATCAGCTCCAGGGGTTCGCGTCCCGGCCGATCCATCTTGTTGATGAAGGTGAAAATCGGGATCTGCCGCATCCGGCAGACCTCGAACAGCTTGCGGGTCTGGGGTTCCAGACCCTTGGCCGCATCCACCAGCATCACGGCGTTGTCGGCGGCGGCCAGGGTCCGGTAGGTGTCCTCCGAGAAGTCCTGGTGGCCGGGGGTGTCGAGCAGGTTGATCGTGCTGCCGGCGTAGTCGAACTGGAGCACGGTGGAGGTGATCGAGATGCCGCGCTGCTTCTCCAGCTCCATCCAGTCGGAGGTCACCTTGCGCTGCTCCCCCTTGGCCTTCACCGCCCCGGCCTGCTGAATGGCCCCGCCGTAGAGCAGCAGCTTCTCGGTGAGGGTCGTCTTGCCCGCATCGGGGTGGGAAATGATCGCGAAATTGCGGCGCCGGCTCACCGCCGCTGCCAGTGCCGCGGCGTCGGTGTCCGGAACGGGGACGGAGGGGGGTCGGCTGGTCATGGGGCCAGCCTGCCAGGCAGGCCGTGGCCCTGGATCTCCAGGTAGCGGTCGTCGACCTCCCGCACCTCAAGCCCCCCCAGCCCGGCGGCCTCCAGCTGCTCAATCACCTCGACGGGGGTGAAGGCCGCCCGCAGGGAATGGGCGTAGTCCCGCCGCAGCACCTCCGGGGCGGCGCCGGCGTGGCGGGCCACCAGGGCCTCCAGCTCCGCGGCGTTCGCCGGCCGGCGCAGATCCCTCATGTAGAGGCTGGTGTCCGGACCCGCGAGCTGCTTGACAGTCCGCCAGAACACGCCGGGATCATGGAGATGGTGCAGCAGGCTGTTGCTGACCACGGCGCTGCAGGGGCCCGCCAGCTGCGGGCTGGGCAGCACCAGCCGCTGGAAGCGCACCTGGCGGTGGGCGGTCGGCTCCGCCAGCCGCCGCCGCTCGGCGATGGAAAGCATCGCGGCCGATCCGTCGATGCCCAGCACCCGGGCCCCGGGCCAGCGCCGCGCCACCAGAAAGGTGATGTTCCCCGGTCCGCAGCCCAGATCCACCACGTTCAGCCCCGCCCCGTCGCCGCTCCCCCGCAGGGCGGGGAGGGCCGCGATCCTTTCCAGCACCGCAAGGTCACCGCTGGAGAAATCCGCCGCCGCGTAGGCCTCGGCCTGCAGCGGCGCGTCCATCAGCTCCGGTTCGCAGATCCGCTCCATCGCTCCAGCATCGCGTTCCAGCACCACAGGCACCGTGGCTGGTGGGTTCGGGGCGTTGCAGACCCTACAGGTGGCGTTATGGTGCGCAACACGATCCGGCCGTACCCCCCGTGACCATCTCCGCCGCCCGTCCAGCCACCCCCGACACGGCGGCGACCTCTGCCGGCAGCGACGCGATCCCAGCGCCGGCGGCGGATTTCCCGGTCACCGCTCCGGCGGCCTATCCGGTCTTCTATCGCACCTACAGCCGCAAGACCGCGAGCGGTGGTCGGGAGAGCTGGCACGAGGTGGCGGAGCGCAACCTGGAGGGCCTGCGGGTACTGGGCTCCCTCGACGCCTCCGAGGTGGAGCTGATCCGGCGCATGCAGCGCCACCAGATGGCCCTGCCCTCCGGCCGCTGGCTGTGGATCGGCGGCACCGAATGGATCGAGCAATCCGAGAATTTCTCCGGGGCCTACAACTGCACCTCCACCAACCTGGTGGACTGGGAAGCCTTCGCCCTGATGATGGATCTGGCGATGATGGGCTGCGGCACCGGCGCCATCATCGAGCCCCATCTGATCAGCCGGCTGCCGAAGATCCGCAACACCCTCGTCATCGATGGCGTCACCGACATCGGCCTGACGCCGATCGGCTCCCGCCAGCAGCAGACCAGCCACGTGATCGATGGCCATCACGTCAGCGTCCGCGTCGGCGACACCCGGGCCGGCTGGGTGGAGAGCTACCGGCTGCTGCTCAACCTCTGCAGCGACGAGCGCTTCGACGGTCCCGTCCACGTCTCGGTGGACCTGTCGGACGTGCGGCCGGTGGGGGAAACCCTCAAGGGCTTCGGCGGCATGGCCAATCCGGTCAAGTTGAAGGACCTCTACGGCCGCGTCGCCCAGATCCTCAACAAGGCCAGGGGGCGCCAGCTCACCTCGGTGGAGTGCTGCCTGCTGATTGATGAGGCGGCGGTCACGATCGTGGCCGGCAACATCCGCCGCAGTGCCGGCATGCGCCAGTTCTGCGCCGATGACGATTCCGCCCTCGGTGCCAAGGAGAACCTGTGGCAGCAGGACGACCAGGGCAACTGGCGCATCGACCCCGAAAGGGACGCCCTGCGCATGGCCAACCACACGCGCGTGTTTCACGTGCGTCCCAGCCGCGAGGTGGTGCTGGAAGCGGTCACCAAGCAGTTCCAGTCGGGCGAGGGGGCCATCCAGTTCGCCCCCGAGGCCATCGCCCGTTCCAACGCCGACCTGCTGACCACCCCGGAGCTGCGCACCGAGTTCATCGGCATCTACTGCGACCAGGGACGGGAGGAAGCCGGCCGCTGGCTGCAGCTGCATCACCCCGAGATCGGCGCCGACGAGCTCGAACACCGGCTCTGTCGTTACGGCCTCAACCCCTGCGGCGAGATTCTCGGAGCCGATTTCCACTGCAACCTGGCGGAAATCCATCTCAACCGGATCGACCCCTCCGACCACCAGGCCCAGGAGGATGCCTTCAAGGCCGGCGGTCTGGCGGTGGCCTGCCTGCTGAACCACCGCTTCGAGGTCGAGCGCTATCGCCGCAGCCGGGCCTGGGATCCGATCGTGGGGGTCAGCTTCACGGGCCTGTTCGACTTCTTCGTCCACGCCTTCGGCACCCCCTGGCTGCAGTGGTGGGAGGCGGGCCGTCCCGACAGCGAGGAAGGCCGGGCGTTCCGCCAGCAGGAGGGGGCCTACCTGTCCCGCTGGAAGGACTGGGTGCACGAGGCGGTGTGGGACTACTGCGACCGCCATGGCATGCGCCGTCCCAATCGCTGCACCACTGTCCAGCCGGCCGGCACCAAGAGCCTGCTCACCGGCGCCAGCCCCGGCTGGCATCCCCCCAAGGCCCAGCGCTTCATCCGCCGCATCACCTTCCGCAAGAACGATCCGGTGGCCCTGGCCTGCATGGAGTACGGCTACGCGATCGTTCCCTCCCAGTCCGACAAGGACGAGCAGGGGCGGCTCCTGAATGATCCCTTCGATCCGCGCTGCACCGAATGGCTGGTGGAGATCCCCACCGAGGTGAGCTGGGCCAACCTGCCCGGGGCCGACCGGGTGGAAATCAACAACTTCTCCGCCCTGGCCCAGTTCGATTTCTACATGCAGGTGCAGCGCTTCTACACCACCCACAACACCTCGGCGACGGTGGAATTCCGTGAGCATGAGATCGAGCCCCTGGCCGCCGCGATCCACCACGCCATCGAGAACGGGGAGGGCTACATCTCGGCCGCACTCCTGGCCCGCTTCGATGCCAACGCCACCTTCCCGCGCTTGCCTTTCGAGCCGATCGATCAGGCCACCTACACCCGGATGGTGGGCGAGGTCGAACAGCGGCGGGTGTGCGGCGATTTCTTCCTGGCCCTGCAGAAGTACGACGGCGGCGAGCTGATCGAAGCCGGCCCGGCCGGGTGCGATTCCGACAAGTGTCTGCTGCCGCTCGCCAAGCCTGAGGCCTGAGCTGCTGGTGGGATCTGTTCAGGGCGGCCGCTGGCTGCCCCTGATCGTGTTCAGTGATGCATCCCCGTGACGCATCACTGGACGCCTACCGGAGGGGGTCCTTCGTTTGTGGAGAGATGGTGCTCAGTTCTCCCCCTACTCGGCAGCGGTTGTCAGGGTGCTGATTTCCCGATGGCCGAGGGGGTCGCCGGGATCAATCACGACGAGGCGATCGCGCCCACTGTTCTTGGCCATCAGCAGGGCCTTGTCGGCGCGGCGGAAGGTGGCGTCGTAGTTCTCATCGGCCTTGTGCTCGGTCAGCCCCATGCTGGCGGTGAGCTTCAGCTCCATGTCGTCGATGGACACGCGCATGCTGCGGATGTTGGCCAGCATCCGCTTGGCCACCCCTTCGGCCGTGGCGAGATCGGCATCGATCAGCAGGGCCAGGAACTCCTCCCCACCCCAGCGGGCGATGATGTCGTAGTGGCGGAGGCTGCCGGAAAGCGCCTTGACGAAATCCACCAGCATCAGATCACCGGTGGCATGGCCATAGTCGTCGTTGATCAGTTTGAAGTGGTCAACATCCAGGATGATCATCGAATAGGTGGAACCATGCCTTGTGGCGCGCTGATCCTCCTCCAGGCAGCGCTCCGCCATGAAGCGACGGTTGGAGATCCCCGTCAGGGGGTCGTGGGTCGAAGCCTCGAACAGGGTGAGATTCACCTCCTTCAGAGAGGCCTGATAGAGGTCGGAAATACGCACCACCCGCTTGATCTGGCGCAGCTGCTTCTCATAGCGATTCGTGAGGCTGCGGTTGCTCTCCAGAACGTGGGATTGGTAGAGGTCGGAGATATCGGCAACCCGCTCCAGACGGTCCACCTGCTCTTCGATGCGATGCCATAATCTGGCCAGCAGGTTCCGGACCGGATCATTGTCGTAACGCTGATCTGCCAGGACGGCCATGACTTCCTGTTCCAGCTGATCGTCAGATTTGGGACCGGAAGTCTCGGGCATGTCAGGCGTTGATGGAAAGGATCAGAAAAGGAAAGGTGTAGTCTTCCTTGAATTCGGAGCCCAGCTCGGCGGACCGGGGATTTCTGTCATCGAACATCCATTGCACCAGCACTTCCTTGCCCTCATCAAACGCCGTCTGCAGCAGATCAAAGATATCGATCATGAAGCGAATGCTGCTGGTGTTCAGATAGTTGAGATGCAGCTCGAGGGTCAGTGAGTGGTTGGCGGTGGTGAGATAGGACTCAATCCACTGGATCAGCTGATCGTAGAGCTCAAAGGAATTCTCAGGATAGGACTCACCGCTCATCACCACGACACCGGCTTTCCAGTCGGCACGGATCGAAGGGCTGGACTGGGAGCCCGGTACGGACAGGTTCAGTTCTTCGCTGCTGGTCATGGGATCAGATGATGGCCCGAAGGCTGAAGAAGGCGCGACCGGGCTCAAGGGGGTCAAGGGAGGCCTCCATGGGTTGGCTGGAGCGCCTGGCAATCTCAATGAGACCCAGGCCGGCGCCTTGGCCCGGGGTCTGGGAGTGGGGCTGGCGCAACTGCTGTTTGTAGAGCGCCTTCAGCTGGGGCTTGTCACAGGCAGCGAGTTCGTGGATCCGCTTCAGCAGGGCCTTTCCATCCTCCATCTCAACGAGGTTACCTGCACAGACGGCGTAATGGCCAGCCTCGGCGGCCGCGATCACGACCGTGGCGGAGGACTCGGCATCGCTGAAGCCATGGCTGGTGGCGTAATTCCTGATATTCTGACTCATTTCGATATACACACTGAACACATCCATCACTTCCAGCTCAGGCGCGTGATTGGACTCAATGTGTTCCTTGAGTGCGGATCCAATCTCGCCGATCAGCGTGGTGGAGATGGGGCCATTGAAGCAGATCAGAATCCGATAGTCACTGAAGAACTCCCTCAGAGACATCAGACTGGTGGTGGTGATCGTCATCGCTTCAACTCCGAGATGCGCTCTTGCGCGGCGATGGCGAGCCAGGAGAAGGGTTCGCTGAGCATGGTCGCATAGGACATCAGTCGGTCCCCTAGGAGAAACGGAAGGAAAGGATCGTGATGTCATCCCGCTGGGGATGACTGCCGCGGAACTGTTCAAGGGCATCGGCCAGGGCCTGACGCTGCTGCTCCAGTGGCAGGCGGGCCAGCCCGATCAGCCATTCCTTGAATTGCTGGGTGCCGAGGGAAAAGCCGTTGTCACCGCCTGACTGGTCCAGCAGGCCGTCGGTGGTGAGGTAGTAGGTGCAGTCCGGCTGCAACGGAATGTCGTGGTCCGTGTAGGAGCCGACCCGTTGGTCGCAGATGGCCCGATGGTCTCCCCTGAGCATGTGCATGGTTTGCCCATCACTCCAATAGAGACTGATCTTTGCACCCGAGAATCTAAGTGTCCTGGCTTCGAAGTCAAGGCGAACCAGCCCGATGTCCATGCTGGTGGCGATCGACTTGCTCATCCTGGCGCCATGCAGCAGGGTGCGCATCGCGGTGTCGGTGCAGCTCAGGATGGCCGCCGGTGAGGTGATGCCCACCTCCATGATCGAACGATCGATCCCTGCCCTGGCCAGCATGGTCATCATCGCCCCGGAAACGCCGTGGCCGGCGCAGTCGGCCACCCCGGCCAGGCAGTGCCCGCCTTCCGAGTGGAAGATGTAGTAGTCGCCACCAACCGTGTCGCGCGGCAGCCAGAGGATGAAATAGTCGTTGCCGAAGGTTTCCTGCAGCTGGCGGTCCGGCAGGATCGAGCGCTGCAGCAGGCCCGCATAGTTGATGGAGGCTTCGATCTGGCGGTTCGCCTCCAGCAGTTGCTGGTTGCTGGCTTCACCGGCGATCAGGGCCTGCCGCATCTTGGTGAGCACCAGGTTGAAGGCCTGCGCCAGCCGGGAGATCTCGTCGTTGCTCCGGATCGTCAGCAGACTGCTCATGTCGTCGCTCTCGATCGCACTGGCTTCCCTGACCAGTCGGGCGATGGGCAGGATGATGCGTCTGGCGATGATCTGATATGAGATGACCGCCAGGATGACCAGCAGCAGGGTCAGAATCAGGGAGACGTAGATCTCTGCTGACCGGCTGCCAGGAACCTTCAGCACCTGGATGGCGGCGATCACCAGGTACAGGAGCACAAGTCCATTGACGATCGCGATCAGCGTGAAGACCTGCTGAATCGATGCCACCGGTTGTCGTGCCGGATGCTGTCCTCCTCGTGATTTCCGGGGCCCGAAGCGCAGCCCGAAGCGCTGCCCCGGCCGGCCGCCATCGGGCCGCTGAACAGGGACGGTCATGGGCTGAGGGTTCTTCGGACCCACGCTGGCCTGCAGGGTGTCGGGCAATCCGGAGCATGCTGCTGCGGCCATTCTGAGCCGAACATCCCTGGCGCGCCGTCTTCATCACGACCCCGCTGCGCGTGGACCCCGGCCCACCCCGATGCCATGGCGATTTCACCACGTCCGGCCATGGCCCCGGGGATCAACAGTCGGTCACAATGGGTCACCGTCTTTCCCCTTTCATGCCCCCTCGCCTGCGCATCGCCACCGGCCTGCTGGCGATGTTGCCGGTGGCTGCGGTGGCGGACCGGCTCCACTGGGGAGATGGGATCGTCTTCGTCACCTCGATCCTCTCGATCATTCCGCTGGCGATCCTGCTCAGCACCGCCACCGAGGAGCTCTCCCTCACCCTCGGGCCTTCGCTCGGGGCCCTGCTCAATGCCCTGTTCGGCAACGCCACCGAACTGATCATCGCCCTGGCGGCCCTGCGGGCGGGCCTGGTGGACATCGTCAAGGCGAGCATCACGGGCACGGTCATGGCCAATCTGCTGCTTGCCCTCGGCCTGTCGATGCTGGTCGGTGGGATCGGCCGCAGCGAACAGCGATTCCAGCCGGTGGTGGCCCGGGTGAACGGCTCGGCCATGACCCTGGCCGTTCTGGCGATCCTCATCCCCAGCCTGCGGGGCATGGTGGGCGACGGCGCCGGGGGCCTCGATGCGGGCGCCGCCGAATCCTTCTCCCTGTTCGTGGCCTGGGTGCTGCTGGCCGTCTACGCCCTCACCCTCCTGTTCTCCCTGAAAACCCACCGCACCCTCTACGCCGTGGCCGAGGCTGACCTGGGCGTGGAGGGAGAGGAGGCCCACGGCGAAGCCGGCGGCACCAAGCCGCCCCTGCTCCCCTGGGTCGCCGTGTTGCTGGCGGCGACCGTCGGCCTGGCCTACGCCTCCGAGCTGTTCGTCGGCGTGGTGGAGACCGTCACCGAATCCCTCGGCCTCTCGGCCCTGTTCACCGGCGTGGTGCTGCTTCCCCTGCTGGGGGGCGCGGCGGAATATCTCACCGCGGTGTCCATGGCCCGCAAGGACAAGATGGATCTGGCGGTGTCGGTGGCCCTGGGCTCCACCCTGCTGGTGGGGCTGCTGGTGGTGCCGGTGCTGCTGCTGGTCGCGCCCCTGCTCGGTCACCCCCTCGACCTCAGCTTCAACGTCTATGAAGTGGTGGCCGTGGCGACCGCGGTGCTGGTGAGCAACCTGGTCAGCCTCGACGGACGCTCGGACTGGCTGGAGGGGGTGCTGCTGCTGGCGGCCTACGCCATCCTGGCGGCCGGGTTCTTCTTCCAGGGCAGCCCCGTCCCATGAGCACGAAGCCGGACGACCGTCCGCTGTCCACCCCTGCCGCCTTCTCCGCCCCGCCCCCCGCCCTGCGCTCGGGTGGCGCCTGGACCCGGCTGCGCCATGGAGCCGGCCTGCAGCTGCTGCTCACGCTCCTGGTGCTCCAGGTGGCCCTCATCCTGGGTCTGGCCTGGCTGGCGCTGCCGGCGGCCCTGCTGGTCGTCGCCTTGGCCCTGCGGCAGTTGCTGCCGCCCCTCTGGCAGCTCCTGGCCCGCCAGCTGGAGGAACCCCCCACCGTTCGCCTGCTGGCGCTGCTGTCCCTGGTGCTCGCCCTGCTGTCGATCCCCCTGGCCCTGGGCTGGCTCGACCCGCTGCTGGCGATCTACCGCAACGGCGACTGGGAGGCGATCGGCGCCTTCGGGGAGGGGGTGATCGGGGCCATTGGCCAGATCCTCGTGGCCCTGGTGGCCCTGATGATCGCCTGGCGCCAGGTGATGGTGGATCAGCGGCTCACCACCCAGCAGAACCGCATCACCCAGGCCCAGACCATCGACAGCTTCATCCACGGCATCTCCGAGCTGATCAGCGACGAGGAGGGGCTGCTGGAGGACTGGCCCCTGGAGCGGATGCTGGCGGAGGGTCGCCTGGCCGCCGTGCTGAGCAGCATCGACGGCGACGGCAAGGCCCGCATCCTGCGGTTTCTCTCCCACGCCCGGCTGCTGACGCCCCTGCGCCGCGACCAGCGGCTGGGGCGCGCCATCCTTGACGGCGAGGGCAGCTACGAGGAGGACCGACCGCGGGGCGTCCCGGTGATCCGCCTGCAGAGCATGCTGCGGGGGGCCGACCTCGCCGGCACCGACCTGCGGGCCATCGATTTCAACGGGGCCGACCTCTCCGGCGCCGATCTCTCCGGCGCCGATCTGGCCGAGGCGAACCTCGCGGGCGTCAATCTGGCGGGCGCCAACCTGCAGGGGGCCTGCCTGCAGGGCACCCGCTTCTTCTACGGCGACCCCCTGGAGGCCACCCCGCCCCAGGCCCAGCAGCCCCCGGACCACGTCGGCGGTGCCGGCACCGGTGCCCTGGTGGAGAACGTCAATCTCTCGGGGGTGCGCCAGCTGGATCCGTCCACCCGGACCTACCTGGCGGCCTGGAGCGGTGTCCGCTCCAGGCAGACCATCCCCGGTGGCTGCAAGGGGCTGCCCAGTCGGCTGTAGGCGCCGCCCCTTCATGGGAGCATGGCGGGGCTTCCGACCTGGTCGGCAGGCCGTCCAGCCTGGAGGGGTGGTCGAGTGGTTGATGGCTCCGGTCTTGAAAACCGGCGAATCGCAAGATTCCGTGGGTTCGAATCCCACCCCCTCCGTCTTTCCCTCCCCGCCCTGGCCCGCATCCGGCTGCTCAGAGCCCCTCGGCCCGACAGGCCTGCTGGCGCAGCCTCCCCAGGCGCTCCAGCAGCGATTCGTTGCTCATCCGGTTGTTGAGCCGCTCCGCCAGCAGCGGGAAGGCCATGGGACCGGGGCGGGGCGGGTGCCGCTCCAGCCACTCGCTCCCCCGCAGCCGCTCCAGGGTGCCGATCAACCGACCGAGATCAAGCTGTTCCTCCAGCACTTCGCCCCGGGCCTGGGCAAGCAGCAGATTGCCGGGCTCATGGCGCTGGAAGACATCGAAGAGCAGGGCGGCGCTGATCTGCAGCTGGCCGCCGGAGCGGGCCTGGCCGGGGTAGCCGTTGAGCACCAGGCCGCTCACCTGGGCGATGGAGCGGAAGCGGCGGCGGCACAGCTCCGAGAGGTTCACGGCCCGCTCCAGGTCCTCCAGCAGATCGGCGGGATCCAGGAGGCTGCCGGCGTGCTCCCCAAGCAGCTCCTCGAAGGGGTAGCCGCGGGGGGCGAGCAGCTCGAAGCCGTAGTCGTTCACCGACACCGTGAAGGTGCCGCTCTGGTGCCGGGCCAGCCGCCACGACCACAGGAAACCGAGGCCCTCGTGTACGAAGCGGCCCTCGAAGGGATAGGCGTAGAGATGGCTGCCCTCCCGGGTGTGGCACAGCTCCACCAGGAACTGGTGCGTCCGGGGCAGGGCGGAGAGCTGCACCTGGCGCTCCAAAAGCGGTTCCAGGGCCCGCAGCTCCGCGGTGTCGAGGCTGAAACCAGCCTCGCCGTCGAGGGCGCGGGCGCAGCGGTCGACCTCCCGGCGCAGATGGGCGCTGAGCAGGTCGGAGAGGGCCATCTGGCCGCCGCCCCAGGCGGGCACCGTGGCGCTGCGTCGCGTCGTGGCCTTCACCATCGCCGTCATCTCCCGCAGCCGCACGAACTCCAGCTGGCGGCCGGCGAAGAAGAAGACGTCCCCCGGCTTGAGCCGGCCGATGAAAGCTTCCTCCACATGGCCCAGCACGGCGCCGCGGACGAAGCGCACGGTCACGGCGCGGTCGGCGCTGATGGTGCCGATGTTGAGGCGGTGCAGGCGGGCGACGGCCGCTTCCCGCACCACGTAGCGCCAGGTGCCGTCCGCGTCCGCCCCGGCCGGCTCCCGCTCCAGCTTGCGGTAGCGCGGGTAGGCCCCCAGGCAGTCGCCCCCCTCCTCCAGGAAGCGCAGACACCAGTCCCAGCGGCTGCGCTCCAGCTGGCGGTAGCTCCAGGTGCGGCGCACCGCCGCGAGGGTGGCCTCGGGCTCGAAGCCCGGTCCGCAGGCCAGGCTCACCAGGTGCTGGAGCAGCACATCAAGCGGCTCCTGCGGCGGGCGTCGGTGCTCCACCAGCCCCTCCCCCAGCCCCCGGCGCATCGCCGACACCTCCAGCAGCTCCAGGGCGTTGGTGGGCATGAACAGCACCTGGGCCGTGCCGCCGGGCTGGTGGGCCGAGCGGCCTGCCCGCTGCAGCAGCCGGGCCAGGTTCTTGGCGCTGCCGATCTGCACCACCCGTTCCACCGGCTGGAAGTCGACCCCCAGATCCAGGGAGCTGGTGCACACCACCCAGCGGATCGCCGCGGCCTTCACCCCCGCCTCGATGGCCTCACGCTCGGCCCGGTCGATGGCGCTGTGGTGCAGGGCCAAAGCCCCGTCCATCTCCGGGCAGGCGAAGCGCAGGCACTGGTGCCAGCGTTCGGCCTGGTTGCGGGTGTTGGTGAACAGCAGGGTGGAGACGGCCGGCTCCAGGGCGGCCACCAGCTCCTCGTACATGCGCAGCCCCAGGTGGCCGGCCCAGGGGAAGCCGTCGATCGTGTCGGGCAGCAGGCTGCGGATCTGGGTGTCCCGCCGGATCCGGGCGGTGATGATCCGCGGCTCGCCGTCCACCCCCACCGCGGCCCGGGCCGCCTCCGCCAGATTGCCGATGGTGGCGCTGATCGCCCAGGTGCGCAGGGAGGGTCGCCGGCCCCGCAGCCAGCTGAGGCAGAGCTCGGTCTGGGAGCCGCGCTTGCTGCCCATCAGCTCGTGCCACTCGTCGATCACCACCGCCTCCAGATCGGCGAACACGGCTTCGGCCCGGGGCCCGGCCAGCAGCAGGGAGAGGGATTCCGGGGTGGTGATCAGGATCTGGGGCGGCGCCTTGAGCTGCTTGCCCCGTTCATGGCTGCTGGTGTCGCCGTTGCGCAGCCCCACCCGCAGCGGCCAGCCCATGGCCTCGATGGGCTCCCGGATCGCCAGCAGCAGATCCCGGCTCAGGGCCCGCAAGGGCGTCAGCACCAGCAGCCGCAGACCGCCCTCCGGTCCGGTGCCCCCGTTCTCCGCGAGCATGGCGGCGATCGGCCCCATCACGGCGGCGTAGGTCTTGCCGGAGCCGGTGGGCACCTGGATCAGGCCGCTGGCCCCCTCCAGGTAGGCCCGCCAGCACTGGCGCTGGAAGGGCATCGGCCGCCAGCCGCGGCTGGTGAACCAGGCCTCGATCGGCCGCAGCGCCGCCGCGGGGGAAGGGGTCAAGGGTTGGCGGGGCGGGGACGGATCAGGTGGAGAGCACCGCCACCACAACGGCGGCGATGGCCAGGATCACGGCCCCCAGCACCACCCCGGCGGCGATGTTGCCCCGGCGGATCTCGGCCCGGTAATCAATCGGAGAGAGCCGATCGAAGAGCAGGAGCCCGACATAGATGAGGATGATGCCCAGAAAGGTCCAGCCGACCATCAGCAGCATCTGGAGCAGTGGTTTGACCATCCCCGCGTCGCGAAGCCGGCCCCACCGTAGGGACAGCCCGGAGGCCGCCCGCTGATGGGGCTGTCTTCCCCGGGCGGACGGCGGGATCCGGCGCTGCTGCTCTGGCCGCTGGCCAGCCTGCTGCTGCCGCTGTTGCCTTTGCTGGTGCTGGCGCTCTCGGCGCTGGAGTGGCCCCGGCGGCTGGTGATGGTGGTGCCTGAAGGCCAACGGGTGCTCAGTGCCCCCTTCGAGCTGCGGGACGGCTGGCTGGGCAGCCCGCGGCTGTCGTTGATGGCCGAGATCCCCCCCAACAGCAGCGTCGAGCTGGATGTGGCCCTCCTCGATGCCCGTGGCCGCACCGTGCTCAGCCTCACCAAGGACGGCTGGCGGGCCAGGGGCACCTGGGCGGAGGAGGGGGAGAGCGGCACCTGGGAGGAGGGCGACGCAGGCCTGGCTCTGGCGATGCGCCCGGGCCAGACCGGACGCTTCCAGCTGGCGCTGCAGCTTCAGGATCTGCTCGATGAAGCGGGCCGCCCCCTGCCGAATCCGGTCGTGGTGCGCGGCAGCGTCCGCAACCACAGCGTCGACGGCCCCCTGCTCCTGTTCACCACCCTGGTGACGCTGGCGACGGCGCTGGTGCTGCTGAAGGCCTGCTACGGCATCGCCCGGGGCCGGTGGGTCCGGCGCAGCGATGAGGGCGTCGCCGCGATCCGCTGTGATGCCGGTGGCCCGGGCCTGGTGCGGGTGGGGGTGGTGGCCCGCTGGGAGCTGCCCCATGACGATCCCCCCCTGGGCCAGCCCCCGCCGACCGCCGCCCTGGAGCTGCGGGTGTGCGATGCCCTGGGGCGCCCCTGCCTTCGGCACCGGCAGACGGTGACCGTGGCCCACCGCTCCAGCGATGGGGACCACTGGCTCTCGGCCCGCCAGGTGATCCATCTGCGGCTGCCGGAGCCGGGCAGCCATCGCTTCAGCGTGCAGCTGCCCGCGACCTTCCGCGCCGACGGCGACCTCTGGGAGATCGAATGGCTGCGGCTCACTGTGGAGGACGGCCTCATGACGCCGCGCCCGGTGCCGGTGGTGTGCCTGGACGGGGCGACGGAGGGCCGCTGAGATGGTCGACGAGCGCGCGGTGGTGATGGTGCTGGCCGTGACGGTGGTCACCGCCGGCACCCTGGCGGCCATCACCCGCCCCGGCCTCTGGCGCCTCGGCCAGGAGGGCACCCCCGCCGCCTCCAGCGGCGTCCGCTACGGCGGCAGCTACCGCTCCGGCCGCTGGGTGACGGCGACCCCCCGCCGGCAGGACTGGTCGGGCTTCCAGGGGCGCGGACCCGGCGCGGCCAAGTGACAGCCCGTAGCCTGCCGGCCCTCAGCCCCGTGCAGGTGCGGGTGCTGCTGGCGGCGGCGGCTCTCTCCTCCAGCGTCAGCCTGGTGCTGGAGCTGATGCTGATCACCCAGGCCAGCTATCTGCTGGGCGATCACGCCCTGGCCACCGGCGTCGTGGTGGGCACCTTCCTGGCCGCCATGGGTCTGGGTGCCTGGGTGAGCCAGTTCCTGGCCACCGGCCCCGACCCCGGTATGCCCCTGCTGCAGTGGTTCCTGGCGGTCGAGCTGGCCCTGGCGCCCCTGTGCCTGCTGGCGCCCCTGGGCCTGTTTGCCCTGTTCCGGCTGGGGGGGCCGGTGTGGCTGGGCCTGGTGGTGTTCACCGTGCTGGTGGGGGCGCTCGGTGGCATGGAGGTGCCGCTGCTGACCCGGCTGCTGGAGTGCGGCCAGCAGCTGCGCGTCGCCCTGGCCCGGGTGCTGGCCCTCGATTACCTGGGCGCCCTGGTGGGGGCCCTGCTGTTCCCCCTGGTGCTGCTCCCCTGGCTGGGGCTGCTGCCCACCGCCGGCCTGCTGGCCCTGATGCCCCTGGTCAGTTGCGTGGTGATCGCCGCCGTGTTCCCGGTGGGGCGGCTCTGGCGCCGCTCGATCGCCGTCGCTGTTCCCGTGGTCGCCCTGGCCGGCCTGGGGCTGGTTCCCCTCGGAGACCGGATCGAGGACGGGCTTTACGAGGATCCGGTGGTGAGCCGCATCCAGAGCCGGCACCAGCGCATCGTTCTCACCCGCCGCCGGGACGACCTGCGCCTGTTCCTTGACGGCCAGCTGCAGTTCTCCAGCCTCGACGAGTACCGCTACCACGAGGCCCTGGTGCATCCGGCGATGGCCTGGCACGGCCGGCCGGTCCGGGTGCTGCTGCTGGGGGCGGGCGATGGCCTGGCCCTGCGGGAGGTGCTGCGCTGGCCCGCGGTGCGGCAGGTGGATGTGCTGGAGCTCGACCCGGCCATGGTGCGCCTGGCCCGGGAGCAGCCGTTCCTGCGGCGCCTCAACGGCGCCAGCCTGGAGGACGCTCGGGTGCGGCTGGTGATCGGCGACGCCTTCGAGCGGGTGCGCCAGCTGCGGGGCCGCTACGACGTGATCATTGCCGATTTCCCCGACCCGGCCACGCCGGCCCTGGCGCGTCTCTACAGCGTCACCTTCTACGGCCGCCTGCTGCGGCGGCTCGCCCCCGACGGCCTGCTGGTCACCCAGGCCTCGACGCCGTTCTTCAGCCCCAGGGTGCTGGCCTCGATCCAGGCCACCCTGGCTGAGCTGCGGCTGACCACCCGCCCCTACGGTGTGGATGTGCCCAGCTTCGGGCCCTGGGGTTTCGTCATGGCCCACCGCGGCCCGCCGCGGCCGGCGCCGGCCGTCCTCCCCTTCCAGGGCCGCTGGATCGACCAGGGCCAGCTGCAGCGCCTCTTTCCCCTCAGCCGCGACCTGGCCCTGCCGCCGGGGGAGCGGGTGCTGCCGAACCGGCTGCACCGGCCGGTGCTGGCCGACTACCAGCGCCAGGGCCGCTGGCGGGAGAACTGATCGTCACCGCCACCGGCACCGGGCGACGGCATCCATAAGCTGGGCCCGCCGGCCTGGATGGTCCGGCCCCCGAGCGCTCCGATGGCCGTCTGGCTTCTTCTGCTGCTGCTGCTGCTCGCCGCCGTCGCCCTGGTGCTGGCGCGGAGGGCCCGCCTGCGGCGCCGCGCCCCGAAGCTGCAGGCCCGCACCCTGTTCAACCTCACCACCGGCGACATCGTCCAGCACGACGGCCGCGACTGGGTGGTGGAAGACCGGCTGCTCTACGACGACGACGGCTTCCAGTGGCTGGAGTACCTGCTCCGGGACGGGACCGAAGGCCGCTGGCTCAGCGTCTGTGAGGACGACTGGCTGGAGGTGAGCTGGCTGGAGGACGTTCCGGCCGCCGAGCTGGAGGGTCTGACGGCCGACTTCCCCGAGCACGTGCGCTGCCGCGGCCAGCTCTATCACCTCAAGGAGACGGGCCGGGCCTCGGTGACCGCCGCCGCCCGGGTGATGAACCGGCGCCTGACGGGCTGCCGTTACGGCGATTACGAGGGGGCCGAGGGCCGGCTGCTCTCCCTGGAGCGCTGGGAGGAAGGCGGTGATCCCGGGCCGCCGGAGCTCAGCCTGGGCCTGCGCATTGACCCGGCCGCGCCGCTGCTGCTGCCAGGGGATGGCCGCTCGGTCTATCGCTGAACGGCTGATGGTGTAGCCGGGTTCTCCAGCAAGGCCAGGGCGCTGGTGAGGGTATCGGCAGATTCGGGGGTGCGGTCGCGGCGCCAGCGCAGGATGCGGGGAAAGCGCACGGCCAGGCCGCTGCGGTGGCGGGAGGAGCGCTGCAGGCCCTCGAAGCCCAGGGTGAAGACCTGCAGCGGTTCGACGGCCCGCACCGGACCGAAGCGCTCGGTGGTGTGGCGGCGGATCCAGCGGTCCAGCTCGGTGATCTCGCCGTCGTCGAGTCCCGAATAGGCCTTGGCGAAGGTCACCAGGCGGCCTTCGCCGTCCCAGAGGCCGAAGGTGTAGTCGGTGTAGAGGTTGGCGCGGCGGCCGCTGCCGGCCTGGGCATAGAGCAGCACCGCATCGAGCTCCATCGGCTCCAGCTTGTGCTTCCACCACAGCCCGCGGCGCCGGCCGACGCCGTAGGCCGAATCGAGGGCCTTCAGCATCAGCCCCTCGGCGCCCACCGAGCGGGCCTGCTGCCGCAGGATGTCCAGCTCCTCCCAGCTCCCCAGCGGCAGCACCGGGGAGAGGCGCAGGAGCCCGGCGGCGGGGGTGGAGGCCGTCTCCGGCAGCCCGCGCACCAGGGCCTCCAGGGCGGCGCGGCGCCGGCCCAGGGGCTCGGGGCGCAGGTCCCGGCCCCCCTGCTCCAGCAGGTCGTAGGCCACGAAGGCCGCCGGATACTCCCGCAGCAGGGCTCCGCCGGGCTTCTGCCGCCCCAGCCGCCGCTGCAGGGGGCCGAAGCCGGCGGGCTGGCTCGCCCCGGCCGGCCAGACGGTCAGCTCCCCATCCAGCACCGTGCCCTGCCCCAGCAACGCGGCGACCCCCTCCAGTTCGGGGAAGCTGCCGTTGATCAGCTCCTCCCCCCGGCTCCAGAGAAAGGTCTGGCTGTCGCGGCGGATCAGCTGGGCCCGGATCCCGTCCCACTTCCACTCCACCTGCCAGCCGCCGGGGTCGGTGGCGGCGAGGCGCTCCGGCTCCAAAGGGGAAGCCAGGCAGAAGGGATAGGGCCGGCTGATCGGGGTGGCCGCGCCGGCCTCCAGGGGCGCCAGCAGGGCCTCCATCGCCTCTAGGGAGGGTTCGAAGCCGCCCATCAGCCGGTGGGCCACCTCCGCCTCCTCCAGCCCTGCCACCTCCGCCAGGGCCCGGGTGACCAGGCCGGCCGCCACCCCCACCCGGAAGCCGCCGGTGAGCAGCTTGTTGAACAGGAAGACCTCCCCCTCGGGCAGCGCCGCCCAGACCGCCAGCACCGCCTCGGCCTGCGCCTCGCCCTCCAGGGCGGCCAGCTCCGGCAGCCGCGTGCCCATCCACGCGGCCAGGGACAGCTCCAGGGGCGGGGCCGGCGGCAGGGCCAGTCGGGGGAGCAGCAGGGCGATGGTCTCGGCCGAATCCCCCACCTGGGCGTGGCAGGAATCGAACAACCACTCGGGCAGACCGGAGCCCTCCAGGCAGATCTGACGCAGCCGCCGGCCGGTGATCAGCCGCCGGCGCCGCTTGCCCAGCAGCAGGGCCAGGGCCCAGGCGCCATCGGCCGGATCGGCCACCCGGAAGAAGCCGGCCAGGGCAGCCACCCGGGCCCGGGTGCCGCTGCTGTGCTCCAGGGTCTCGATCAGCTCGGCGAACAGCTGCATGGCCTCAGCCCCAGGTTCAGAGGGCGACCACCCGGTGGCGGCCGGCGGCCTTGGCTGTGTACATGTTGCGGTCGGCCCGCCGGAGGAACAGATCCGCATCCTCTCCGGCCCCGTGCAGGGCGATGCCGATCGAGAACGAGGGCTCGAGGGTGGCGTCACTCCAGGTGATCGGCTCGCTGATGCTGGTCTGGAGGTCTTCGGCGAAGGCGATCGCATCCTCGAGATGATCGATCCCCTCCAGCAGCAGCAGAAACTCATCGCCGCCGATCCGGCCGGCATGGTCGCCACGGCGGGTCCGGGCCTGGATCCTGCGGGCCACGGTTCTCAGCACCGCATCACCGCAGGCGTGGCCATAGCGGTCGTTGATGCCCTTGAAGCCGTCGCAGTCGCAGAAGAGCAGGGCCAGGGGCTGGGCGCTGTGGGCCCGTTCATCCAGGAGCAGCCGCTCCAGCCGCTCCAGGATGGCGGCGCGGCTGCAGAGGCCCGTGAGGGGATCGGTGTTGGCGCGCTGCAGCAGCAGGCGCTCCTCCAGGACCTGCTCATCCACCGGCTGGAGCGTGATCACATAGCCATGGTCCAGGCTCAGGGGGGGTCCGACCGGATCCACCTCGCCACTGGTGTCGAATCCCTGGGTGTCGAGGCTGCGGAGCTGGTCGCTGTCGAGCCTGCGGACGCTCAGCTGCACCCAGCTCCAGCCTCCGCCTGGATCGGCCAGCCGCAGACGGCCCTGGCGGATCGGGCCCGACTCCGCCAGCCACTGGTCGAGATCCACCGGCCCGGGCGGCTCCTCGGCGGAGGCGAACAGATCCCGGAACCTCCGCCCGTGCCACTGCTTCTGCTGCCAGCCCGTCATCGGCTGCAGCGACGGCGACACCCACACCACCTGCTGGTGGTGGTTGAGCAGCAGCATCACATCGACGATGTTGTCGGCGAGCAGCCGGTAGAGGGCCGCCACATCCGCCAGGCTGCGGGCGGCCTGGTCCTGCTCGGTCACATCCCGCCAGGTGACCGCGAGGATCCCGCGGTCCGGGGTGATCTCGATGTCGAACAGGCGACGACCCGTGGCCATGGGCCCATCGTTGGCGGCAAAGCCACTGACGGCGGTGGGGACGTTGCGCATGGCGGCATCGCCATACAGATCGATCAGGCCCTTCTGGCCCATCGACGGGCTGATCGCCAGCAGGGTCTGGCCCAGGATCGCCTCGCGGTCCTGCTGCAGGTAGGAGCAGACGGCTCTGTTGACATCCAGAACCCGGAAGTCTTCGATGCGGCCGTCATGGCGATGGACGGACTGCAGCAGCAGAAAGAAATCGCGGCTGGCGTCCACGGCCGTTCGCAGCAGCGTCAGCTGCTCGAACGTGCCGGGCAGATGGGCCCCATCCGCCGGCTGGGTGGACGGGGCTTCGCTGCCCTGCGGCCCCCGCGACCAGCGCTCCGGGGGAGGCATCGCAGCGGCGTCCGGATTCAGAAGCAGGGCCTCGAAGGCCTCCGCTTCCAGTGGAGGGCCGCACAGGAAGCCCTGGAAGCAGTCGCAGCCAAGATCCTGCAGCATCCGGCGCTGCTCCTCGGACTCCACCCCCTCGGCGGTGCATTCCATCCCCAGGCCATGGGCCAGGGCGATGGTGGTGGCCACGATGGTCTGATCGACGGGGGAGGTCGTCAGCGACTGCACGAAGGTGCGATCGATCTTGAGGCGATGGACCGGCAGGGTCCGCAGCAGTTCCAGGGAGGAATAGCCGGTTCCAAAGTTGTCGATCGCGATCCGGAACCCCTGATCGGCCAGCACCCGCAGCTGTTCACGGGCCAGCAGGGGATTGCGGATCAACGCCGTTTCCGTGATCTCGAGTTCCAGCTGTTCGGGCCGCAGCTGGAACTCCGCCAGGGTCTCCAGCATGGCGCCGATGAAGCGCCCGTCCGGCAGCTCCAGCTCCCGCGGGGAGACGTTCAGGGCCAGCCGCGGGGGGCGGAGGCCCGCCGCCTGCCAGTCGCTGATCCGCTGGGCGGTCTGACGCAGGACCCAGGGGGAGAGCTGCAGGATCAGACCACTCTCCTCGGCCAGCGGCAGGAAATGGCTGGGCGGTACCGAAAGGCTCAGATGGTTGGTCCAGCGCAGCAGGATCTCTCCGCCGGCGAGCGCGTTGGATGGGGTTCGCTGCGGTTGAATCAGCAGTTGGAACTGTTCGCGATCCAGCGCCTGGGACAGCTGAATGCTCAGCTCCATGCGCTCCTGAATCTGGCGGCTGATCGTGCTGGAGTACGCACACACCTGAAGGCTTCCCTGGGCCTTCGCCTTCATCAGTGCCGTGTTGGCGCACTGGATCAGCGTCCGGCTCTCCTGGGCGTGCTCGGGATAGGTGGCGATGCCCACGGAAAAGGTCGGGTCGAGGGGCAGGTCCTTCAGCAAGGGCTGCTGCTGGCCCCACGCCTGCTGCAGACGACGGGCGGCGCCCATCGCATCACCGATGGAGCGGACTCCCTCCTCCATGAGGATCAGAAACTGGTCGCTGCCCAGCCGCGCCAGCCAGTCGCCCGGGCCGAGCAGATCGCGCAGCCGGCCGGCCATGGCGCGAAGCACCCGATCGCCGACATCGGATCCGAAGTGGTCGTTGATGTCCCCGAAACCATCCACATCCAGGCTCAGGACAGCCATCGAAGCGTTGTAGCGGCGACCGCTCAGGCGCCGGTTCAGCTCCTCCAGGGTGGCGAGCTTGTTGGGAAGTCCGGTGAGGGGGTCGCAGGAGCGCTCGCCCGCCACAACCTGCATCAGGGCCTGCTCGCCGGTGACATCCCTGAGGGTCCCCACCATGCGCGCCGGCGCACCGCTGTGGTCGTAGCTGAGGTGACCCACGGCCTCCACCATCACCTCCGTGCCGTCGTCGAAGCAGAGCCGATGGCAGCTGCGGAACACGTCGCCCCGGGTCACGGCCCGCCGCACATCCATGTGCCAGCGGAGCCGGTCGTCGGGATGCACCAGGGCGCCGTAGTCCCGGAGTGATGTGTGCTCACCGCCGTGCTGGTTTCTGCAGAGGCGCCGGGTCTGCTCCGACCAGCGCATGCGGCCATCACTGAAGCGCAGATCCCAGACACCGATGCCGCTGATCGAGGATCCCTCCTCCAGCAGGGAGAGGGTGTCGGCGAGCTGGAGTTCCCGATGGCGCTGCTGGGTTTCGTCGCTGACGCAGCTCACGATCAGTTGCCGCCCGTCGATCTCCAGGACACGACTGCGGACGATGACGTCGCGGATGGAGTCATCGCTGCAGCGATGACGGGTGTGCATGGTCCCGCCGCTGGCGGCGATCAACTCGCGGCGACGCTCGGCCACCCAGGCAGCGTCGTGATCGGGATCGGCCTGAATCGCTTCCGGGGACAGGGCCAGCAGTTCCGGGATGCTGTACCCCAGATGGGTGTGGGCTGAATGATTGCAGGCGAGAAAATGGCCGCTCAGCGCATCGGAGGCGAGCAGGTCGGTGTCGGTGAGGTCGGCGATCAGGCAGAAATCGGCCAGGCGATCGTGGAGGGTCGCAACGTGGTCTGCCGATCCCCCACGTTCAACCATGACGCCACCTTCCCTTCCTGAAGAACGCTAGAGGCGAGCTGCCCCGTCACCCCGGACCTTCAACAGTTATTGATTCCCTCGCCGCCCATACTGCGCTTTCATCGCGAACATTCAGCGGGCCTTTATCTCTGGATGGCTTCGGGCCGGCAACGCTTCAGCCTGGCAAGGCTGGGGCCACCTCCCCCTCCTCGTTGCGCTGCCCCTCGAAGGCCCGCCCCAGGGGCTCGGCCGCCAGTCCCAGCTCCTCGCGCAGGTAGCGGGCCAGTCCGTCGCTGTTGCCGTGGGTGACGTAGATCTGCCGGGCGCCGCAGTCGCGCACCGTGGCCAGCAGCCCGTCCCAGTCGGCGTGGTCGCTGAGGGCAAAGCCCCGCTCGAAGCCGCGCCGCCGCCGCGCCCCCCGCACCGCCATCCAGCCGCAGACGAAGGCGGTCTGGGGGGTCGTGAACCACCGCATCCAGGGCGAGCGGTGGGCCGAGGGTGGCGCCAGCACCAGGCGCCCCGCCAGTGAGGTGTGGCGGGGGAGTTCGCTCAGCGGTCGCGTCGGCGGCAGCACCACGCCCTGGCTCCGGTAGGGCTCCATCAGCGCCTGCACCGCCCCGTGCAGCAGCACCTCCTCCTGCACCCCCAGCGCCGCCAGCTCCGCCAGCAGTCGCTGGGCCTTGCCGAAGGCGTAGGCGAACAGCACAGAGGGGCGCTGGGGTGCCCCGCGCCACCAGGCCAGGATCTCGGCGGCCACCCGGTGGCCGGGCCGCCAGCGGTAGATCGGCAGACCGAAGGTGGCCTCGGTGATCAGCACGTCGGCACTCACCGGCTCGAAGGGGGCGCAGCTGGGGTCGGCATCACGCTTGTAGTCCCCGCTGACCAGCCAAGTCTCACCGCCGGCGGTGATCCGGATCTGGGCCGAGCCCAGCACATGGCCGGCCGGATGGAATGACACCAGGGCCTCGCCGATGCGGCACTCCTGGCCATAGGTCACCCCCGTCAGTTCGATGCTGGCCCCCAGCCGCTGGCGCAGCACGCCCTCACCCGGGGTCGCTGCCCAGTAGGCGGCGCTGCCGGGCCGGGCGTGGTCGGCGTGGCCATGGGTGATCAGGGCCCGGCTCACCGGACGCCAGGGGTCGATCCAGGCCGCCGCCGCCGGGCAGTAGAGGCCCTGGGGGGTGAGCTGGAGCAGGCCGTCGGGCGGCAGGGCCATGGCGCGCTGGTGCCGCTGCAGGGGAATGACCGCATCCTGGCCGCCCCGTTCCGTTGACGGTCGGCGAGCCCGCCACTAGCCATGGGGCAGCCATCGCCCCTGGCCCGATGTCACTCGACACCCATCGCGAGGAGCTGGAGGCCACCGCGGCCGCCCTGGCGCGGCTGGGCACCGGCCTGCTGGCGGCGGACGAATCCACCGGCACGATCGGCAAGCGTTTCGCGGCGATCGGGGTCGAGAACAGCGAGGAGAACCGCCGCGCCTACCGCACCCTGCTGGCCACCACCCCTGGACTCGGCGAGACGATCAGCGGCGTGATCCTCTACGAGGAAACCCTCTACCAGGAGGCGGCCCCGATCCCGGGCCGGCCGGCCGGATCGCTCGTCGATCTGTTCAAGGAGCAGGGGCTGGTGGTCGGGATCAAGCTGGATCTCGGCGTCGAGCCCCTGGCCGGCGGCCTGGCCGGCGAGACCTGGTGCACGGGCCTCCGCGGACTGCAGGAGCGGGCGGCCCGGGCCTACGCCCGCGGTGCCCGCTTCGCCAAATGGCGGGCCGTGCTGCGCATCAGCGCCGACGGCTGCCCCTCGGAGCTGTGCGTGCGCGAGAACGCCTGGGGGCTGGCTCGCTACGCCCGCACGGCCCAGGAGGAGGGCCTGGTGCCGATCGTGGAGCCGGAGATCCTGATGGACGGCGACCACGACATCCTCACCACCGCGGCGGTGCAGGAATGGGTGCTGCGCAGCGTCTACGAGGCCCTCGGCCGGAACGGCGTGTTCCTGGAGGGCACCTTGCTCAAACCCTCGATGACCCTGCCCGGCGCCGAAGGCTCCGACCGTCCCGGCGCTGCCCAGGTGGCGGCTTACACCGTGCGCACCCTGCGCCGCAGCGTGCCACCGGCCGTGCCGGCGATCCTGTTCCTCTCGGGGGGCCTGGGGGAGGAGGAGGCCAGTGTCCTGCTCTCGGCCATCCATGCCGCCGACCCGGAGGCCCCCTGGCACCTGGGGTTCTCCTACGGCCGGGCCCTGCAGCACTCGTGCCTCAGCCAATGGAAGGGGAGCGACACGGCGGCGGGCCAGGCGGCCCTGCTGGCCCGCGCCCGGGCCAACGGCGCCGCGGCCCGCGGCGCCTATGTGGCCGGCTCCGAACCCTCCGGCGATGCCGGCTCGCTGTTCGTGGCCAACTACAGCTACTGACCGGCTCCCGATCCCTGGTGTCCGGGCCGGCCCCTCAGGCGCTCATCGCCAGCATGCGTTCGATCGGCACCAGGGCCCGCTGGCGGATCTCCTCATCGAGCTCGATCGCCGGCCCCATGCTGTGCAGGCACTGCCACAGCTTCTCGAGGGTGTTCAGCCGCATGTAGGGGCAGGCATTGCAGCTGCAGCCATCGGCCCCTGGCACCTCATGGAAGGTCTTCTCCGGTGCCCGTCGCCGCATCTGATGGAGGATGCCCGGCTCGGTGAGCACGATGAAGGAGGGGGCCGGGCTGGTCTGGGTGCGCTGCAGCAGCTTGCTGGTGGAGCCGATGAAGTCGGCCAGATCGAGCAGGTGCTGCTGACACTCCGGATGGGCGATCACCTCGGCCTCGGGGTGTTCCTGGCGCAGGCGCAGCATGGCCTGCTCGCTGAAGGTCTCGTGGACGATGCAGCTGCCGGGCCAGAGGGTGAGCTCCCGGCCGCTCTGGCGGGCCACCCAGCGCCCCAGGTTCTGGTCGGGGGCGAACAGGATCGGGCGATCGGCCGGCAGCTGCTGCACCAGGTGGACCGCGTTGCTGCTGGTGCAGATCAGGTCGCTCTGGGCCTTCACAGCCGCGGAGCAGTTGATGTAGCTCACCACGAAGTGGTCCGGGTGGCGCTGGCGGAAGTCGGCGAAGGCGTCGGCGGGGCAGGCGTCGGCGAGGCTGCAGCCGGCTTCCAGGTCCGGCAGCAGCACCGTGCGGCCAGGATTGAGGATCTTGGCGGTCTCCGCCATGAAGTGGACGCCGCAGAAGACGATCACCTCGGCGTCGGTGCTGGCGGCGCGGCGGGAGAGCTCGAGGGAGTCACCGATGAAATCGGCGCAGTCCTGGATGGCGTCGTCCTGGTAGTAGTGGGCCAGGATGACGGCGTTGCGCTCGTTCTTGAGCGTTTCGATCGCGGCTGCCAGCTCAGCACGGGGCGGGCAGGCCTCAAGGCTGGGTTGGGGCGTGTGGGTCAGCGTCTGCGTGAAGACCAACCGTTGCCCCTTCTCATGCACGATGATCCCACTCTAGGAAGCGGTCGGTATTGGCTGAGCTGAACATCGCCATTGCGGGGGATCTGCACGACCAGTGGGATCGCAGTGACCACGACGTGCTGGATCGGATCCGCCCGGATGCCCTGCTGCTGGTGGGTGACCTCAGCGACGGCAAGTGCCGCATTCCCGAACTGCTCGCCACCCTGGAGCTGCCCGTCGCCTGCGTGCTCGGCAACCACGATTCCGGCAAGGACGGCAGCGGCCGCACCCTGCGCCGCCAGCTGGAGCTGCTCGGCGAGCGGCACTGCGGCTGGGGTCTGAGGGAGCTGCGTCCTCCCGGGCTGGCGGTGGTGGGCGCCCGTCCTGGCACCGCCGGCGGCGGCTTCCACCTCTCGAAGGCGGTGCGATCGGTCTACGGACCGGTGGGCCTGCAGGAGTCCGCCCAGCGCATCAGCCGGGCGGCCCTGGCCGCCGATCCCCAGCTGCCACTGATCCTCCTGGCCCATTCCGGTCCCAGCGGCCTGGGCACCCAGGTGGACGACCTCTGCGGCCGGGACTGGAAGACGCCCGCCTGCGACTGGGGGGATCAGGATCTGGCCTTGGCGGTGGACCAGATCCGCCGCCGCCGCCCGTTGCCCCTGGTGGTGTTCGGCCACATGCATCACGCCCTTTGCCATCACCAGGGGGAACGGCTCAGCTTCCGCCGCGACGCCCAGGGCACCGCCTTTCTCAACACCGCCTGTGTGCCCCGCCACGGCGTGGACCAGCAGGGACGGGCCCTGCGTCACTTCAGCTGGGTCGTCTTCTCAGACGGCGATCTGCGCCACATCAGCCACCGCTGGTACGGCATCGACGCCGCCCTCCACTACGAGCAGACCCTCTGGACGGCGTCCCTGCCGGCGGCGGGGGTGCTGAGTCCTTGCTGATCCACGCCTGCGTCAGCAGCCATGGCTTCGGCCACGGATCCCGCACGGTCTCGGTGCTCTGTGAACTGGCCGCCCTGAGGCCCGACTGGCGGCTGGTGATCTCCACCGGACTGCCCCAGGGCTTCCTGGAGCTGTCCTTCGGTCCGGTGCCCTTCGAGCTGCGCCCCTGCCGCTGGGACGTGGGGGTGATCCAGGCCGATGCCCTCGGCGCCGATGCCGACGCCACCCTGGCCGCCCTTGAGCGGCTGGAGGAGGAACTGCCGGCGCTGGTGGAGCGCGAGGCCCGCTGGCTGGAGGACCAGCGTCAGCCGGTCCTGGTGCTGGGGGACGTGCCTCCGGCGGCGGCCCTGCTGGCCCGGCGACTGCGGGTGCCGCTCGTGTGGCTGGCCAGCTTCGGCTGGGACGTGATCCACGCCCCCATGGGCCCGGCCTTCCGTCCCTGGGCCGAACGCCACCGGCAGCTCTACGGGCAGGGGGATCTGCTACTCCATTGCCCCCTGTCCCTGCCGATGGACTGGGGGGTTCCGGACGTGCGGCTGGGCCTGACCAGCTCCCGGCCCCGGCTCGATGGCGCACGGCTGGCCCGGGAGCTGGACCTGCCGGCGGATCGGGAGCGGGTGGTGCTGGTCAGCTTCGGGGGGCTCGGCATGGCGATCGACCCGGCGTTGCTGGCCCGCTGGCCCGAACATGTGTTCATCGGGCCGGAACCGCTGCTGGCCACGGTGGCCAATGGCCGTTGCCTGCCCCAGGGGGTGCGCCCCCTCGACCTGATGCCCCTGGCGGGACGGCTGATCACCAAGCCCGGCTACAGCAGCTTCTGTGAGGCCTTCAGCCAGGGGGTGGGCATCCATCTGGTGCACCGCAGCGGCTTCGCGGAAGCGCCGGTGCTGGAGGAGGACCTGCGCAACCACGGCTGGCATCGGCTGCTGAGCCAGGAGGCCTTCCACCGCGGCGACTGGGAGCTGGACCAGCCCCTGATGCCCCCCCGGCGCGGTCCCCTCGCAGACGACGGCGCGTCCACCGCCGCACGGACGCTCGTGTCCTGGCTGGAAGGACGATCAGCACTGCCTATGGCGTAGGCCTTCAGGATTTGATCATCTGTTCATCGAATCCGGGAGATATCAGTCCCTGGCTGTAACCGGAATGCAAAACGTCATTCTTGATACAAGTAGACAGTTGTTCGACCGTCACAAATAGGGAATCGATTCTGCGGATTCATCGGCAAATTACCGCCAAGTCTCGGCGGCATGAATTCAATTTCTCTGCCACGGGATCACTGGTTCTTCCTGTTGTCGTTCTCCAGAAGACCTGGTCACACCAAGCGCATCAAGCCGGATTGACTCTGTTGTTACTGCAACGGGTCTTCCCCCACTTGTCCTTCACGACCTCTCCTCTTGCCGAACCTTCAGCGCACCCCCCTGCTTCTCGCCCTCGCCGGACTGGGTCTGAGCCTGGCCGGGCCAGTCAGGGCCGCCGAGGGCTCCCAGGCCTGGGGGGCCAGCACCGCCGCTTCCGCCGGCCCCACGCGGGTCGCGATGCTGTCGCCGCTGCCGGCCGCGCCCCGGGTGTTCGCCATCACCCCCGAGCGGCGGGCCCTGCTCAACACGATCCGCTACGCCGAGGGCACCTGGGCCAACGGCCATGAAATCGGCTACCGGATCCTCTTCGGCGGCAGCCTGTTCGACTCCCTCGAGCGCCATCCCAACCGCGTCATGCGCACGGCCCGGTACGCCAGTGCCGCCGCCGGCGCCTACCAGTTCATGCCCTTCACCTGGGACATGGTCACCCGGGCCCTCGGCGTCGACGACTTCGGGCCTGAGTCCCAGGACCAGGCCGCCCTGTTCCTGGTCCAGCGTCGCGGGGCCCTGCACCTGGCCGACCGCGGCGAGCTGACCCCCGATCTGGCGGCCCGTCTGGCTCCGGAGTGGGCCTCCTTCCCCACCCTCACCGGCCGCAGCTTCTACGGGCAGCCGGTGAAGCGCCTGAACGACCTGCGCCGCTTCTACGAGCAGAACCTGGCCCAGCTCCGCCGGGAAGCCGCTTCCGTCTGGGAGGACGTGGCGATCCGCCAGGTGCCCCCGGCCTGCAGCGACGAGAGCCTCTCCTGTCAGCTGGAACGCGTCAGCACCCCGGCCAGCACAGCACCCTGAGCGCTCAGCCTTCCCCCTTGCCCTCCAGCCGGACCCCTCCGAGGGTCTTCTGGGCGATCAGGTAGGCCAGCACCGCAGCTCCAAGGAAGCCCAGCACGTTGCGCAGCAGCGGCAGCACGTCGTGGGTGCGCGTGATGATCGGTCCCATGCCCAGGGCGACGAACAGGATCACCCACAGGGGCGAGAGCAGCAGCACCCAGGTCCACTCCACCCGGCGACCCTCCTGGCGGGGGAAGGCGGCGAACCCCACGATCAGCCCGCCCAGGATCGAGGTGCACAGGGTCAGGATCCACTGCTCCTGGGGCAGGCCGGGCACCACCTGGCAGCCGCCGATCGCCAGGCACCCCTTCACGGCATGGATGGCGGAGAGGATCGAGCCGTCCTCGCCGTGGTCCCGCACGTAGAACTGGTTGCCATAGCGGGTCTGGAGCTCCACCCAGAAGGTGCGTGGCATCAGGGCGAACAGGGCTTCGCCCACGTTGAAGTTCAGCAGGTTGCCGCCGCGGGGATCGGCCACCAGCAGCAGGCTGCGCTCGTCAAGGTCCCAGAAACCCTTGACGGCCAGTCCGGGCGTGCGCTCGTACTGGGTCAGCACCCGCAGCTTCCAGCCGCTGGTGGCTTCGAAATCCTCGAGTTCGCTCTCCAGGGCCCCCCGCTCGCCATCGGTGAGGGCCTTGGCCAGGTCGATCACCGGGGTTGGGTGATCGGGCAGCAGCTGGGGGTTGTCCGCCGCCAGGGCGGGACCACCGGCGCCCGGCAGCACCCAGGTGACGAGCACGAGGCAGACCGTGGCCAGGGCGGCCCCGAGCCGCCGCCCCAGGGGGCCGCTTGGCGCGGGCCTCCACCGCTGCGGTGACTGAACCTTCGCCGCCGTCACCGCCGCTGCTCCCGCTGCCCCATCCGCCGCCATCCGCATCGTTCCGTCGTCCATCGGTCAGCATTCTCACCGAGTCCCCCCACGCCGCGTGACCACGTCCCACCCCGGCTCCCCGGCGGCTCCTGCCTGGCTGGCCCAGCGCCTGCGGGCCGCGGGAGGCTCGGTGCCCTTCCTTGACTACATGGAGTGGGTCCTGCACGACCCGGAGCACGGCGCCTACGGCAGTGGCAGGCTCCAGATCGGCCCGGGAGGCGATTTCGCCACGGCCCCTTCGCTGGGGGAGGAGTTCGCCCGCCTGCTGGCCCCCCAGGTGGCCCAGTGGCTGGCCCAGCTGCCCGCTGACGAATGCCTGGCCCTTGTGGAGACCGGACCGGGGGAGGGGCAGCTGGCCCTGCAGCTGGCCGAAGCGCTCCACAGCGGCTGGCCCTCCCTGGCCAGGCGCACCGAGCTGGTGCTCGTCGAGCCGAATGCCGGCATGGCCGAGCGGCAGCGCCGGCGGCTCGCCGCCTGCCCCCTGCCCGTGCGCTGGGCCGACTTCCGCACCCTGGCGGACGCACCGGTGCGCGGGGTGGTGCTGGCCCACGAGGTGCTCGACGCCCTGACCGTGGAGCGGATCGAGCGCCGGGGTGGGCGCTGGTGCCGCCAGCGGGTCGTCCTGGAAGGCGACGGCCTGCGCCTGGAGGCCGGCGAGCCCCTGTCCGGGGCCCTGCTGGAACCCCTGGCCGACCTCGGGCTGCTGCCCCTCGATGAACGCCGCCCGGAGGGCTGGTGCAGCGAGCTCCATCCCGGTCTGGCCCCCTGGCTGGCCGCCTGTGGTGAAGCACTCACCCAGGGCTGGTTGCTGGTGATCGACTACGCCCACGAGGCCCGCCGCTACTACGCGCCCCAGCGCAGCAACGGCACCCTGATGGCCTACCGGCGCCAGCGGGCCAGCGACGACCCGCTGCAGGAGCCGGGCCACTGGGACCTGACCGCCCACCTCTGCCTGGAGAGCCTGGAGGTGGCCTCCCGGGCCGGAGGCTGGCAGACCCTGGGCGTCTGCCGTCAGGGGGAGGCCCTGCTGGCCCTCGGGCTGGCCCAGCGTCTGCATGGGCTCCAGCAGGAGAGCGGCACGCCGCTGGGGGAGCTGCTGCAGCGCAGGGAAACCCTGCTGCGGCTGGTGGACCCCGCCGGACTGGGTGAATTCCGCTGGATCGCCTTGCGCCGCGACGCTGAGGCGCCGACCCCGGTGACGGCCCCCCTGTTCCTGCGTCCACCCTTGGCTTGAACCAGGGCAGGGTTCCAACGCAACTCAGCGTTACATCTCAACGCAGCGTTACAGCTCAAGCCATCTACACCTCCCCGACCTCCGTTACATCCCCTCACAAAGGATTGAGCATTCCTGCTCAATCCTTCAGGCGCCATCAGGCGATGAGGTTAGGTTGAAAAGACTTCCTGAGGAGCGGCCATGGACAGGGTTCTGGGTGATCGCGTGGCTGATCGGGCTGCCGTTCGGTCGGGGGATCAGCTCGCTGTCGATGGGGTCTGGAACGATGACCCGGTCGAGCGTTACTTCGCCTGCATCACCACCTGCTCCCTGGACGACGGTGAGTGCATCACCATCTGTACCGAGGAGTTGCGGGAGAGCCACTGAGGCTGCTCAGAACCACTCCGACTGGGCCTCTTCGCGGGGATTGACGTTGGCGTGGGGGGTGGTGCGGCGGAACTCCATGGTGATGCTGCGCTTCTGCTCGCCATCGGCCGCCAGGGCCTCGATCGGGTAGAGCTGCTGGCCGTCACGGAAGGGCACCTGCAGGCGGAAGGTGCCATCGGCGGAGAGGGGAACGGCCTCGCCGCCGATGCTGAGGCTCGCCGAGGGGTCGGTGGCGCCGTAGACGATCAGCTCGGCGTCGGCCACCAGCCAGAAGGAGCGCTGGCGGGGGGCCACCCCACCGATGCCGGAACCGCTGCGGCCGGAGGCCCAGGGGCCGGCTCCGGAGGCGGACAAGGCACCGCCTCCGGCGAGACCAGCGGCGGAATCCATCTCGTGGAAGGCCTCCGAGCCACGGCCCAGGCGGCGCCAGGGGCTGGTGGCGCTCTGGTAGAGCCGCTCGTGCAGATCGTTGACGATCTCCCGCCCCGGCATGGCTCCAGGAGCAGGCTCGGCGGCAGGCGGCATGGAGAAGGCGACGAAGGGATCGGGCGCCGTCAGGGCCGGTCCGTCCAGATCCGGCACATGGGCGGTGGCGGAGAAGGCCATGGAGATCCAGCCGCCACTGCCCCCCTTGCGGAAGCCCAGTTCCACCCTGTAATCGCGTCCGGACAGGGGAACCGGGAGGTACCACTCGCTGGCCTGGCTGTCGACGACCACCTCCTGCAGGGTGTGGGGATGGGTGGATCCCCCATCGAGGCCCGTGACGTCGGCGACGCGCAGGCACAGCTGAGTGGCTCCAGCGGCCTGGGCCCGCTGGCGGTCGGCCGGCTCGATGAACCAGCGCACCTGGGACCACTGGGGATCACGGGGCACGAAGGCCACCCAGCTGGCTCCACCGCCGCTCTCCTGGGGTGCAGGGTCAGGGGTGGAGGGCGTCTGGGCCGCCGCCGCCGGGGGCTCCTCCACGGGAGCGGCGGATGGGTCGGGCTCAGCGGTCTCCTCCTGGCCGCCGAGCCCGATGGTTCGGGCCAGGGCACCGAGTCGTCGCAGGGGCTGGCTCAGGAAGTTGTTGAACCGGCTGGGACGACTGCTCATGGGCCGTGGTGAATAAAACCTTCCGGTGATGGTCTCCGATCCGGGGGGATCGCGCCTTCCCTGTCAGCGAAAGACCACGATTGAACCCCTTCCCTGCGGGGCATGGCCGGCAGGAACCCCCAGGATCGGGCCGCCATGTCAGGGGGCCCCGATCGAACTGGCGACCGCCAGGGCGGCCCTGATGGTGGCGGGTTCGACGTCGTCGCGGATCGTGACCGAGCCCACACCGGTGGGCAGCACGAAACGCACCTTCCCCTGGCGCACTTTCTTGTCCGCCTGCAGGGAGGCCAGCACCGCCTCCGGATCGAGGGCTGGCCAGTCCATGGGCAGCCCGGCGGCGGCGATCAGGCGTCGCTGGCGGTGCTGATCCGCCTGGCTCCAGAGACCCATGGCCACGGCGATGTCGCCGGCCGCCAGCATGCCCAGCCCCACGGCTTCGCCGTGCAGCCAGGTGCCGTAGCCGCTGAGGTTCTCCACCGCGTGGCCCAGGGTGTGTCCGTAATTGAGGATCGCCCGCAATCCCCCTTCCCGTTCGTCGGCCGCCACCACGCGGGCCTTGGCGGCCGCCGAGCGCTCCAGCAGCCGCTGCAGGAGCACGGGGCCAAGGGCTTCCCGGCTGGCCAGGCCACCGCGGGGGTCCCGTTCGGCGGCCGTCTCCAGATCCCGGAAGAGAATCCCGTCGCCGATGACGGCGTACTTGATCACCTCCGCCATCCCGGCCCGGAACTCCCGTTCCGGAAGGGTCGCCAGCACCAGGGGGTCGATCAGCACCAGCTTGGGCTGGTGGAAGGCGCCGATCAGGTTCTTGCCGCCGGGATGGTTCACCCCGGTCTTGCCGCCGATGGCCGCATCCACCATCGCCAGCAGGGTGGTGGGCACCTGCACCACGGCGATGCCCCGCAGCCAGGTGGCGGCCGCGAAGCCGGCCATGTCCCCCACCACACCGCCGCCGAGGGCGACGATCAGGGAGCTCCGCTCCAGGCGGTGGGCGAAGGCGGCGTCGTGGATGGCTGCCACCGTGGCGGGGTTCTTCTGTTCCTCCCCGGCCTCGATCACCAGCGTCTGAACCACAAAGCCGCTGGCCTCCAGGCTCTGCCGCGCCAGGGCTCCATGGAAGCCTTCCACGTCGGGGTTGGTCACCATCAGCACCCGGGTGCCGCTCTGGATTCCTCTTTCGAGCAGGAAGGACCCGAGGCCCTCGAGCAGGCCTTCACCGATCAGGATCGGGTAGGGATCGGCAGCGAGGGACACCGTGATGGTGCGGTACTCCTGCGGCACGGAGGAAGGGGCGAGGGTGGCCCGAGGCTAGGACTGGGGCGACAGGCGCCGGACCACCTCCAGCACCGCCTCCCCGTAGCTGGCCAGCTTGGCGTTGCCGATGCCGGTGAGATCGGCGAGCTCGTCCAGGGAGGCGGGACGGCGTTCGGCGATGGCCACCAGCGTGCGGTCGTGAAAGACCACATAGGGAGGCAGGCGCTGCTGCCGGGCCTGCTCCAGCCGCCAGGCCTTCAGGGCCGCCAGGAGTTCCGGATCGGCGGACTCCGCGCTGGCCCCTGGTGTGGCGTTCCCGGAGGGGCGCCCCCCACGCCGCTCCCGGGCCGGAGGCGGCAGCCTGACCTCAAGCCGCGACTCCCCCCGCAGCAGCGGCCGCACCAGGTCATCGGGGCCGAACTGCAGGCCGCCGTGGCCATCGGCGGCCGCCACCAGGTAGCCCCTGGCGGTGAGCTGCCGGAAGAGGCTGCGCCACTGCAGCCGGTCCAGTTCCTTGCCGATTCCGTACACCCCCAGCTGGTCATGGCCGAGGCTGCGGACCCGGGCGGTGTCGCCCCCCAGCAGCACGTCCACCAAATGGGCGGCCCCGAAGCGCCCGCCGGTCCGGTACACGGTCGAGAGGGCCTTGCGGGCCGGCTCGGTCACGTCCACGCCCTGGTTGGGCTCCAGGCAGACGTCGCAGTTGCCGCAGTCGGCGCTGCCCGTTTCGCCCAGATAGTCGAGCAGGATCCGGCGACGGCAGCCGGAGGTCTCGGCGAAGCCGATCAGGGAGTCGAGCCGGCCATGCTCGATCCGCTTCTGGGCCGGTTCGGCGTCGGACTCCTCGATGAAGCGGCGCAGCGGCGGCACGTCGGCGGCGCCGTGCACCATCCAGGCGATGGCGGGCAGCCCATCGCGGCCCGCCCGGCCCGTCTCCTGGTAGTAGGCCTCCAGGCTCTTGGGCAGGTCCACATGGGCGACGAAGCGCACGTCCGGCTTGTCGATGCCCATGCCGAAGGCGATGGTCGCCACCACGATCACGCCGCTGCCATGGCGGAACCGCTCCAGGGCGGCGCTGCGTGTGTCCGCCGCCAGGCCGGCGTGATACGGCAGGGCGTCATGCCCCTCGGCCGCCAGCAGGGTGGCGAACTCCTCCACCCGCTTGCGGGAGCGGGCGTAGACGATGCCGGCGTGGCCCCGCTGGCTGGCGATGAACTCCAGCAGCTGGCGCTTCGGCTCGCTCTTGTCCCGCAGCAGGTAGCGGATGTTGGGCCGATCGAAGCTGGCCAGGAACACCGCCGCCTGCTCCAGGCCCAGGCGCTTCACGATCTCGGTCCGGGTGCGGGGATCGGCGGTGGCGGTGAGGGCGATGCGGGGCACGGTCCCGAAGCGCTCCGCCAGCACCGCCAGCTGCAGGTACTCGGGCCGGAAATCGTGGCCCCATTGGGAGACGCAGTGGGCTTCGTCGATGGCGAACAGGGCCAGGGGCAGATCGGCGAGCCGCTCGATCAGATCACCGTTCAGCAGCCGCTCCGGCGACACGTAGAGCAGGTCCAGCCCGCCGGCCTGCAGCTCCCGCCAGGTGGCCGCCGCCGCCTCGCCGCTCTCGGCCGAATGCAGGGCGGCCGCCCGCACGCCCGCCTGCCGCAGGGCCCCCACCTGGTCCTGCATCAGGGCGATCAGGGGCGACACCACCACGGCCGTGCCTGGCCGGCAGAGGGCCGGGATCTGATAGCAGAGCGACTTGCCGCCACCGGTGGGCATCAGCACCAGGGCCGATCCCCCCGCGCAGACGTGCTCGACGATGGCGGCCTGGGGGCCGCGGAAGGCGTCGTAGCCGAAGACCTCCCGCAGCACCTGCTTCGGCGTCGGCGTTGGGGTCATGGGGAAAGGGGTGGGGCGGCACCAAGGGGGCTCCTGCCTCGGTTCCGATTGTGCATCGCCCCGGCTCCGGCAGGATGCACCCATGGCCCGACCCACCCCCGCCGCACCGGCAGCCACCCGCTCCGCCTGGGCGTTCCTGACCCCCGCCCTGGTGCTGCTCGCCGTGTCGGTGCTGATCCCGGCGGCGATGGCCCTGGTGATCAGCTTCACCCGCACCGGGCTGGATGTGGGTGAGCCGCTCACCTTCGTGGGCCTGGCCAACTTCCGCCGCCTGCTGGCCGATCCGATGCTGCTGCGGGTGACGGGCACCACCTTTCTCTATCTCTTGGGGGTGGTGCCGCCGATCGTGCTCGGATCCCTGGCCCTGGCGGTGCTGGTCAACCGCCAGTTGCCGGGCATCCACTGGTTCCGTGGCGCCTTCTACACCCCGGTGCTGGTGTCGCTGGTGGTGGCGGCGATCGCCTTCCGCTGGCTCTACGCCGAGAACGGGCTGGTCAACGGCTGGCTCGGTGCCCTGCTGGGGGATCGCTTCTCACCGATCGGCTTTCTCACCTCCACCGGCCTGGCCCTGCCCTCGGTGATGCTCGTGACCCTCTGGAAGGGCCTTGGCTATTACATGGTCATCTTTGTGGCCGGCCTGCAGGGGATCTCCGCCGATCTCTACGAGGCGGCGGCCCTCGACGGCAGCGAGGGATGGCGTCGCCATCTGGACATCACCCTGCCCCTGCTGAGGCCCTACATCACCCTGGTGGCGGTGATCTCGGCCATCGGGGCCACCAAGGTGTTCGAGGAGGTCTACCTGATGACCCAGGGGGGCCCGGCCGACAGCACTCGCACGATTGTCTACTACGTGTACGACCAGGCCTTTTCCGAGCTGGAGATCAGCTACGCCTGCACCGTCGGGCTGGCCCTGTTCCTGATCGTGCTGCTGCTCAGCCTGCTCCGCTACGCCTTCGCCGCCGAGAACCCGCTCCAGTGATCCCCCTGCCAGGGATCCCCCTGCAGGGGGCCTCGACGACCTGATGCCAGGCTGGTCCCCGCTTCGAGCCACCAACCCCAGGGTGCAGACCATCGCGGACCCCCTTCCCCAGGCCACGCCGGCACCGCTCGATGCCATCGGCATCGTCGGAGGTGGCCAGCTGGCCTGGATGCTGGCCGAGGCCGCCCAGGATCTCGGTGTCGCCCTTCACGTGCAGACGCCAGGAGCCGAGGATCCGGCCACCCGTGCCGCCGCCAGCGTGGTGCTGGCGGCGGTCGATGACGTGAACGCCACCCGGGAGCTGGCCGGCCGCTGCGGCGCCATCAGTTTCGAGAACGAGTGGATCCCGCTCGAGGACCTGCGGGCCCTGGAGGGGCCCGCCCTACACTTCCTGCCGGGTCTCGACGCCCTCCAGCCCCTGGTCAGCAAGGCGGGCCAGCGACGGCTGCTCGGCGACCTGCACTTGCCCGCCCCCCGCTGGTGCCCCCTGGCCGATGTGCTCCAGCCGGAGCCTCCCCTCCCCCCGGCCGGTGACGCGGCTGGGCTGCCGCTGGTGGCTCCCCTGCGTCCCATGCAGGCGCCGGCGCTGCCGCGTCTCCCCGACGGTTTCGCCTTCCCCCTGATGGCCAAGGCCAGCCGGGGGGGCTACGACGGCCGGGGCACGGTTCCGGTCGCCGACCTGGGGGCCCTCGAGGAGCTGCTCCAGCGCGTCGAGCCGGACGACTGGATCCTCGAGGAACTGGTGGGCTTCGATCAGGAACTGGCCCTCGTGGCCTGCCGTGACCGGCAGGGGCAGGTGGCCTGCTACCCCCTGGTGCAGACCCACCAGCACAGCCGTGTCTGCGACTGGGTGCTGTTCCCGGCACCGGTGGACCACCGGGTCGAGGTGTTCGCCCGCAACGTGGCCGCCTCCCTGCTCACCGCCCTCGACTACGTGGGGGTGCTGTCGATCGAGTTCTTCTATGGGCGCTCGGGCCTGCAGGTCAATGAGCTGGCCCCCCGCACCCACAACTCCGGCCATCTGACGATCGAGGCCTGCCGCACCAGCCAGTTCGCCCAGCAGGTGCGGATCGTTGCCGGTCTGCCGATGGGCTCCACCGATGCCGTGGTGCCCGGGGC
Source organism: Synechococcus sp. CCAP 1479/9 (assembly GCF_019038535.1). Classification (NCBI taxonomy): domain Bacteria; kingdom Bacillati; phylum Cyanobacteriota; class Cyanophyceae; order Synechococcales; family Synechococcaceae; genus Synechococcus; species Synechococcus sp. CCAP 1479/9. Next base: position 255,952 of record NZ_JAFKRK010000024.1, on the reverse strand, counting down.
ACTGATGGTCAACCTGCTGGCGCCGGAGACGGGCGATGACGAGCAGCTCGTGCGCCGGCGGGCGCTGGAGGCGCTTCCGGGCGCCCATCTGCACTGGTACGGCAAGCGGGGCGGTGGGGTGGGCCGCAAGCTGGGCCATCTGACCCTGCTCCTGGATGGCAGCACCGCGGAGGAGCGGGAGCTGCAGCGGCAGCGCCTGCTGGCCGAGGTGAGGGCCATCTGGCCGCTCCCCCCCCAACCCGCCTAGGATGGAGTTGGACTGCTGTGTTGGTGACTGCCTTTCACAGTTTTCTGATCTGACTCCCTTTCGACATGGGGAGTCTTCAGCGACGGCAACGTAGACCGGCTTCATTGCCGGAAACGAAGCCCCGCCCCTGACTCCCCTTCTGGTTCATCCAGGTCGAACACTGGGGCAAGACGGCACGGCGGTCCACCCCTTTTCAGCCCATCCCGATCACACCCGGCCCGGCATGCTGGGGAGACGTCCCCCCTGCCGCCGTGAACAGCGAGCCCTCGAGCTTCCTGCAGGCCTTCGAGCGCCTGCTCGCCCGCGCCCCGGGTCCGGTGTTTCCCAGGGCCCGGGCGCTGTACCTGCAGAAATACCCCCTGGAAGGGGAGTCCGGCGGCGATTTCCGCACCTTCCTGCTGGAGGAGGAGATCCAGGAAAGTCCCGCCGGCGCCTTGCGGATCCGGGCCCTGGCCCTGGCGATCGTGGCCTGGGGCCAGCCCCGCTTCGATGTGGCCGCCGCATCGGCCTACCTTGAGCAGCGCTGGGGACTGCACCCCAGCGACCTGCAGGTGGTGGAAGGGGCGAACTGGTTCCGCGACAGCGGCGCCTACGGCCGCTTCGGCACCCCGGCCGTCTACGAACGGGTGGCCCCCACCAGCCTGCTCAGTTCGTCAACCGATCCAACTCCTCCTGCAGCTGATCCCGGCTCAGTCGGGTGACCACGAACACCTCCTGGGCCGTGCTGCCCCTGCGGGCCAGCAGCTTGTGGCCTCCGGTGATCGGACTCGACACCCGCAGCCGCAGGCCGACGCTGCGGCCCCTGACCCGGGTGATCACCGCCGGGGTGATCGTGTCGATCTCTTTCAGGGTCGCCAGCCTTCGCAGCAGCGGGATCAGGCCCTCCACGTAGGTGCTGTGGGTGATCACCAGCCGGGCCATGGGTGCCGCTCAGCCGTGGCCCAGGGGCGCCATCGTCAGCCCTTCGGCGGAGAGCAGCTGGTGGTAAAGCTCCCCCTGCTCAAGCGGTCCGCTCCAGACCACCGCAGAACCCTCGCCATCGATCCGGTGGGCCAGCTCCCAGGCCCGGTCGGGCTGCATGCCGGGGAGGTGGCGCACGAGCACCGCGACCACGTGCTGGAAGGTGTTGACGTCGTCGTCGAGCACGATCACGTTGACGCTGGGGTAGCCCTCAGACCGGCGCTGGGCGATCGGGGCGGTACTTCTCGAGGGAGCGACGACCATGGGCCCGCAGCGGCTGCCGGTCACCAGCGTAGGTAACATGCGCGCAGTCTTGAACCGGTCCCGATGTTGATCACCCTTGGTTGGTCCGCCCTGGCGGCCATCTTCAGCTTCTCGATCGCCATGGTCGTGTGGGGCCGCAACGGTGACAACAGCATCGGTTTCTGATCTGGCCTTCCCCACCACCACCCTGCTGGCGGGCCTCGCCTCCGCCCTGCTGCTCTTCGTGAGCGTGGGCGTGATCTATCTCTCCACCGTCGAATGGCGGGACAAGCGTCGGCGCCGCTCCAGCGAGGGCCGCAATCGCTGAGGGGGCCCGCCATGGCGGCTCCAGTGTTCTGAGGGGCGTGGGCCGGGTTGGGCCACCGATGACGGAACGAACGCGGGACCGGACCCCGGTCCCCACCCTCCCAGGCTCCACCCAGCCGGCGTTTCCATGAGCCGCCCGTTCGAGACACTGCGCCGCTCACTGGTGGCACCGGCCCTGCCGCGTCTGCCCCGCAGGCTGCCGCTGCCGCCCCTGCCGCTCACCACGGTCACGCTGCTGCTCCTGCTGCTGCTGCCGGGCCTCGCCCTGTGGCGCTGGCCCCGGCCCCGGGCCCAGGGGCTCGAGCAGCTGATGGCGGTGAGCAGCCTGCTGCAGAGCTTCCCCGCCAGTCCCGGGCGGCCGGTCCCGGCCCTGTGGAGCGAACGCCTCGGCGAGGCCCCGGCCACCCGCCTGTGGCGCGACCAGCGCCGCACCTGGTGGCAGTTCTGGGGACCCCACACCGATGGGGGTGCGTACCTGGTGGTGCAGGAGATCGCCGGCGCTGGAGCCGGGCGGCCCCTGCCTGCCGATGCCCTGCGGGTGGGCAACCTGCTGGTGGTGGCACCCGATCCCCTCTCCCGCCGCCTCCTGCAGGACCAGCTGCGACCGGACCAGCGTGCCGGTCGCGGACTGTTCAGTGCCTGCCTCCCCCGGCTGGAGACCGGCCAGGGGGTCTTCTGGAACGCTTCCGGCCTCGGGGCGCTGGTGGGTCCCCTCGCCCCCCTGCTGGAGGCCTATCAGGAGGGCTGTCTGTCCCTGTCGCTGGAGTCCTCCGAGGTGCGCTGGCGCGGCGAAGCCTCCGACCGGCCCGCCGCCGTCGGCCCGGCCGGCAGCCTGAGATCCCCGGATCTGCCCGCCCCATCCAGGCCGCCCCTGCCGGCTGATCAGCTTCTGGAACTCCAGGGCTCCTCCCTTGAGCAGCTGTTCCGCGGGCTGCTGGCCCGCCAGCTGATCCGCGATCCCCTGGCGGCCCGCTACGGCATCGACACCAAGGGGCTGGCCCTGCTGCGGCGTTCCCCGTTCCGCCTGCGGCTCCAGCCCCAGGCCACCGGTCCCTTCCAGGCCTCGCTCGAGCTCCAGGTGGCGGTGGGATCCGATCGCCAGGGCTGGCGTCAGCTGCTGCTGGGCCTGGCCAAGGCCCTGCAGGCCCAGGGGCTGGAGGATGGCCCCGGCAGCACCACGACCTCCCAGGCGCAGGCCGCCACCTGGAGCCGGCAGGACGGCGTGGTGCTGGGAGGATGGCGCTGGATCGGCGAGAGCGGGCCCACGCCCCAGCTGCTGCTGTTCCTCGGTCCGGTGCCAGGCCGGTGGCAGACCATGGCGATCGCGGGGACGAGTGCCCCCGCCAGCGGCGAGCTCTGGTTGCGGGTCCGGCCCCGGGGCCTCGACCAGCTGGGCCTGCTCCCCGAGCCCCTGCCGGAGCTGGTGCGCCGGGCTGACCAGCTGTGGATGGAGGCCGTACCCGGGGAATCCGCCAGCGGCGGCGCTGGGCTCAGCTGGCTGAAGGGACGCCTTCAGGTGAGCCGCTGACGGCCTGACGCTCACGCCGCCGCCGTTCGGCGGCCACGGTCTCCTCCATGAGCTCCACGGCCATGGTCATCTTCTCGAGGTTGCTGGCGTACAGGGCGAGATCCTTGTCGAGCCGGTCGCGCAGCAGCCCCATCGACGCGCCGATCTCGTGGGCCAGCTGCCGCAGGGCCTGGGGCTCCATGGCGTCGTCGGCCAGGGCCTGCTCCAGCAGGGCCAGCAGGCCGACGGCCATCAGGCGGGAATAGTGGAAGTCAGGCCGGCGGATGCCGGCCAGAGCGGTGGCCACCGGCGGCGGTGCCCCCTCCCCCTGTGACTCGATCCACTGGCGCACCTCGGCCTGGCTGTGGCGCCCCATGGCGGCCAGGGCGTCGTTGCACTGGCGACGCAGGTCGGGCCCGTCGAAGCCGGAGGAGGCGCACAGGGCCTCGAAGAGGGGGCCCTTCTGGGCCTCGGGGCGGTAGCCCCGGGCAAAGCCATCGAAAACCTGGACGACCCCGACGGCGAACAGGGGATCGCTCTGGAAACCCTTCTGACGGCTCAACAGGTGGAGCTCCACCAGCAATTCGTCGACCATGCGTCGGTAGAGGGGACCGATGACATGGGGGAAGGCGCCATGGAAGGCGCGCTTGCTGTCGGCGACGGTGAGAGCAGCGCTCACGCGAATGGATTCTTCGTTGCAGCGACCTTAGCGCTGCAGGCACTCGACCCGATCGGCGGCTGGGTAGGATCGTCTCAATCGCCTGTCTGGAGCCCATGATCCCGATCGTCATCGAGGAGTCGGGTCGCGGTGAAAGAGCCTTCGACATCTATTCCCGCCTGCTGCGCGAGAGGATCATCTTCCTCGGCGAACCGGTGACGGCGGAGTCCGCCAACCGCGTCGTGGCCCAGCTGCTGTTTCTGGAGGCTGAAGATCCTGAGAAGGATATCTTCCTCTATGTCAATTCCCCGGGCGGTTCGGTTTACGACGGCCTCGGCATCTTTGACACGATGCAGCACATCAAACCTGACGTCCAGACTGTCTGTGTGGGACTGGCGGCCAGCATGGGCGCTTTCCTGCTCTGCGCCGGCGCCAAGGGCAAGCGCAGCAGCCTGAGCCACTCCCGGATCATGATCCACCAGCCCCTCGGCGGCGCCCGGGGCCAGGCCAGCGACATCCGCATACAGGCCGATGAGATCCTCTATCTCAAGGACAAGCTGAACCGCGAACTGGCCGGCCGTACCGGTCAGGATCTTGAGCGGATCCAGATCGACACCGACCGGGATTTCTTCATGTCCCCGGCCGAAGCGATGGCCTATGGCCTGATCGACAAGGTGATCGAAAAGCGGCCCGTTCGCCCCGTCTGAGCCGACAGCGGACACAAAAAAAGGGCCTGCCGGAGCAGGCCTTTTTCATGGCGAAGGACCGGCCTTCAGGGTGCTTCGGTGGTCTCGGCCACGGCGGCAGCCTGAGGGGGGGCGGCGGCCAGGTCGGCGGCCGTGAGCAGGGGGGAGAAGCGATCCTTGTCGGGAATCGAGGCGAACTCGGAGACGATCAGGCGGAACTCATCGCCATCCAGGCTCTCCTTCTCGATCAGCAGTTCCACCAGACGGTCCATGCAGGCACGGTGTTCCGCCACCAGCTTGACGGTGTCGGTGTAGCAGCTCTGGACGATCTGCCGAACGGCCTCGTCGATCTTGTGGGCGATGGCATCGGAGACATCGCTGCGGGTCATCAGGTCGCGACCCAGGAACACCTCCTGATTGCCGGCTTCCAGGGACATCGGACCCAGGTCGCTCATGCCGAAGCGCGTCACCATCTGGCGGGCCATGGAGGCCACCTGCTGGATGTCGCCGCCGGCACCGGTGGTCACCTCGGAGTGGCCGAACACCACGTCCTCGGCGGCACGGCCCCCCAGGGCGCCCATGATCCGGGCCCGCAGCTGGGCGCGGCTGACGAGCATCTGTTCCTCGTCGGGGGCGAACCAGGTGAGGCCCTGGGCCTGACCGCGGGGGATCAGGGTGACCTTCTGCACCGGATCGTGCTGCTTCACCAGGGTGCCCACCAGGGCATGGCCCACTTCGTGGTAGGCGATCAGACGCTTGCTGCGGCCATCGGTGAGGGGTTTGCCCTCCATGCCGGCGATGATCCGGTCGACGGCGTCGTCGATCTCGGCCAGGCCGGTGGCCTCCTTGCGCCGGCGTGCGGTGAGAATCGCCGCCTCGTTGAGCAGGTTGGCCAGGTCGGCGCCGGTGAAGCCGGGGGTGCGACGGGCGATCATCTCCAGGGAGACATCGTCGGCCAGCTTCTTGTTGCGGCTGTGGACCTTGAGGATCGAGAGGCGCCCCTTGATGTCGGGGGCGTCGACCTGCACCTGGCGGTCGAAGCGACCGGGCCTCATCAGGGCCGAGTCCAGGACGTCGGGGCGGTTGGTGGCGGCGATGATGATGATGCCGCTGTTGCCCTCGAAGCCATCCATCTCGGTGAGCAGCTGGTTGAGGGTCTGCTCCCGCTCGTCGTTGCCGCCGCCGATGCCGGCGCCGCGCTGACGGCCGACGGCGTCGATCTCATCGATGAAGATCAGGCAGGGGCTGTTCTCCTTGGCCCGCTTGAACAGGTCGCGCACGCGGCTGGCGCCCACACCGACGAACATCTCCACGAACTCCGAACCGGAGAGGGAGAAGAAGGGCACACCGGCCTCGCCGGCGATCGCCTTGGCCAGCAGGGTCTTGCCGGTGCCGGGGGGGCCCACCAGCAGCACGCCGCGGGGAATCTTGGCCCCCACGGAGGTGAAGCGCTCGGGGGTCTTGAGGAAGGTGACCACCTCCTGGAGATCCTGCTTGGCCTCCTCCACCCCGGCCACGTCGTCGAACTTGACGCCGGTTTCGGCCTCCATGGCGAACCGTGCCTTGGATTTGCCGAACTGCATGGCCTGGCCCGGCCCGCCCGGCATGCCGGAGGAGCGCCGGGCCAGGAAGATCAGCGAGCCGATCAGCAGCAGCGGGAACAGCAGGTTGCCCAGCAGGCCGAGGGCCGGAGGGGTGGACTTGGGCGGATGGACATCGAAGCTGATGCCCTGGTCCTTGAGCTTGTTGATCAGCTCCGGCGCCACGCCGGGGAGATCGACCCGCAGGCGCTGGACGCGGTTGTCGAGATCGGGATCCACCGCCTCGATCACGGCGGTGCGACCGCCGTCAAAGATGTCGACGGCGGTGACGCGTCCGGCTTCCACGTAATCCAGGAAGCGGCCGTAGCTCATGCGGGCCACCGCTGCATTGCGGGGCGCCGTGGTGTCTCCGCCGCTGCCGGCGGGGGCCAGACGCCCCCCGGAACTCAGCAGTTGCCAGCCCAGGAACAGGGCCACGACGACCGGCAACAGCCACAGGGCAAGGACACGCCAGCGCTGATTCATGGTTGTGAAGCTTTTGGACAACCTTAAGAGCGCAGAGCCCGGTACCGGGAGCTCGGCGGTCCCGCTGCGGACGGCTCAGCCGGCCTGGAGCCAGGGGTTGAGCTCGACGCCACCGGCGGCGGCCTCCGGCACCGGCGCCGATTCCATGATCAGTTCGCGGGCCTCGATCGATTCGAGCAGCTCCGGACCGCCCAGGCCGTGTGTCCAGATCTCCACCTCGCTCCGCTCCGGACACTGAAAGGTCAGGAGTTCGAAAGGAAAGACGACCCGTTCGAGGAAGAACTGCTCCGGCCCGATGCAGCGCAGGATGACCATGCGGTCGGAGCCGTTCCGGTAGCCGCAATCCACCTGTTCCGTCCTGGCCAGTTGATCCAACACCTTCATGCGGCGACGTCCATACCATCAAGCCACCGTGGCTGTGGGGATTCGGTGACGAAGGCGACGGATTGCCAGTCTTAATCTTTTCTTCTGTTCTCTCCGGGGCGTGGGCGGGCTACGGCCCGGAACCGGCCAGGCCACGCTGGCCCGCTGGCTCGTCCCCGCAGTCTGGACGCTCCCCGAGCCCCACCCCCTTCAGAGACTCCGGAGGGCCGCGATCGGATCCAGCCGGGCGGCCCGGCGCGCCGGCACGACCCCGAAGAACAGACCGATCGAGCCGGACAGCCCCACCGTCAGCAGCACCGTGCTGGCCTCGATGGTGGCCGGCAGGGGGGTGAACGCCGCCACCAGGCCGACGGTGCCCAGGCCCAGGGCACTGCCGATCACCCCGCCGAGGCTGGCCAGCACCAGGGATTCCACCAGGAACTGGAGCAGGACGTCGCTGCTGCGGGCACCGAGGGCCTTGCGCAGGCCGATTTCCTCGGTGCGTTCACTCACCGACACCAGCATGATGTTCATGATGCCGATCCCGCCCACCAGCAGGGACACGGCACCGATGGCGCCGAGCATCAGGGTGAGCCCGCCCGTGATCGTGCCGACGATGGTGAGGGCATCCTTCTGGGAGCGCACGGCGAAGTCGTCCTCCCGCAGGATGCGGTGGCGCTGGCGCAGCAGGTTGGTGATCTGGAAGGCGGCGGCGCCCGTGCTGGCTTCATCCTTCGCCTCCACGCTGATGAAGGTGAGGCTGATGCCGAAGGTGGGATCCCGCCCGCTCAGCTGGCTCACCATGGTGGTGAGGGGGATGTAGGCGTTCTCGTCCTGGTTGGAGCCAAACACCGCCCCCTTCGAAGCCAGAACGCCGATCACCTCAAAGGACTTGTCCCGGATGCGCAGCTGGCGGCCCAGGGCCTCGCCGGTGGGCATCAGCTTCTTCTGCAGATCGGGCCCGATCACCACCACGTTGCGGGCCCCCTTGAGGTCCCGCTCGTCGATGAAGCGGCCCCGGGTCACTTCAAAGCTGCGCACGGGCAGGAATTCCGGCGTCACCCCGGAGACCGAGACCGATGAGCTGAAGCCACCGGCCTGGGCGACTTCATTGAGGGTGATCTGGGGGGCGACGCGACGGACGCTCGGCACCTGCTCGGCGATCGCCTTGGCGTCCTCCAGCACCAGGGTCCGCGGCATCTCGATCCCCTGGCGCCGGGTGTCGTTGTTGCCCGGCACCACGAACAGCACGTTGGCGCCCAGGGTGCTGAGCTGACTCTCGGCCAGGTTCTGGGCCCCTCTCCCGACCCCCACCAGGGTGATGACGGAGGCGTTGCCGATCACGATGCCGAGCATGGTGAGCAGGCTGCGCAGACGGTTGGAGCGCAGCGTCAGCAGCGCCATGGCCACTGTTTCGCTCAGGGGCAGCTTGGAGGCCATGGCGGCGCAAACGGAGTGGCTTCGGTTCTAGAGGAACGAGGGCACCGACGAAGCGTGGGCACTGCGGGGCCCCCGGTGGACCACACCCTCCTGAATCTCGAGGGTGACCACCTCGCCCATGCGCAGTTCGAGGGTGGCGTTGGCCACACCGACGATCACGGGCACGCCCAGACGCTCGGCGATCACGGCGGCGTGGCTCTGGCGGCCCTCCTCCTCGGCGATCACCCCGCGGGCCTTGCGGATCGCCTCCAGGTAGGCGGCGCTGGTCTCGCGGACCACCAGGATCTCGCCGGCCTCCAGGCGGGCCGCATCCTCGGGCGAGCTGGCCAGTCGCACCTTGCCGCTCACGGTGCCGCTGCCGATGCCGACACCGCGACCCATGACGGCCGAGACGATGCCCACTTTGACCAGGTCGGTGGAGCCGCTCACCCCCTCGAGGGTGCCGGCGGTCTGGACCACCAGGTCACCGGCTCCCAGCAGGCCCAGCTGCTGGGCCGTGGCCATGGCGACGCTGAAGGTGCGGCTGCTGCTGGACTCGTCCTGGATCAGCAGCGGATTGACCCCCCACACGAGCTGCAGCTGGCGGGCCACCGTCACGTCGGAGGTGATGGCCAGGATCGGGGTGCTGGGGCGGAACTTGCTGACGTTGCGGGCCGTGGAGCCGGTCTTGGTCAGGGGCAGGATCGCTGCGGCGTTGAGCTGGCGGGCGATGCTGCTGACCGCCTGGCAGATGGCGTTGGGGATGGTGGTGGCCATGTGGCTGTCCAGCACCCGCTGGGGATAGTCGCGCTCGATGCGGCGGGCGATCTGGTCCATGGTGGCCACCGCCTCCACGGGGTAGTCGCCGACGGCCGTCTCGTTGGAGAGCATCACCGCGTCGGTGCCGTCAAGGATGGCGTTGGCCACATCGCTCACCTCGGCGCGGGTGGGCCGGGGGCAGGAGGCCATCGAATCGAGCATCTGGGTGGCCGTGATGATCGGGATGCCGAGGCTGTTGGCCTTGCGGATCAGTTCCTTCTGCAGCAGCGGCACCTCCTCGGCGGGCATCTCCACCCCGAGGTCGCCACGGGCCACCATCACCCCGTCGCAGAGGGGCAGGATCGCGTCGATGGCGTCGATGGCCTCGAACTTCTCGATCTTGGCCACCACGGGCGTGTCGTGGCCGTGGCTGCGGATCAGCTCCCGGATCTCAAGCATGTCGGAGGGGTTGCGCACGAAGCTGAGGGCGACCCAGTCGACCCCCTGCTGCAGGCCGAAGGTCAGGTCGCGGCGGTCCTTGGGGGTCAGGGCCCGGATCGACAGCTGAACATCGGGGAAGTTCACCCCCTTGTTGTTGGAGAGCACCCCGCCGACGGTGACCTTGCACTTGAGGGTCTGCCCGGGGCCATCCACCTCCACCACCACCATCTCGACGCGGCCGTCGTCCAGCAGGATGCGGCTGCCGCTGGTCACCTCGTCCGCCAGCCGGTCGTAGGTGACGGTGGCGATGGTGTTGTCGCAGTTGACGGCCCGGGACGTGAGCGAGAAGGGATCCCCCTTGGCCAGGGTGATGGGACCACCCTGGAAGCGGCCCAGGCGGATCTTCGGTCCCTGCAGATCCTGGAGGATGCCGATGTGAACGCCCATTTCATGGGCCACCTGGCGGATGGTGGCGATCCGATCGGCGTGATCGCTGTGATCGCCGTGGGAAAAGTTGAGACGGAAGGTGGTGGCGCCGGCGGCGATCAGCTCCCGCAGCACCTCGGGTGACTCGGTGGCGGGCCCGATCGTGGCCACGATCTTTGTGCGACGCATGAGATCGTGAGGGGCCATTGGACGACCTTGTACAAGGGCGGAAACTACCATCCGGGCTAGCCAGGAGCGCGCTTGAAATGGACTTTCAGGACTACCAGCAACGCTCCCGTGAGACGGCGCGCTACCCGGACGTGGGCGCCAACATCCTTTACCCGACCCTGGGGCTCTGCGGTGAGGCCGGCGAGGTGGCCGACAAGGTGAAGAAGGTGCTGCGGGACCGGGGCGGCGTGTTCGGCCCCGAGGTCCGCGACGACCTGCGGCTGGAACTGGGCGACGTGCTCTGGTACGTGGCCCAGCTGGCCACGGAGCTGGGGCTCGATCTCGACGATGTGGCCGGCGCCAACCTGGCCAAGCTGGCCGACCGCGCGAACCGTAACGTGATCGCAGGCAGCGGCGACCGGCGGTGACTCAGCAAAGGACCGTCGTTCCAGGGCCAGGAAGCTCGTCCAGGGCCTGGGGCCGGATCGGGCCCGCCAGCCTGGCTGTGGCGGGAGCCCGGCTGCTGGTGCGGCTGTCCTTGGTGCTGCTGGTGCTGGTCGGCGCCCCCGCCCTGGCGGGCGCCACCGACCTGAAGGTGTCGGAGGTGGTGCTGGAGCCCTGCCCGGCCGATGACCTGGGCACCCAGCCGACCCTGGCCCGCCCCAGCGGCGCCACCTGCTGGGCCCTGCGCGGCGTGGTGGTCAACCCGGGGGCGAAGCCCGTGGTGGACACCGATGTGTTCGGCCTGATCCTCGATGCCAGCGGCGAACCGGTGCTGCCGAACCGCACCCGGGTGGGATCCATCGGCGACGTGCCCCCCGGCCGCTCCAGCTTCGCCCTGCGGCTGGCGGTGCCCGCCGGCACCCCCGGCCCCCTGGGCACCCGCAGCGTCAAGGCCCGGGGCTTCAGCGCCCCGGTGCGCACCCGTGCCGGTGTCGACGACGAGCTCCTGCCCCTGGAGGAGGCCCTGGCGGCGTCCCCGGCCGCCGAGCCTCAGTAGAGGCCGCCGGAGAGGGTGGCGATGGAGGCCCCCAGCAGGCTCTGGGCCAGCTGCAGGGCGATGAAGGCCACCAGGGCCGAGAGGTCGATGCCGCCGAGGGGCGGAATCAGGCCTCGGAAGGCGTTGAGATAGGGGTCGGTGATGGCGCTGACGCTGGAGAGCACCGGGTTGCTCCAGTCGAGGTTGGGGAACCAGCTGAGCAGCACCCGGACCAGCAGCACCAGCAGGTAGATGCTCAGGGTCTGGGCCAGCACCTGGAGCAGGAAGACGAGGATGCTCATGGAAGGGGTCGGGGGAAGGGGCTGCAGGCTTGCGCCAACTCGTGGGCCAACTCTATGGATCCGCCTCTTCGTCGGGCGGCGGCGGGGTTCCGGCCGTCTCGGCGGCCGCCAGCCGTGAGCCCAGGGCAGCCAGATCATCGGCCTTCAGGGAGAAGGTGCGGTGGAACTTCTCGCTCAGGCTCAGCCAGTAGGAGCGGCCGTCGCTCTGGCGGCGGCGCTCGATGAAGTCCTGGGCCAGCAGCTCCCTGATGTGGTCGTAGGCCCCTGAGCCCCGCAGCTCCACCAGCTCCGACTGCAGCAGGCGCTTCTTGAGGGCGATGGTGGCCAGGGTCCTCAGGGCGGCGACCGAGAGGTCCACCGGCAGCAGGTTCTGGACCAGGTCCCCCAGGCCGGCGCGCAGCTGCAGGGCGTAGTGCTGGCCCTCCTGGTGGATTTCCAGGGCGGTGTCGCGATGGGCGTAGTCGGCCATCAGGGTGATCAGGGCCAGCTCGGTCTCGTCCCGGTCGATGCCGGCGATGGCGGCCAGCTCAGCCAGTTCCAGGGGCCGACCCTTGAGATAGAGAATCGCCTCAAGCCGGGCCGGCAGGGACAGGCCCGGGGTGGCCGCCGCGGAGGGCGCGCCTTCAGGAGGCTTTCCTTCAGAGGGCTTTCCTTCAGAAGGCAGTGGGTCGGGTTCAGCCATGGGGACGTCCGGCACGGCGTGGCGGCAACGTATCGCAGGCCTCAGACCCCCACCAGCCCGCCCGGACTGGGAAGGGGCCGTCCCACCTCACCCAGGAACAGCCGGTAGGCCGGATTGCCGGTCTCCTCCCAGTGCTGGTAGGGGAGATCAGCGAGGAAGGCCTGCCACGCCTCCAGCTCCTCCGGAGGCACCTGCACCCCGACCACGATGCGGCCCACGTCGGCGCCGTGGTTGCGGTAGTGAAAGATGCTGATGTTCCAGTTGGGGTGCAGGGCGTTCACGAAGGCCATCAGGGCTCCGGGCCGCTCCGGAAACACGAAGCGATACAGCCGCTCCTCTCCCTGGTTCAGGGCCGCCCCCGCACTGGCCGGCAGCCGTCCGCCCACCATGTGGCAGAGGTGGAGCTTGGCCAGCTCGTCGCCGCTCAGGTCGAGACAGGGGAACCCCTGGGACTCCAGGGCGGCCATGAGTTGGCGGGTGTCCTGGTGGCCGCTGATCTGCACCCCCACGAAGATGTGGGCCAGCTGGGGATCGGCGAGGCGGTAGCTGAACTCGGTGAGGCTGCGCTGGCCGAGGACGGCGCAGAAGCGGGCCAGGCTGCCGGGCTTCTCCGGGATCTCGACCGCCAGCAGGGCTTCGCGCTCCTCCCCCAGTTCGGCCCGCTCGGCCACGAAGGCCAGCCGGTCGAAGTTCATGTTGGCGCCGCAGGCCACCGCCACCAGGGTGCGGTCCCGGAGCTGCCGCTGGGCCACGTCCTTCTTCATCCCGGCCACCGACAGGGCGCCGGCCGGTTCCAGGATCGAGCGGGTGTCCTCGAAGACGTCCTTGATGGCGGCGCAGATCTCATCGGTGTCCACCGTGACCATCCGATCGACGCAGCGCTGGGCCAGGGCGAAGGTGTGCTCGCCCACCTGACGCACGGCCACCCCGTCGGCGAACAGGCCCACCTGCTCCAGCCGCACCCGCTCCCCCGCCGCCAGCGAGCGGGTCATGGCGTCGGCATCACTCGGCTCCACCCCGATCACCTCCACCCGGGGCCAGAGGCTCTTGACGTAGGCGCCGATCCCCGCGATCAGGCCGCCGCCGCCCACCGCCACGTAGATGGCATCGGGGGGATCGGAGCACTGGCGCAGGATCTCCAGGGCGATCGTGCCCTGGCCGGCGATCACGTCCGGATCGTCGAAGGGATGGATGAAGGTGAGTCCGCGCTGGCGCTGGAGGCGGTGCGCTTCCTCACAGGCCTCGTCGTAGGTGTCGCCGTGGAGCACCACCTCGGCCCCCCGGGCCGCCACCGACCGCACCTTCATCTCCGGCGTCGTGACCGGCATCACGATCACGGCGGTGCAGCCCAGCCGTTGGGCCGCCAGGGCCACCCCCTGGGCATGGTTGCCGGCGCTGGCGGCGATCACCCCCCGGTCGAGCTCGGCGCGCTCCAGGCCCGCCATCTTGTTGTAGGCGCCGCGCAGCTTGAAGCTGAACACGGGTTGGAGATCCTCCCGTTTCAGCAGCACCTGGTTGTGGAGTCGGCGGGAGAGGTTGGGGGCGGGATCGAGGGGGGACTCGATCGCCACGTCGTACACCCGGGCCCGCAGGATCCGCTGCAGGTAGGCGGTCGCCCCGGGAAAGGCGTCGTCGTCGGCCGTGGTCATCGCACCAGTGTCGCAACCCGACCCCGGAACGGTGGCGTCCGTCGCCGTGCGTCGGGGCGAACCCCGTAGATTGGCCACCTGGAAGCAAGGAAGGGCATGCATCTGAGCGAGCTGAGCCATCCGAATCAGCTGCACGGCCTGAGCACCGCAGAACTCGAGGCCATGGCTCGCCAGATCCGCGAGAAGCACCTGGAGGTGGTGGCCACCAGCGGCGGGCACCTGGGTCCGGGCCTGGGGGTCGTGGAACTCACCCTCGCCCTGTATCAAACCCTCGACCTGGAGCACGACCGGGTGGTTTGGGACGTGGGTCACCAGGCCTATCCCCACAAGCTGGTGACGGGCCGTTACAAGGATTTCCACACCCTCCGCCAGCAGGGCGGCGTGGCGGGTTACCTCAAGCGCAGCGAGAGCCGCTACGACCACTTCGGCGCCGGCCACGCCTCCACCAGCATCTCGGCCGCCCTGGGCATGGCCCTGGCCCGGGATCGTCGCGGTGAGGACTTCAAATGCGTCGCCGTGATCGGTGACGGCGCCCTCACCGGCGGCATGGCCCTGGAGGCGATCAACCATGCGGGCCACCTGCCGCGTACCAAGCTGCTGGTGGTGCTGAACGACAACGACATGTCGATCTCACCGCCGGTGGGGGCCCTCTCCACCCACCTCAACCGCATGCGGCTCAGCAAGCCGGTGCAGTTCCTCTCTGGCAGCGCCGAGGAGGCGGTGAAACACCTGCCCTTCCTGCACGGGGAGCTGCCCACCGAGCTCAAGACCCTCAAAGAGAGCATGAAGCGGCTGGCGGTGCCCAAGGTGGGGGCCGTGTTCGAGGAGCTGGGCTTCACCTACGTGGGCCCGATCGACGGCCACGACATCCCCGAGATGGTGCGCACCTTCCAGGCGGCCCACCGCTGCGAGGGCCCGGTGCTGGTGCACGTGGCTACCACCAAGGGCAAGGGGTACCCCTACGCCGAGGCCGACCAGGTCGGCTACCACGCCCAGTCGGCCTTCGACCTGGCCACCGGCAAGGCCTACCCCTCCAGCAAGCCCAAGCCCCCCAGCTGGAGCAAGGTGTTCGGCCAGACGCTGGTCAAGATCTGCGAGCAGGATTCCCGGGTGGTGGGCATCACCGCCGCCATGGCCACCGGCACGGGTCTGGACCTGCTGGAGAAAGCCCTGCCCCAGCAGTACTTCGACGTCGGCATCGCCGAGCAGCACGCCGTCACCATGGCGGCCGGCATGGCCTGTGAGGGCCTGCGGCCGGTGGTGGCGATCTACAGCACCTTCCTGCAGCGGGCCTACGACCAGCTCATCCACGACGTGGGCATCCAGAAGCTGCCGGTCACCTTCGTGCTCGACCGGGCCGGCATCGTCGGCGCCGACGGCCCCACCCACCAGGGCCAGTACGACATCAGCTACCTGCGGGCCGTGCCCAATTTCACGGTGATGGCCCCGAAGGACGAGGCCGAACTGCAGCGCATGCTCGTCACCTCGATCGCCCACGACGGCCCCTGTGCCATCCGGATTCCCCGCGGCGAAGGGGAAGGGGTGCCGCTGATGGACGAGGGCTGGCAACCCCTGGAGATCGGCCGCGGTGAGCTGCTCACCGACGGCGATGACGTGCTGATCGTGGCCTACGGCGCCATGGTGGCGCCGGCGATGGCCACCGCCGGTCTGCTGCAGGAGAAGGGCCTGCGGGCGGCGGTGGTCAATGCCCGTTTCCTGCGGCCCCTCGACGAGGCCCTGATCCTGCCCCTGGCCCGCCGCATCGGCCGGGTCGTGACGATGGAGGAGGGGGCCCTGCCCGGTGGCTTCGGCGCCGCCGTGGTGGAATCCCTCAACGACCACGATCTGCCCGTCCCGGTGCTGCGCATCGGCATCCCGGACGTCCTGGTGGACCACGCCAGCCCCGACCAGAGCAAGGAGAAGCTGGGGCTGACCCCTTCCCAGATGGCCGATCGCATCCTCGAGCGCTTCGGGCCCGTCTTCCGCGCCACCGTTCCCACCGCCCTTGCCGTCTGAGTCGTCCCTTCGCTGCCAGGTGCTGGTGGTGGGGGCCGGACCGTCCGGCGGTGACCTGGCCCGGCGTCTGGCCCTCCAGGGGGTGGATGTGGTTCTGGTCGACCGGCTCGACGACCTGACCCGCTCGGCCTTCAGCAGCGCCGCCCTGCCGATCGAGACCATGACCAGCCTGGGCCTGCCGGCGGAGGTGGTGGGCAGCCGCTGGCGGCAATGGCAACTGATCGGACCCGGACCCGCCACCCGGAGCTGGGCTTCTCCGCACCCCCTCGGGGTGGTGCTGGATTTCGGTGCCCTGCGCCGCTGGCAGGCCGAGCAGTGCCGTCGCTGGGGCGGGCGGGTGCACCTTGGTGTGCACGCCTGCTCCAGTCGCCAGGAGGGCGAGCGGATGGTGACCCTGCTGCGCCGCTCCGATGGCAGCACGCTTGAGGTCCTCAGTGACTGGACCGTGGATGCCAGCGGCCACGAGCGGGCCCTGCTGGGGGATCCGCCGGTGACGGGCCACCGTCGCGATGGGCTGGTGCGGGCCGCCGGCCTCGAATGGCTGCTGCGGGTGTCCCCCTCCTGCTGGGAGCGCTGGGCCGACCGGCTCAGCTTCTGCCTGGGCAGCGACTGGGTGCCCCAGGGCTACGGCTGGATCTTTCCGATGCAGCCCGGGGTGCTCAAGCTCGGTGTCTGCCGGCTGGTGGATGGCCAGCGGCGCCAGCCGCCCCTGGGCGGTCTGATTGCCGACCTGGGCCGCCGGCTGCTGGCGGAGGGCGAGCCCTTTGAGGTGCTCGACCGCCATGGCGGCCTGGTGCGCAGCACGATCAGGCGCCGGGAGCCCCATCAGCGGGGCCGGCTGGTGGGGCTGGGCGATGCGGTCAGCACCGCCAACCTGCTCGGCGGCGAAGGGATCCGCCACGCCCTCACCAGCAGCGCCGTGCTGGCACCTCTGCTGGAGCGGGCCCTTACGGCCCCGGGGCGTTCTTCGATGCGGGCGGAGCGGGCCCTGCGGGACTACGCGCCCCGGCTGCGACGTGCCCTGGGGTGGCGCTGGTCGCTCAGCGGCCGGCTGGCCCGGCGCACGTGGCTCGGCCTGCACGGCCCCGGGGCCGATGGCCGTCTGGACCAGGTGCTGCGGGGGCTGGAGAGCCGCAGGGCGGAGGATCTCTCAGCCCTGCTGTTCGGCTATCGGTTCGAGCGGTACGGCCTCAGGGCGATGCCGTACCTGCTCGGCTGGCGCTGAAAGCTCAGAGGACGCCGCGGGAGGCCAGACCCAGGATCGCTCCCATGCCCAGGATGTGACCCAGGCTGGTGGTGCCGAGCATGGCGCCGTGGCTGAAGCCGCCGAAGAAGTTGTCGCTGGGCAGCTTGAGGCCGACGTTCTGCTGCTGGATGGTGGCCTTGCCGATGGCGATGGCGATGACGTTGCAGACGATCATGACCAGGGCCACCTTCGGGGACCAGCTGATCGAAGCGGGAGCCATGGCCAGGAGAGGAGCGATCATGATGCACTTGCCGACGCCCCATCTTCCGGGTCAGGGCGACCTGTGCCCCGCCCACTTAAGACTTGTTGACCTGGGTGCCGGCTGAACCCGCCGCCGGGGGTTCCGAAGGGAGCAGCCGGAACCCCAGCAGGACCACCAGGTTGCTGAGGGTCAGGAAGGCTTCGGCACCGCCGTGCAGGGGATCGACGTCCGCCAGCTGCCGGCCGTAGACCTGCTGGGCCACCACCGCGGCGGCGATCGTGACCGCCACGAACAGCAGCGTCAGCTGGAATCCCCGCAGCGCCAGCCTTGGGAAGGCCCGCACCTGGCGGGCCCACCACAGGAAGGCCAGGTAGGGGAGCAGGGAGAGCACGAAGAACGGGGCCGGGTCGATGGCGCCGAGGCCCTGGAACCAGGCGGCCAGTGGCAGGGTCACGAGGCTTCGTCCTCCGGGGAGAGCCGCTGCTGACGCAGCAGGTTCCAGGCGGCCAGGGCCATCGCCCCGTTGCCAACGGCGGTGAGGCCGGCCTGCAGCACCACCAGGCCCTTGAGGGCCTCGCTGTTGTCGAACAGATGCCAGGTGCAGGCGGCCATGGCGCTCACCAGCGCCGGCACCATCGCCAGGGCCAGCCAGCGCCAGCCCCCCTCCCGCCGCCGGCTGCCGAAGGACTGCACGGCCAGGATCGCCAGCATCCACTCCAGCACCGAGGTGATGTGGATCCACCAGGTGGGCAGCGACAGCGCGTGCATGGGCGGGGCCTGGTGCGATCCGTAATGTACGGAGCCGGAACCACCGCTGCGTCGGATGCGTGCTCTGATCTGCGGCTATTACGGAGAGCACAACCTCGGTGACGATGCCCTGCTGGAGGTGCTGCTGGGTCAGCTGCCGGCCGGTTGCCGTCCCCTGGTCACGGCCCATGACCAGGACCTGGTGCGGGAGCGATTCGGGGTCGAGACCACCGACCGTCGCCACCTGAAGGGGGTCCTTGCCGCCCTGGGCCGCTGCGACGCCCTGGTGCTCGGCGGCGGCAGCCTGCTCCAGGACGCCACCAGCTTCCGCAGCCTCCTGTACTACGGCGCCCTGATGCTGGCGGCCCGGACCCGGGGCAAGCCCGTCCTCCTCTGGGGCCAGGGGCTGGGCCCCCTGCGTCGCCGCCGCAGCCGGCTGCTGGTGCGGGGGTTGCTGCCCCTGGCCACGGCGATCAGCTGGCGGGACCCGGCCTCCGCAGCGCAGGCGAGGGAATGGGGCGCGGGGGCCAGTGTCGGCAGTGATCCGGTCTGGGCCCTCTCCGCCAGGGTCTGGAACGGCAGGGGCGGGCCGATCGTGGTCTGCTTCCGGCCGGTGCGCCAGCTCGATGCCGCTGCCTGGCGGCCCTACCTGCAGGCCCTCGAGGGGCTGGCGGTGGCCGCCGACCGGGAGGTGCTCTGGCTGCCCTTCCACCAGGACCAGGACCGGGGTCTGCTGGCCGCTCTCAGCCGGCAGGGTCTGGTGGGGCCGGCCCTCGCCGCCCGCAGCCGGGAGCTGGAGGCCGGGACCCCTCAGGAGGCCATGGACGCGTTCGCCCAGGCGGGCCTGGTGCTGGCCATGCGGCTGCACGGCCTGATCCTGGCGGCGCTGGCGGGCAGCCCCTGCGCTGCCCTCAGCTACGACCCCAAGGTGGCCGCCGCGGCCGCCGGCATCGGCTGCCCCTGCCACGACCTGGAGGCTCCGACCCCCCCAGGCATGCAGCAGAGCTGGGCCGCCGTGCTCGACCAGCCACCGGATCGGGCCGGCATCGCCGCCCTGCGTCAGGAGAGCCAGGTGCACCGGGCGGTGCTGGACACCCTCAAGGGCTGACGGCTCAGGCCGGTGTCTCCCCCTGAAGGCGGACCAGTTCGGCGAGCACCTCCTGGCTGTGGCCGGACGGTCGCACCGCCACCCAGCTGGCCCGCAGCACCCCGTCCGGATCGATCAGAAACGTGTGACGCGCCGAGAACGGCGCCAGCCAGGAGCCGTAGCGACGGCTGGTGGCCCCGCCCGCATCCGACAGCAGCGGGTAGGCCAGACCCTCGCTGCCGCAGAACGACAGGTGCGCCTCCGGGTCATCGGCACTCACCCCTATCACTTCGGCGTTGCGGGCATGGAATCCCTCCAGGTCCCTCTGGAAGCCGCGGGCTTCCAGGGTGCAGCCGCTGGTGAAGTCCTTGGGATAGAAGTACAGGGCCAGCCAGCGGCCCCGGAAGTCCGCCTGGCTCAGGTGCGTCGGCACGACGCTGCCATTGGCGGACGGTGCGACCCCGTCGAGGTCGAAGGCTGGGGCTGGCTGGCCGATCTCCGGCAGGGTGCCGCCCATGGCCCAGGCCCGTGCCGGCCGGATCAGAAGGCTGAGGGCGGCCAGCAGGGATCCCCCCAGAAACGTGCGACGGTCCACAACCAGGCTTCATCAGGGCCGGACCCTAGCGGGGCCGGCCGGGCGATCAGATCTTGGCCAGATTGACGCCGAGCTCCTTGGCATAGGCGCCGAGACCCTTCTTCTGGATCGTCTTGAGGGCGCGGGTGGACACGCGCAGCTTCACGAAGCGGTTGCCCTCGGCCCACCACAGGCGCCGCTCCTGCAGATTCACCTGCTGCAGCTTCTTGGTGCGCACGTGGGAATGGCTGACGGCCATGCCGTTGTTGGCGCGCTTGCCGGTGAGCTGACAGACCCGGGACATGACGATGAGACGACGGTGGACGATGCAGGCCTGAGCCAGCCTCCGAGACTACCAAACGGGCCCCTGACCATGGAGTCTGGCGCCGCTGAGGGGGTCGAACCAGAGTTCGTGCTGCCGCTGCCAGCCCAGGCGCGGTTCCGCCGGCAGCGCCACCTCGGGGTCGCAGAGCACCCGCAGGGGACCCCAGCGGCTGTCGAGCCAGAGAAGCTGCTGGTGGCCCCACCATTCGCGCCGCAGCAGCCGGGCCGCCACCGGCCCATCCTCGGCCAGGTGCAGGTGCTCGGGCCGCAGGCCCAGCTGGCGCCCGGGCGCGATCGCCAGCAGGTTGATCGCCGGCCGCCCCAGGAAGCAGGCCACGAAGCGGTTGGCCGGGTCGGCATAGAGCTCCCGCGGACTGCCCACCTGCTGCAGCCGGCCGGCGTCGAGCAGGGCGATGCGGTCGGCCATGCCCAGGGCCTCCTGCTGGTCATGGGTGACGTAGATCACCGGCTGCTCCCGCCCGCACAGCAGCCGCCGCAGTTCCGGTCGCAGCTCCTCCCGCAGCTGGGCGTCGAGGTTGCTCATCGGCTCATCCAGCAGCATGATCCGCGGCTGGCGCAGCAGGGCCCGGGCCAGGGCCACCCGCTGGCGCTGACCACCGGACAGCTGGGCGGGCCGGCGCTGTCGCAGCTCCTCGAGCTGCAGCATCTCGAGCACGGCCCCGAGGCGCCGCTGGCGCTCGGCGGCGGCCACCCCGCGCACCTTCAGCCCCAGTTCCAGGTTGCCCTCCACGCTCAGGTGGGGGTAGAGGGCATAGCTCTGGAACACCATCGCCACCTGGCGTTCGCCCGGGCTGAGGGCGCCCAGGTCCTGGCCGTCGAGGAGCACCTGGCCCGCACTGGCGGGATCCAGCCCCGCCACCAGGCGCAGGGTGGTGGACTTGCCGCAGCCGCTCGGCCCGAGCAGGGCGAGGCATTCGCCGGGGGCAACGGTCAGGTCGAGGCGGTCCAGCAGCCGGCGCCCCCCCACCTCCCGGCACAGCTGGCGCAGCTCCAGACCGGCTCGGATAGATGTGTTCATCCCTTCACCGCGCCGCGGGTGAGTCCCGACACGATCGGCCGCTGGGCCACCAGCACCAGCAGCAGCAGGGGCAGGCTGCCCAGCACTGTGGCGGCGGCGAAGGCGCCGTAGGGGATGGTGAACACCGAGCCGCCACCGATCCGGGCGATGGCGATCGGCAGGGTGAGCAAGTCGTTGCGGCTGATCCAGGTGAGGGCGATGGCGTACTCGTTCCAGCTGGCCAGGAACACCAGGATGCCCGTGCTGGCCAGGGCCGGCCCCAGCAGGGGCAGCAGCACGTGCCGCAGCCGCTGGCCGAGGTCGAGGCCCTCCAGCCGGGCGGCGTCCTCCAGCTCGACGGGAAGGTCGGCGAAGGCGGCCCGCAGCAGCAGCACCGCCAGCGGCAGCGACAGGCCCGCGTAGGGCAGGCTCAGGGCCAGCAGGTCATTGGCCAGGCCGAAGCTTCGGGCGATCTCCAGCAGTGCCAGGAACAGCAGCACAGTGGGGAACATCGCCGCCCCCACCAGTCCCAGGCCGACGCCCCAGCGCAGCAGGCCGCGCTGCTGCTGCAGCCCATAGGCACAGGGCACCGCCAGCAGCAGGGTGAGCAGGGTGGTGGCCAGGGCCACCAGGGTGCTGTTGCCCAGGTAGCGCCAGAAGGGCGGGTCGCCGGAGAGCACCAGCTGGTAGTTGGCCAGGGTCCAGGGGTTCCCCTCCAGCAGCGGCGCGACCAGGGCCTCAGGGCGCAGCAGGGAGGTGCGCAGCTGCCAGAGCAGCGGCCCCAGGCTCCAGAGCAGCACCAGCAGCCTCATGCGGCCCGCTCCCGGCGGCCCTGGAGATCACCCCGCCGCCACAGCAGCCAGCCGCCGCCGAGCAGCACCAGCAGCAGCAGGAAGGTGGCCAGCATCACCGTGGCGGCATAGCCGAAGTCGAGGAAGCGCATGGCATTGAGGTAGGCGTAAAGGGCCAGGCTCTCGGTGCTGCCGGCCGGCCCGCCGCCGCTGAGCACCTGGATCAGGTCGAACACCCCCAGGGCCTGGGCCAGCCGGAACAGCAGGGCCAGGGTGAGGTAGGGCACCAGCAGCGGCAGGGTCAGGCGGCGCAGGATCTGCAGACGGCCGGCGCCCTCCAGCCGCAGGGCCTCCTCCAGATCCTCGGGAATGGTCTGGAGTCCGGCCAGGAGCAGCAGGGCCACGAACGGCAGGGTCTTCCAGACGTCCGCCAGGACCACGAAGAACCAGGTGGTGGCCGGGGTGGAAAGGAAGCCGTAGCTGCTGCCGCCGAGGGAGCGGATGGCGGCGTTGAGGGGGCCATGGGGATCGTTGAGGATCCAGCGCCAGCCCAGGGCCATCACGGTGGTGGGCAGGGCCCAGGGGAGCAGGGTCAGGGCCCTGAGGGTCCCCCGGCCCCGAAGGGGGCGATGCAGCAGCAGGGCCAGCCCCAGGCCCCCGGCCAGTTCCAGCGCCACCGAGCAGACGGCGAAGCGCAGGGTCTGGAACGCATCCGCCCAGAAGCGGGCGTCATCGAGCAGCCGCCCCCAGTTGGCGCCCCCGTTCGGCACCGGCACCAGCCCGGTGAGCACCGAACTGGCCTGGAAGCTCAGCCAGCCGTAGCGCAGCAGGGGGTAGACGAACACCGCCGCCAGCAGCAGCAGGGCGGGCGCCATCAGCAGCAGGCTGGCCGTGCGGGCTTTCATCGGTCCACGGCAGGGCGGCCGTCTGCAGTGTCGCCCGCCGGTCCCGCCAGCGAGCGCAGCACCTGGAGGCTCTGGCGCTGGGCGGCGGCCATGGTCGGGCTGGGGCCCCCCTGGCCGGTGAGCATGCCGTTCACCTGCCGGGCCAGCAGATCGCTGAGCTGGGCATAGGCCGGTGTGGGTGGCCGCAGCTGGGGATGCTGCAGGGCCTGGCGCTGCACCGTCAGCAGCGGGGCACGGCGCTGCAGGTCGGGATCGTCATAGAGCGTGCTCCAGGTGGGGGCATAGCCCTGCTCGATGGCGAGCTGGCGCTGCACGACCGGACCGGTGAGCCAGCGGATCGCCGCCACCGCCTCCTCCGGATGGGGGCTGCCCTTGATCAGGGAGAGGCCCCAGGTGCCCAGGGTGCCACCCCCCTGCTCACCGGGGGCCCCCACCATCGCCGTGACGCCCACCTTGCCCTTCACCGGCCCCCCGCCCTTCTCGATCTCCCGCCAGGCGTAGGGCCAGTTGCGCAGGAAGGCGGCGTCACCGGCGGCGAAGGACTGCAGGGCGTCGTTCTCGGCGTAGCTGGCCACCGCCTGTGGGCTCACCCCGTCCTGCAGCAGTGCCGCCAGCCACCTTGCCGCCGCCACGGCCTCCGGACTGTCCAGCTCCGTGCGCGCGGTGGAGCCGTTCCACCAGCGGGCACCGAAGCCGTGCAACACCTCCACCATCACGCAGCTCAGCCCCTCGTACTGGCGCCCCTGCCAGAGGTAGCCCCAGCGGACCCTGCCGCGGCGCTGCAGGTCCTGGGAGATCGCCACCAGCTCCTCGGTGTCGCGCGGGGGGCGCTCCATCAGATCGGTGCGCCAGTAGAGCAGGCCGGTGTCGCCGGTGAGGGGCATGCGCCAGAGGTGGCCGTCGAGGCCATTGCCCAGGCGGGCGCCGGGCTCCATCGCCGCCAGCACCTCCGGCCCGAACCAGCGCTCCAGGGGCTCGAACCAGCCGGCGGCCACATAGCGGGCCAGCCAGCTGACATCCACCAGCAGCAGGTCGAAGGGGGCCTCCCCCAGCAGCAGGCTGCCGGTGGCCAGATCGGAGATGGTCTCGGTGTCCAGGGGGCCGCGGATCACCTCCAGGGCCACCCCGGCACCGCTGGCGTTGAACTGGGCCACGGGAGCGGCCACCGCGTCGGCCAGGGGGGCGGGCATCAGCACCCGCACCGTCACGGGTTCGGCCGTCGACACCGGGGGGCTCGAGAGCCCGGTGCTGGAAAGCCCTGAGCCGGGCAGCAGCAGCAGCAGCGCCGTCGCCGACACCAGGGCCAGCAGGCCCGTCGTCAGCAGCCTCGGAAGCGACCGCCACCGCCGCAGGCTGGAGAGGTGGGGGCGGGCGGCCATGGGGGCAGGTTAGGCGGCCTGGGGTGGCCGCTCCGCAGGGGCGGGCACCCGGTGGACCTCCGGTGGCCCCGCCGGCTCCGGCCTCAGAGGCCGCGCTGCATCAGCTGTCCCATCAGGTCGGCACTGCGCTGCTGGAAGCCGGCCAGCTGGTTGGGCTCCAGGCCCCCCACGGCCAGGCGTGCCATCTCGTAGACGTGGCGGCTGAGATCCTCGGCGAGCTGGAGGCTGGGGGAGCTGCCGGCGCCGGTGATCACGGCACCGGAGGACAGCTTCAGCAGGCCCTCCACAAGGGGATGGCGGCGGTTGACCAGCAGCACGTGATGCTCGGGCAGGCCCGGCAGCCGCTGCTCCATCAGGGCGCCCATGTCATTGAGGCGGCGCATCTGCTCCGGCAGCAGGATCAGGGCGGCCGGGGAGCCCTCCCCCTTCAGTGACTGCACCTGGACGGTGACCTTGTCGTTGGCGAGGGCGGCCTTGAACAGGCCCCGCAGCTTCTCGCCGTTGTCGACGCCGTCGGCGTCCGCCAGCTCGCTCTCCGGCTCATGCAGGCTGTCATCGAGTTCGGCGTCGACCCGCTGGAAGCGGAGGTCCCCATGGCGGGCCTCCAGCCAGGGGATGAACTGGGAATCGATCAGGGTGTCGGCCAGCAGCACCTCGGCCCCCTGCCCCTTCCAGAGGGCCAGGGCCCCGGCCTGACCGGCCTCATCGGTGCAATAGAGGATGCGGGTGGCGTTGTCGGCCGGCAGCCGGCCGCGGTAGCCGGCCAGGGTGGTGTAGGTGCGCCCGTCGGTGGCGACGGGATCGGGGGCCACCTCGCCCTCAGCCTCCGCCGGCGGCTCGGCGGCCGCCGCGGTGGTGCCGTACAGGATCAGGTCGGCCACCTGGTCGGCGAACTTGTCGTCCTCCATGGCGCCGATCTTGATGAAGGGGGCCAGGGAATCCCAGATCTCGGCGTAGCGGGCCGGTTCGTCGCGGTGCAGTTCCTTGAGCCGGTCGCCCACCTTCTTGGCCACGAAGCCACCGATCGAGCGCACCCGGCGGTCGGTCTGGAGGGCACTGCGGCTCACGTTGAGCGGGATGTCGGGCGAATCGATCACGCCGCGCAGGGGCAGCAGGTAGCGGGGCACCACCTCCTTGATCGAATCGCTGACGAACACCTGGTTGCAGTAGAGGCGGATCTCCCCCTTCTCCCAGTCGGCCCGGCCGGTGATCCTGGGGAAGTAGAGGATGCCCTGCAGGTTGTAGGGGTAGTCGGTGCTGAGGTGCACCCAGAGCAGGGGATCCCCCTGGAAGGGGTAGAGATAGCGGTAGAGGGCGATGTAGTCGTCGTCGCCCAGATCCCGGGGGCTCTTGCGCCAGGGAGCCTCCCGCTTGTTGACGGTTTCGCCGTCCAGCTGCACCGCCACCGGCAGGAAATCGCAGTAGGTGGTGATGAGGGTGCGGATTCTGGAGGGCTCGATGTACTCCAGCTCCTCCTCCATGAGATGCAGGATCACGTCAGTGCCGGGTTCGGACCGTTCCGCCCCTTCGAGACTGAAGTTGGGCGAGCCGTCACAGCTCCAGCGCACCGCCTCGGCCTCCGGCCTGGCGCTGAGGCTGACCAGCTCCACCCGGGCGGCCACCATGAAGCTGGAATAGAAGCCCAGGCCGAAGTGGCCGATGATGGCGTCGCTTTCGCTCTTGTATTTCTCGAGGAAGTCTTCGGCGCTGGAGAAGGCCACCTGGTTGATGTAGCGCTTCACCTCATCGGCGGTCATGCCGATGCCGTTGTCACTGATGGTGAGGGTCTTCGCCTCCCGGTCGATGCGGATGGAGATCGTTCCTTCGACCCCCTCACTGCAGTCGCCGGCCATGGCGGCCATGCGCCGCTTGCTGATGGCATCGACGCCGTTGCTCACCAGCTCCCGCAGGAACACCTCATGGCCGGAATAGACGGCCTTCTTGATGATCGGGAAGATGTTCTCGGTGTGGATCTGAATCTGGCCCTGTTCCAGCACCGTCATGGCGAAAGAGAAGAATCGCCCTGAACCTAGGTGGGGGTGCCCGGCGGCTCAAGACCGGTGAGGGTGGGGTCCCCGAACCAGGGGGACGTCAGCCGCCGGGCTTCTGCAGGTCGGGCCGCTCCTCGGGCAGGATCGCCCCTGCCACCGGGCACACCTGCAGGCAGATGCCGCAGTCGATGCAGGTGTCGAAGTCGATCCAGTAGAAGGCCGTGCCCTTGCTGTTCGCACCCGCTCCGGGGTGGATGCAGGCCACCGGGCAGGCGTCGACGCAGTCGGCCACGCCCTCACAGACGTTGGTGACGATCGAATGGGCCATCGACGCGAAAGAGCGAGCGGCCGGATCCTAGGCAGCCAGCCACTGGGCACCGCGGCAGCCCCGTTCCGCCGCCAGCTGGTCCGCCGCCGCCTGGTCGGCGCAGGGCTGGGTGCAGAGTTCGGCGGCTTCGCCGGCGCCGTGCAGTTCCGCCATGCGACGCAGCGCCGCCCCGAGCCCGGCGGCACTGGCGCTGGCCACCAGCCACGGACCGGGCGCCTCCGCGGCGGCCGCTGAGGTGCTCGCCGAATCGAGCAGGTCACGGATGGCTTCCACGTCGAAGCCGAAGCCGGTGCCGGCCGCCTGGGCGGTGTCGCTGCAGAAGCGGCCCACCAGGCCGTCGTAGCGCCCGCCGCTGGCGATCGCGACAGGGGCGTCGGCGCCCTGGCAGACAAGCTTGAACACCAGCCCGTCGTAGAGATCGAAGTGGGGCTGGAAGGTGGGATCCAGCTGCACCCGCAC
Organism: Synechococcus sp. CCAP 1479/9; assembly: GCF_019038535.1. Classification (NCBI taxonomy): domain Bacteria; kingdom Bacillati; phylum Cyanobacteriota; class Cyanophyceae; order Synechococcales; family Synechococcaceae; genus Synechococcus; species Synechococcus sp. CCAP 1479/9. Next base: position 229,003 of record NZ_JAFKRK010000024.1, on the reverse strand, counting down.
CCCCAGGGCGGCCGCCGGCTCCTGGACGCTGGCCAGGGTGGCGGCGAGGGACTCCAGCAGCGGCACCGGTCCGAGCCACTGCTCCAGCTGGTAGAGCACCCGCACCGGCTCACCCCGCAGGCCGATCAGGGCCATCAGCCGCTGGCGCTGGCTGTCGGGCAGGGAGAGGGCGGCGAGGGCGAGGGGATCGAAGTCGGTGAGGGCATGGCGCGCCGCGGAGCGCTGCTGCGCCGGCACCTGGCTCAGCAGGGCGCTGAGCAGGCCGTGGTGGCCCACCAGCAGGGTGGGGCGGTGCTCGGAGGCAAGCCCCAGGGTCGCCACGGCGGCCAGCAGCAGATGCAGCAGTTCCGTGTCGGCGGCGGGGGAGGGCTCGCCGAGCAGTTCAACACCGCTCTGCAGCTGTTCGCTGATCCGCTGGCCACCGCCGTCGCCGATGAAGCTGCGGAAGGTGGTGCCGCTGGCCCAGAGCCGCAGGGGGCGGGGGCGGCCGAGCATGCGGGTGCTGGCGGCCCGGGCGATCGGAGCGGTCAGCTCCGGCCGCAGGCCGAGGGGCTCATCGGCCGCCAGCCGCACGAGTTCCCGTTCGGCGATCGCGCCGCCGGCTTCGAGGGTGTCGAGCCGCTCGATCGTGGGCGGTGCCACCTCCTGGTACCCCCAGAGGCGGTACACCGTGGCCAGCAGGTCGCAGAGTCGCCGGTTGCTGTCAACCTGACCCGGGTTGAGGTCCCGGGCGCCGGCGGCAGGTTGGAGGGCCATGGAGGGGAAGGCTCGGGCGGTGGGTGAGTGAGGGCGGATCCTATGGAGCGTCGGCTGCGCCGCCGGCCGGGTCTCCGGCGGTGGCATCCAGTTCCGGGGCACCGAAGCTGGCCCCGGTGAGGGGACGGCACTGGGCCAGCCCCTCGATCAGGGGCTGACGCAGGGCGGGGGTGCAGGCGATCACCCGGCCGTCGGCCAGGTCGAGCGGACCGCCGTCATAGGCGCAGACCTTCCCGCCGGCCTCCTCCACCAGCACCACGCCGGCCACCAGGTCCCAGGGGGAGAGGCCCCGCTCCCAGTAGCCATCGACCCGGCCGGCGGCGACGAAGGCCAGATCGACCGCCGCCGCCCCCGCCCGTCGCACCCCATGGCTGCGGTGGGTGAACCAGGCGAATTCGGCGTAGTTGTTGTCGAGGCGCCGCACCCGGTCGTACGAGAACCCGGTGGCGAGCAGGGAGTCGGCCAGGGCGCCGCAGTCACTGACGCTCAGCCGGCGGCCGTTGCACCAGGCCCCCCGGCCCGGGGCGGCCCAGTAGTGCTCCTCCAGCACCGGCACCTCCAGGGCACCGAGCAGGGGCAGGCCCCGCCAGCTCAGCCCCACGGAGGTGCCGAAGAACGGGAAGCCGTGGGCGTAGTTGGTGGTGCCGTCGAGGGGGTCGACGCACCAGAGCAGGTCGCCCTGGCCCGCGAGCTGGCCACTTTCCTCCGCCAGCACGGCCACGGTGGGGCTTCCGGCCGCCAGCACCGCCAGGACGGCCGCCTCGGCCGCCAGATCCGCCTCGGTGACCAGGTTGCCCGCCATGCCCTTCTCCTTCACCTGCTCCAGCCGGCCGAAGTGGCGCCGGAGTTCACGGCCCCCGGCTTCGGCGGCCTCGCGGGCCACCTCAAGCAGCCGCTCCAGCTCGGGAGCATCCAGGCCCGACCCCTCCAGGGCCCGTTGGCAGAGGGAGCTCATTCGTCGTCCAGGGGCAGGCCGGGACGCACCAGACCGCGGCCGAAGAAACGGCCGAACTGGCGGTCGTAGACCTCGTCCTCGTCCTGGGTCTCCACCTCCAGTGGGCCGGTGGCCCGGGCCACACACAGCAGGCCGTAACCCTCCTCACGCAGCTGCTTGGAGAGGCCGAGGGCCTCCCGCTGGTCGATGCGTCCATCCAGCACCCGCACGGCGCAGGCGGTGCAGCAGCCGTTGCGGCAGCTGAAGGGCAGCGGCTCCCCCTGGGCCTCGAAGCTGCGCAGGATGTACTCCCCTTCCGGGACGTCGAGGCGGATGACACGGTTGGCCTGTCGCCAGTGGACCGTGATCGGGTGGGTGCGGGTCATGGGGCGCTGGACGGAGGGACGGGGCGCGGCGGAAGGGAGGGCGAGGAGGCCAGGTGGAGCCCCTGCTACATTGCCATCTGCCCCATTTCGCCGCTGGAGAGGTGGCCGAGTGGTCGAAGGCGCAGCACTGGAAATGCTGTATAGGGGCAACTCTATCGAGGGTTCGAATCCCTCCCTCTCCGTTTGATGAAGCCGGTCCCCAGGACCGGCTTTTTTTTCGCCGTTCGCTACAGGAGTTGACACAGAACAATCCCGCCAGCTCTGTCAGTGAGCGGGATGTCTGGGTTGGATTGCTGATGACGCCGCCCCGGATGGGGTTCAGCCGAAGCGTCCGCTGACGTAGTCGAGGGTCGACTGCTGGCTGGGGGAGTTGAAGATGTTCTCGGTTTCGTTGAATTCCACCAGATAGCCCACCTTGCCGGTACCACCTTCGACGGCCTCGGCATTGAAAAAGGCGGTCATGTCGGCGACACGCACCGCCTGCTGCATGTTGTGGGTGACGATCATGATCGTGTAGCTGCGCTTCAGTTCGTGCATCGTCTCCTCGATCTTGAGGGTCGAGATCGGATCGAGGGCCGAACAGGGCTCATCCATCAGGATCACCTCCGGTTCGGTGGCGATGGCCCGGGCGATGCAGAGGCGTTGCTGCTGGCCGCCGGAGAGGGAGAAACCGCTTTCCTTGAGTTTGTCCTTGCACTCGTCCCAGACGGCCGCCTTGCGCAGGGAACGCTCCACCAGTTCGTCCATGTCGCCTTTGTAGCCGTTGATCCGGGCACCGAAGGCGATGTTCTCGTAGATCGACTTGGGGAAGGGATTGGGCTTCTGGAAGACCATGCCGATGCGCCGTCTCACTTCCACCGGATCCACCCGCCTGTCGTAGAGATCGTGCTGATCGAAGATCACCCGGCCCTTGAGGGTGCAGCCTGGAATCAGGTCATTCATGCGGTTGAGGGCCCGCAGCACCGTGCTCTTGCCGCAGCCCGACGGGCCGATGAAGGCGGTCACCTTGCCCTTGGGCAGATCCATGTAGACGTTCTTGACCGCCTCGAAGCTGCCGTAGGAGATGGTGACGTCCTGCAGGGACATGCAGACGTCGCTGGCCACGGTGGAGGAAGGGGAAGCAGTCATGTCAGGGGTGGGGTGAGACGGAGCCGGAGGGGATGGGGAAAGGGAGGACGTCAGGTGCGCGAGACCCGGCTGATCCAGCGGGCCAGCAGGTTGGCACCGAGAATCATGATCACCAGCACGAAGGAGGCGGCCCAGGCCAGCTCGTTCTGGGCCTCATAGGGCATGATCGCGAAGTTGAAGATCAGCACCGACATGGTGGCGATCGGATTGAACAGCCCCTCGGGCCAGAAGGGCGAGAAGAGGGCGGTGAAGATCAGCGGAGCCGTTTCGCCGGCGGCCCGGGCGATCCCCAGCACCACCCCGGTGGCGATGGGGGTGAAGGCAGCCGGCAGGGTGATCCTGGTGATGGTCACGAAGCGGGAGGCGCCGACGCCGTAGGCCCCCCAGCGCAGTTCCTGCGGCACCAGCAGCAGGCCCTCGTAGGTGGTCTTGATCACGGTGGGAAGCATCAGCACCGAGAGGGCGATGCCGCCGGCCATGGCGCTGAAGCTCTGGTCGAAGAAGATCCGGGTGGCGACGATCAGGGAATAGATGAACACGCCGCAGATGATCGAGGGCACCCCGGCCAGCACGTCGTTGCCGAAGCGAACGAAGCGGGAAAACCAGCCGTTCTGGGCGTACTCGGAGAGGTAGACACCGCCCCCCACCCCCACCGGAATGGCGATCAGGGAGGCGATCAGGGTCACCACGATGGTGCCGAGGATGGCGTTGCCGATGCCACCGCCTTCAAGGCCGGGGGCCGGGGGCAGTTCGGTCAGCAGCCGCAGGCTGAGCAGCCGCCCCCCCTGAAACAGCACATAGAAGATCACCAGGAACAGGGGGATCACCGCGACCACCGCGAAGAACCCGGCGATGGCGGTGGCGATCTGGTTGAAGCGGTTGCGCTTCAGGGACGGGTCGTAGTGGAGGGTGAGCCGTTCCGTGAAGTGACGGGTCGTCGGCGGAGTCGAGACGGACATGGCCAGGGAACGTCGTGAACGGGGGTGGGTGGGATCGGAAGGGTTTCGGCTCAGTAGCGCAGGCTGAGGCGCCGCACGATCCACTGGGCCATCACGTTGACGACGAAGGTGAGGATCATCAGCACGACGGCGGCGTACATCAGGGCCGAAACCTGGATGCCATCCGCCTCACCGAACTGGTTCGCCAGCATCGAGGAAATGGTGTTCCCCGGAGCCAGGAGGGAAACGCTGAAGTTGAGGGAGTTGCCGATGATCATCGTCACCGCCATGGTCTCGCCCATGGCCCGGCCGAGGGAGAGCATCACACCGCCCATGATCGAAGAGACGGCGGCCGGCAGGATGACGTTGAAGATGGCCCCCCAGCGGGTGGTGCCCACCCCGTAGGCCCCCTGGCGCAGCTCGATCGGCACCTGGTTGAGGGCATCACGGGAGATGGCCGTGATGATCGGCAGCACCATCACCACCAGGATCAGGATCGCCGGAGCCGTGCCGGGACCCTGGGGTGCGGTGGCGAAGAACGGCATCCAGCCGAGCTTGCTGTGCAGGAGGGAGAGAAACGGGCGGATCGCCGGCTCCATCACGAAGATCGCCCACAGACCGAGCACCACCGAGGGAATGGCGGCGAGCAGTTCCACCATGAGGCCGATCAGATCCCTGAGGCTGCGGGGGAGCAGGTCCTCGGTGATGAAAATCGCCGTTCCCAGGCCGATGGGCACGGCGATGAGCAGGGAGAGGATCGAGGTGACGAGGGTGCCGTAGATGGCGATCAGGGCCCCGTAGTCCTCGTTGACCGGGTCCCAGGCGGAGGTGGTCAGGAACTTGAGGCCGAAGGTGGCCATGGCCTCCCTGGCGCCGCTGAACACCGTCACGAAGATCGCCACAAGGACGATCCCCACCGAAGCGGCCAGCACCAGGGTGAGCTGGCGGAAGCCGATGTCGACCAGCTTCTCCTGGGGTGGCCGCCGTCTGAGGGTGAACGCGTCGGTGGAGGGGGTGCTCCTCATGCAGCAATGATGCCGGTCGGCATGGACGTTGCACCTGATCTCAGCACGAGTTTCAGTCGGCCCGTTTAAGCTCGGTTTAACGGTCGACAGGCTCCGGTAGCGTTGGGCCGCCATCAGGACTTCCATGGGGCGCATCGTCGGTATCGATCTGGGCACCACCAATTCGGTGGTGGCCGTGCTCGAAGGCGGCAGGCCCCAGGTCATTGCCAATGCGGAAGGGGGGCGCACCACCCCTTCGGTGGTGGGGTTCAGCCGTGACCAGGAGCTGCTGGTGGGCCAGCTGGCCCGGCGCCAGCTGGTGCTCAATCCCCGCAACACCTTCGCCAACCTCAAGCGCTTCGTCGGCCGCAGCTGGGACGAACTCGACGAGGGCAGTCTGGGGGTCCCCTACAGCGTGCGGGCCAACGACCAGGGCAACGTCCGCGTGATCTGCCCGGCCACGGAGCGGGAGTACGCCCCCGAGGAGCTGGTGGCCTCGATCCTGCGCAAGCTGGTCGATGACGCCACCACCTACCTGGGCGAGGCCGTGGAGGCGGCGGTGATCACGGTGCCGGCCTACTTCAACGATGCCCAGCGCCAGGCCACCCGCGACGCCGGTCGCCTGGCGGGCATCACGGTGGAGCGGATCCTCAACGAACCCACCGCCGCCGCGCTGGCCTATGGCTTCGATCGCAGCACGGTCAAGCGGGTGCTGGTGTTCGACCTTGGCGGCGGCACCTTCGACGTCTCCGTGCTGCGCATCGCCAACGGCGTCTTCGACGTGATGGCCACCAGCGGCGACACCCAGCTGGGCGGCAATGACTGGGACCGCCGCATCGTCGACTGGGTGGCCGAGGCCTTCCTTGCCGAGCACAGCATCGACCTGCGCCGCGACCGCCAGGCCCTGCAGCGGCTCACCGAGGCTGCCGAGAAGGCCAAACAGGAGCTCTCAGGCGTGCAGAGCACGCCGCTGTCGTTGCCCTTCATCGCCACCGGACCCGACGGCCCCCTCCACATCGAGACCACCCTGGAGCGGGGCACGTTCGAAGGCCTCTGCCCCGACCTGCTCGACCGGCTACTGCGCCCGGTCCAGCGGGCCCTGCGGGATTCGGGCCTGAGTGCTGACGCCATCGACGATGTCGTGCTGGTGGGCGGTTCCACCCGCATGCCGATGGTGCAGGAGATGGTGCGCACCCTGATTCCGCGGGAGCCCTGCCAGTCGGTCAACCCCGACGAGGTGGTGGCGATCGGCGCGGCGGTGCAGGCCGGCATCCTCACCGGCGAACTGCGCGACCTGATGCTCAACGACGTCACCCCCCTCTCCCTCGGCCTGGAGACGATCGGCGGGGTGATGAAGGTGCTGATTCCCCGCAACACCCCGATTCCGGTGCGCAAGTCGGATCTGTTCAGCACCTCCGAGGCCAATCAGTCGTCGGTGGAGATCCATGTGCTGCAGGGGGAGCGGCAGATGGCCGCCGACAACAAGTCCCTCGGCCGCTTCCGCCTCTCCGGCATCCCGCCGGCCCCCCGCGGCGTACCCCAGGTGCAGGTGTCCTTCGACATTGATGCCAACGGCCTGCTGCAGGTGTCCGCCACCGACCGCACCACCGGGCGCCAGCAGAGCGTCTCGATCCAGGGGGGCTCGAACCTCAGCGAGGAGGAGATCAACAAGCTGCTAGAGGAGGCGGAACGCAAGTCGGTGGAGGATCGCCGCAAGCGGGCCGTCGTCGACCGCCGCAACCGCGCCCAGACCCTGGTGGCCCAGGCCGAGCGGCGGCTGCGGGATGCCGCTCTGGAGCTGGGCCCCGCCGGTGCCGACCGCCAGCAGCGCGCCGTGGAGCTGTCCCTGCGCGATGTGCAGGATGTGCTGGCCCAGGAGGACCCCGCCGACCTCGAGCTGGCCGTGAGCCAGCTGCAGGAGGCCCTGTTCGGCCTCAACAGGCGCCTGCTGGGGGAACGGCGGGCGGAGAGCGGCCCGCTCCAGGGGCTCAAGAACACCCTGGGGTCCCTCAAGGACGAACTCTTCTCCGACGACGACTGGGACGACTGGGGCGGATCGGGCCGCTCCGACCCCTGGTCGAGCCCGCCCCGGCCGCTGCAGCGGGATCCCTACCCCCTCGGCCGTTTCGCCGAGCGGGAGGCCGGCTACGACGACGACTCCCGCCGCTGGGACAACGGACGCTCCTGGGATCGTCAGGAGTCCTACGACCGTGAGCCCTCCGGCGAACGGCATCGCCCACGCCGCGGCGGCCGCTACGACCAGGACGATCCCTGGGCCGACGGCTGAGGGTCGTGAGCCAGTCCCCCACGTCGGACCCGGTGGCCAGCGCCGCCCGTGATCACTGGGAGGTGCTCGGCCTGGCTCCGGGCGCCGACGCCGCCGGCATCAAGCGGGCCTTCCGCCAGCAGGCCCGCCGCTGGCACCCGGACCTCAATGGCAACGACCCAGTGGCGGAGGCCCGCTTCAAGGAGGTCAACGAGGCCTACGCGGTGCTCTCCGATCCGGTTCGCCGCCGCGCCTGGGAGGCCGGCGAGGGTCAGGACAGCGCCGGGCTCGACAGCGACCCTTTCGCCACGGGCTTTCCCCGCTTCGAGGACTACCTGGCGGAGCTGTTCGGCCAGGAGCGCCGCAGCCCGCGTGACTGGGAGGAGGAGCCCGTCGAGGAGGAGCCCGCCGCGGCCGGCGAGGTGGCGACGGCGCCGGCATCGCCGCCACCGGTGATGGCCGCCACCGACGAGGAGACCCTCGTCACCCTCACCCCGGAGCAGGCCCTCAGCGGACAGCGGCTGGAGCTGGAGCTGCGCGACGGCACGGTGGTGGAGGTCTGGACGCCGCCCCTGGCGGGCGATGGCTGGCGGCTGCGCCTGGCCGGGGTGGCGGCCGGCGGGGCCGACCACTTCCTGCAGCTGCGGGTCCGCACCGAGGAGGGCCTGCGCATCGACGGCCTGCGGGTGCATTACCAGCTCGATCTCCACCCCGCCGATGCCGCCCTCGGCTGCCAGGCGGTGGTGCCCACCCTGGAGGGCCCCGTGCGGCTGCGGGTGCCGCCCGGATCCTCCAGCGGCCGGCTGCTGCGGCTGCGGCAGCGGGGGCAGCGCCAGGGGGACCAGCGGGGCGACCAGCTGGTGGAGGTGAGGATCCTCGTTCCGGAGCGGCCGACGGAGGCGGAGGAGGCCCTGTTCCGGCGCCTGCGGGAGCTGGACCGGGAGCAGAACGGCCCCAGGGACGGGGACTGAACCGCCCATCGACCGCCTACGGATGAGACACTGGCCTGCGCCCCACCCCTGACGATGTGACAGACGGCGGTCTCCCACCCAACCCGGTGCATGTCCTGCTGTTCGATCCGGGCAGTGACCAGGAAGGCATCCACTCGCTCGAGCTCGGCGGCCGCACAGTGGTTCTGTTGTTCGAGAACCCCGACGATGCCGAGCGCTACGCCGGGCTGCTCGAGGCCCAGGACTTTCCGGTGCCCTGCGTCGAGGTGCTCAACCGCCAGGATCTGGAGGATTTCTGCGCCGAGGCGGGCTACGAGGCCCGCTTCGTCCCCGCCGGCTTCATGCCCGAGAGCGAGGAGGAGCGGCTGCTGCTCGCCCCGCCCGAACGGAACATGGAGGTGACGGGCTGGAAGGAGGAGCCGACGGCCGCCGACGTGGAGGACCCCCATGGCCCCGCCGGCGATGCGGAGCTGGAGGCCTTCCGCCGTCGCCTCGAAGGTCTGCTTTGAGCGCCACCGGCGACGACAGGGGCCACCTGCTCACCGAGCGGCCCAACCCCGCCAGCGAGACCCTCGACCAGCTGCCGACGGCGAGCCTGGTGGAGCTGTTCTGTGCCAACGACCTGCTGCCCCAGCAGGCAGTGGCGGCCGCCGCTCCGGCCCTGACGGCCGCCATCGACGCCATCGCGGCACGCCTGGCGCGGGGCGGGCGCCTCTTCTACCTGGGGGCGGGAACCTCCGGACGGCTCGGGGTGCTGGATGCGGCGGAGTGTCCGCCCACCTTCTGCAGTCCCCCCGAACTTGTGCAGGGCGTGCTCGCTGGCGGAGCCGCGGCCCTGCTGCGCAGCTCCGAAGGGCTCGAGGACCTGCGGGAGGCGGGCCGCGATGACCTCGTCCAGCGGGGCTTCGGCCCGGATGATGCCCTGGTGGGCATCGCCGCCGGCGGCACCACCCCCTACGTGCTGGGGGGACTGGCCCACGGCCAGGCGATCGGGGCCCTCACCGTGGCGATGGCCTGCGTACCCGCTGAGCAGGTGCCGATGCCCTGCGACATCGACATCCGCCTGCTGACCGGGCCGGAACTGCTGACCGGCTCCACCCGGCTCAAGGCGGGCACCGCCACCAAGATGGCGCTCAACATCCTCTCCACCGGCGTGATGGTGCGCCTGGGCAAGGTCTTCGGCAACCGGATGGTGGATGTGGCCGTCACCAACAGCAAGCTGGAGGACCGGGCCCTGCGCATCCTGCGGGATCTGGCCGGGGTTCCCCGGGAGCAGGGCCTGGGCCTGCTGGAGCGGGCCGGGGGGTCGGTGCGGCTGGCGCTGCTGATGGCCGCCTCCGGCCTCGAGGCCGGGGCGGCCCGTGCGGCCCTGGAGCGTCACGGCCCCGGCCTGCGCCAGTGCCTCGAAGCCCTCGGGGTCAGCCTGCCGCCGTCGACGCCCCCTCTTCGCTGAACGGTCCCCAGTAGGGGGCGGTGAACAGCTCGGTGCGGCGGCGGGTGGCCGGCGGCACCTGGGCGGCCGGGGTCATCAGCGCATCACGCAGGGCCTGGTGGGCCGGGCTGGGGGGCCGCAGGGCCTGCACCCGCTCGGCGGCCAGCCGCACGATCTGCTGGGCGAGGGCCGCATTGGCCCGCAGGTTGTCGATCACCAGCTCGACGGTGACGGCGTCATGCATCGCATGCCAGCAGTCGTAGTCGGTGACCATCGCCAGGGTGGCGTAGGCCATCTCCGCCTCCCGGGCCAGCCGGGCCTCGGTGTGGTTGGTCATGCCGATCACCGTGCAGCCCCAGGAGCGGTAGAGCTCCGATTCCGCCCGGGTGGAGAAGGCCGGCCCCTCCATGCAGAGGTAGGTGCCGCCGCGGTGCAGCTGGCGCCCCTCCGGCATCAGGCTGTCGCTGACGTCGGCGAGGACCCGGGAGAGCACGGCGCAGTAGGGGTCCGCATTGCCGACGTGGGCCACCAGGCCCTCACCGAAGAAGGTGAGCGGCCGCTGCATGGTGCGATCGATGAACTGATCGGGCACCACCATGTCGAGGGGCCGCACGCTCTCCTGGAGGGAACCGACGGCGGACACTGAGAGGATCCAGCGAACGCCGAGGGAGCGCAGGGCCCAGAGGTTGGCCCGGTAGGGAACCTCGCTGGGGGTGAAGGTGTGGTGACGGCCGTGGCGGGCCAGGAACACCACCTCCAGATCGCCGATCCGGCCGATCCGCAGGCTGTCGGAGGGGGGCCCGTAGGGGGTGTCGACGCTCAGTTCGCGCACGTCCTCCAGGCCCTCCATGGCATAAAGGCCGCTGCCACCGAGCACCCCCAGTCGTGCCTTGGCAAGGTCGGACGTCGGCAGACCGCTGGCCTGGGGCGATGGGGTTGGGGGCTCGGTGGTGGCCATGGATGCGTGGTGCCCTGGACGGATACAGTCGAAGTTTGCCTCCTCGACCGTGCCCAAGGCCCTGATGGACACCGACGCCGGCCTGATCACCATCGATCTGTTCGAGGCCGATGCCCCCGGTACCGTCGCGAACTTCGTGAAGCTCTCGAAGGACGGCTTCTATGACGGCCTGGCCTTCCACCGGGTGATCAACGGCTTCATGGCCCAGGGGGGGTGTCCCAACAGCCGCGAGGGTGCCCGCGGCATGGCCGGCACCGGTGGCCCCGGCTACACGATTCCCTGCGAGATCAACGCCCAGAAGCACAAGGCCGGCAGCCTGTCGATGGCCCATGCGGGTCGCAACACCGGTGGCAGCCAGTTCTTCCTGTGCCATGGTCCCCAGCCCCACCTGGATGGCCAGCACACCGTGTTCGGCCACACCGAGAACATCGATGTGGTGCTGGCCCTGAAGAACGGCAGTCGGATCCGCAAGGTGACGATCGAGGACTGATCGAGGACAAGGCCGCGCCAGGCCTCACCGATGCTGCGCGACTGCGTCGGCTGGCCTGGCGATCACGTTTTCTGATCGATGCGATGGCGCTGCAGGCGCCCAGGCCCCTGAGTCTGCCCATCCCACTCCTGGGATTGGGCGGGGGACCGCGGCGTTGAGGCTTCAAGTGTGAGCGGTCCCTGTCCGCCTTGGCGTTGGGGACGGGGAGCATGTTCGGCCCCATGGGATGGAACATCGTCGTCGCCGGCGGCGGTGGCCGATGAACGGCTGATTCGGTTACAACCAAGACAGATCAACCGATCTGCGGAGCTGTCTCCCGGGCGGAGACCAGGGTCATTGGACGTCTGTGGCAGGGTGTCCATGGTCCTCGGATGATCCACCCGGCTGTGTTCAGGGAGAGGAATGATGTTGGCTCGGCGAATAGGTAACCATCCAGCACCTCAGAATTACCCTGATCAGTAACGCGCTGTTGAGAAGAGTCACGACACATTGAGATCAAGCAGATCTGCAGCACATACGCTGACTCGTAATCATTAGGTACATCATCTTCCGGGGTCGAGTTATGACAACGGTGATAGGAATGAAGAGCGGCCCGGCTGAGCACCTCTGCCTTGCCCTCCTGGGATTACAGGACTTAAAGACCCTTCATCCTCACGACTCATGACCGCCACCAACATCACCCGCACTGTCGGGATCGACAAATCCTCCATTGAAGTCGGCACCAGCACAACGGTGACGGCGTCGGCGGATTCCACCACACCCGCCATTGATGACGTCGTTTCCGGCGACGCCAGTGCCACGGCGGCCACCACGGCCCAGGCCGCCATTCTCAACAGCCGCATCAAGATCGGCACCGCCGGCACACTGAATGCCGTCGAGGAGGGAACGGTGGGGGCCGCAGCCACCACCACCAGCGGCAATGCCACGGCCAGCGCCAGCAACAACGGCCCCACCGGCGGGATCATCAACAGCACCCACCACCCCAACCAGCTCCAGGTGGGCACCAATGCCGTGGTGTCGTCCACCGCCACCAATGACGCCCTCGCGGTGGCCGAAGCGGTGGACGGAGCCTCCAGTGCCTCGGCCAATGCCGGCAAGGTGTTCGGCCTCAAGAACGTGGGACTCAATGCCGGCCAGGGCACGAGCCTGACGGCCAGCGCCACCGGGACCAGCACCGCGGCGGCCGAATCGGTGGGACTGCCGCCGGGAACGGGAGCGTCCAACGCAACGGCCGGTGCCTACGACGCCAAGGTGGTGGGCATCTACGCCAGCGGTGCGAAGCCAGGCGAGATGCCTCCCCCGACCGATGAGGACGCTGCGAGCGCGTCCTATGGCGGCGAGAAGAAGCCCCTGTCGATCTCCTTCGGCAGCAGTGGGACCGTCTCGGCCTTCGGGACGGGCGCCTTCGACGCCTCCGCCACCAGCGTCACCGGGGCGGCTGACGCCCAGAGCCGGGCCAAGCTCGTGGCCGGCATCGCCGTCGGCCCGGACAAGCTCCCCAGCAACACCGCTGCCAGCGCGGACCAGGGCGAACCGGCTCAGCCGTCCCCGGGTGGTCTGGTGATGAGCTTCGGGGAGAACGGGGCGGTGGCCGCCCAGGGCTCCGTGGGCAACGGCGGTGTGGGTGCCAGAGCGACGGCTGAAACGGTGACCGGCCCGGCGGCCGCCACCGTGGGCATCAAGACCATCGGCGGCATCGTCGATGTCAACCGGCTGGGCAATCAGAGCCTCTCCAATGGCCCCGGCTCCAGCACCATCCTCACCGTCGGCAAGGACGGTGACATCCAGGCCGCCGCCGTGGGCAACAGCGCCGCCTCCGCCAAGGCGGTGACGGCGCCGGCCAACGTCGACGTGTCGGCCACCACCAACCACAACAACGTGGTCGGCATCGCCATCGACAAAATGGCCATCGGCGAGAACGCCACCCGCCTGTTTGCCCAGGGCTTCAGCAAGCAGTCGGCCACGGCCCAGAGCACCACCTCCGGCGGTGATCCGATCGCCGGAGCCGCCAATGGCGACTTCGTCGCCGGCGTGCACGCCACCACGATCACCGTGGGCCGCAACGCCACCGACCCCGTGGCCGATGCCTCGCTCAACGCCAGCGCCACGGCCGGTGCCGTCACCACGACCGCCGGCAGCACCGCCCTGGCCGGGAACGGTTCCACGGTGGTGGGCTTCAACCAGAGCAGCCTCGCCATCGGCGAGAACGTGCTTGGAACCGGCGTCTTCAGGGCCACCGCCGCCTCCGATCTGGCCGCCGGCGCCACCGCCACCACCGGTGACACCACCGCCCGGGCCGGCGGCAGCGGCTCCAGTGTGATCGGCCTCAACGCCTCTCCCGTCACGATCGGCAAGGCCGGCAGTGTGGCGGGTTCCGCCAGCGGCACCGTGGGGGCCACCGCTGCCTCGGTGACCGGCGACGCCGTGGCGGAGGCCGCGCAGAAGGCGCGTGGGATCAAGGACAGCAAGATCGCCATCGGCACCGACGGCAACGCGACCGGCACCGCCGGCCTGACCGGTACGGCGTCGGCGACCACCACCACCGGTGACGCCGCCGCCGCCACCGATCTGTCCGCCAAGGGGATCGACAACGACGTCACGATCGCCATCGGCAAGGCGGGCAACGTGACCGGCACCGCCACCGTCACAGACAGCCGCACCCTGGCCTCCGCGGTGACCGGCGCCACTGATGCCAGTTCCGACCTCAAGGCGATCGGCATCCACCTCGGCAACACCAAGGTCACGATCGGCACCACCGGCAACACCGCCGGCACCGCCACGGCGGCCGCCCCCAGCGTCCTGTCCACCACCACCACCGGTGATGCCAGCGTCGGGGTCGAGCAGACCGCCATCGGCATCAAGGGCAGCGGCTACGACGGCATGGGAGCCCTCAGCAGCTCGGGCGTCAGCGCGATCAGCGCAGGACTGGCCGGCAACGTCATCGGCCGGGGCACCGGCAGCGCCCTCGGCACCGCCAACACCATCACGGGCGACGCCCTGGCCGGTACCGAGGCCTTCATCGCCGGCATCAAGAAGGTGGATCTCTCCGCCGACAACGTGACCGCGGAAGCGCAGGGGACCTACGGGACCAATGCGATGGCCGTCACCGGTGATGCCACCGCCAGTTCCGACGTGAAGGTGGCAGGTCTGCTGGGGAACTGGAACAACGCCAGCCTCAACGGCGATCTCAGGGCCACGGCGCGTCTGGTGAACGAGGTGATGGCCTCGACCACCACGGGGATGGCCACCGCCACCGCCAACAGCGATGTGGTGGGCATGAGCGGCTACCAGATCAACATCCTCCAGAGCGGCAACATCACCGCCTCGGCGGTGAGCGAGACCCTGGCCCAGGCCTCCACCGTGACCGTCTGACGTCGCTGCGGAGCGATCTCCCCTCCGGGGCCGGATCCACCGATCCGGCCCCTTCCCCTGACTCCCTTCCGGTCCCTGCGCCCCGTTGCCCCATGGCGATTCCACCCATCACCACCGCCCTGTCGCGGGCCCTGGCCCTGCGGCTCGACCAAGGCAGCACCTATCTCGGCGGCAGCCTCCAGCTCACCATCGCACCCAGTGCCCAGGCCAGCAACCGGTTGGTCCTGCCGGCGCCGGAGCCGGTCGGCTCCATCGCCACCGCCCTTGGCCTGGGCCTCGGCTCAAGCCGGTTCCTGGCCAGTCCCGCCGACGCCGCCTTCTTTGACAGCCCCGGTCTGTCGATCGTCACCGGGGGCGGCTCGATCGCGGGAACGGCGGGCGCCACGGCCACCACGGTCGGCCGCAACACCAATCTCGCCGATGCCACGGCCACCAACATCGGCCTGGCCAACATCGACGTGGTCACCCGCGGCGGCGGCGCCCTGCGGATCGGCACCCCCGCCGACCCCCTGCGGGCGGCGGCCTCGGCCGCGACCCGGTCCCTGCTGCCCGCCGGGGGCCTGCCGTCCCTCACGGCCCAGCTGTCTGCCCTCGCCACGGTGCGGGGGCTGGAGGGTGCCCCGTCCGCCGATCCCCCCGCAACGGTCGCCCTCCCCACCTTCTTCGGCCAGCCCAACGCCGCGGTGCTGGCCTCCGCCACCCTTGACGCCGATCCCGGGCCGACGACCAGCGCCGCCCGCGGCGTGGCCGATGCCAGGGGCATCGAGGGCTACCGGGTGATGGCCCTGCCGGCGGCGGTGCCGGGATCCCCGGCCCAGATCAGCGGCATCGCGGCCGCCAGCCTCTCCCTGGCGGGCGCCCCACCCAGCGGAGCCGAGCCGGCCAACCTCTCGGCGACGGCCATCGGCATCGATCACGCCGTTCTGCGGGGACCTTTGACTGGAGCGGTGAGCGTTCAGGGATCGGGCCTGGCCCAGCTCGACATGGCCAGCGTTCCGCCGACTGGCTCTTTGCTACTGAACAGCCTGCAGGGGATCGGTCTGCTCGCCGTCGATCTCCAGAGCAACGGCGGTGCACCCATCACCAACGAGGGGGCCACCGTGGTGGGGATGGGGGGCTTCGCATCGCCCAGGAGCGGTGGACTCCTGCCGACGATGGACGCGGCGGGCATTGATCGCTCCACCATCCTCACCGGCTCCGGGAACGACGTGGTGATGGGCCGCATCCACACCGAGCAGAGCTCGGGGCTGGACGCTGACGGTGACGGCGTTCAAGAAGCCGATGTGTTTCTGGATGCCTCCGCCCTGATCGGCGGGCCCGGTGGGTTCGACGGGATCCGTGACAGCCGGATCAACACCGGACTGGGGGACGACGCGGTGGTCGGCGCCGCCAGCCGCAGCCGGATCGAGGCCGCCGGCGGCGACGACGCGATCCTCCTCGACCGTGCCCGCAGCTCCTCCCTCGATGGCGGCTTCGGCGACGACGCCATCGCGGTGATGGGCCTGGCGCTCGACAACAGACTCCAGGGCGGTTTCGGCAACGACAGCCTGAAGGTGGCCGCCGGCGACGGCAACCGCCTGGACGGCGGCTTCGGCCAGGACCTCACGGTCGGCGGGACTGGCTCGAACACCTTCCTGCAGTCGAATGCGGGTTCGGCGCTCGATGCCTCCAGCAGCGACGTTTTCGCCCAGCGACTGGCGGATCCGGCGTTCTGGGGATCGCTGGGGAGCCAGCAGAAGCAGGAGCTCTGGGAGCAGGGCGCCCTGATGCAGGGCGGCCAGACGCTGGCACTCCTGGACACCATCAGCAACTTCGACGCTGCCCGGGGCGACGTCCTCGAACTCAGCAGCACCCTGGGCTCCCTCACCCAGTCCCTCTGGCAGAGCCAGGGGGCGATCTTCGGGATCCAGGGCGGCCAACTGGTGGTGCGTGACGGCCCCCAGAACAGCCAGATCGGCGTGGTGGTGGGAAGCCTGGCGGACATCCGCTCCCTCGGCATCGGCTCGCCCTCCCTGGCCTATGCCACCGACACCCGCCAGCTGCTGTTCGATGCCGACGGCGACTGGTCGAAGGGCAGCCGCAGCCTCGGCACCGTGACCATGGCCGATCCGGGCGCCCTCACAAAATCCAGCATCCAGTTCGGCGGCGGCGGCTGAACCGGGGCGATCGCGCCCGTTCCCATCCATCCCCGAGGGAGTGACCCATGCCTTCCGTTCCCCAGCTTCACCATGAGCTCGGCCGCGCCCTGGAGGCCATGGCCCGCCTCCCCCTCCACGACGTGCTTGAGCAGCGGGGGGTCCTGCGGGCCCTGGCCCGGGAGCTGGCGCTCGAAGGCCTCCGGCAGGAGGCCCGTTTCTCGTCGGATGAGGTGGGCGAGATGGGGGCGCAGCTGTGGGCGGGACTGCCCGGCGACGCCCCCACCGCCCCGGAGACCGACCTGGCGGGGGAATGGATCGGCAGCCTGCCAGAGGACGTGCGGGGGAGGGTCCGCCAGCGCTGGGACCATCTGCGCCTCCAGAAGGTTCTGGAGGATCGCTACGGAGAGCGGGTGGAGGCCCACTACCTCGAGCGGCGGGCGGATCTCGAGCAGGTGGTGCTGCGCCTGATGCGCCTGCCCCAGCAGGGGCTCGCCGAGGAGCTCTACCTGCGCCTGATCGACGACGGGGCCAGCTTCGGTGCACTTGCCAGTCGCCATTCCCTGGGCGACGAGAGCGTCACCCGGGGGATCGTCGGTCCGATCGAGCTCACCCAGCTGCACCCCACCCTGCGCGGTGTGCTGGCTTCCCTGGCCCCCGGTGACATGCACCCTCCCTTTGTGCTCGAGGCGTCGATCCTGCTGGTCCGGCTGGAGCACCGCCGGCCCGCCAGCCTGACCGAGGCCCTGCGGCACCGGCTGCTGGAGGAACTCCTGCAGCCGGATCTGGAGTGCTGGCTGGAGAGCGCCCTGGCGGAGCTGCGCCGCACCCACGCGGGGGCCCCGCTACCGCCGGCTCCCTTACCAGCCCTGGCGGGAGCCTGATCCATGACCACCGCCCCAACCCTCGACGACCTGCTGCTCTGCTTTCCCTTCCTGGCCGACCAGCCGCCGGAGCTGCTCGGGCGCCTCTCCGCAGAGGCCGAGCTGCAGCGCTTCCAGCAGGGCCAGCCCATCTGCCGCGTCGACCACCCGCCGGCCCGGATCTTTCTCCTGCTGGAGGGCACGGCCCGCTCGGTGGTGTTTTCCCGTCGTCTGGCCCGGGGCGTCAGCACCCTGCAACGTCTCCAGCCGGGAGCGGTGCTGGGTTGGACTCTGATCAGCTGCGGCCGCTGCTGGGAGACCCTGATCGCCTCCACCGATCTGGTGGTGGTCGCCCTGCCCCACGAATCGCTGCAACGGGAACTGGAGCACCATCCGCTCCTGGCGGAACGGGTGCGGGGCGGCGTCAGCCCGTCCGAGCTGTTCGCTGTCCTCGATGCCCACCTGCAGGACTACCCGCGGGCCCTCTCCCAGGAGGTTGTGGCGGCCGCGAACCAGCTGGCCGATGGCACGGCGGTGCGCACCTGGAATCCGGCGCAGCCGGCCGGCTTCGTGGCTGAGAGGGAACGGCTGTGGCTGGTGGCGGCGGGGCCGCTGCCCCTGGGCACGGCTGTGGTGGACACGGAGCCCTCCGAGGCGCAGGAGCCCCTCCGTCTTCTCGGCATCGACCGCCAGGCCCTGGCGGCGATCCTGGAACCGACGCCGCCGGAGCAGCCCGAGGTCACGGGTGATGGCTGGCGAGCCAGGCTCCTCGCCCGCTGGGAGCAGCAGCGACCGGGCCTGGAGCCCGCCGCGATCACGGCCGCCGAGCCGATCGACCTGACGGCGCCGGCCCCCGGGCCCGTGTCGGATCCCCAGGGCCCCGAGGCCTTTCCCTGGGTGCGGGGCACCGGTCCCCTGGAGTCGCCGATCGCGGCCTTCCAGATGCTCAGCCAGCATCTCGACCTGCCCTTCCGGCGCGAGATGCTGCGCCGGGTGTTCGGCGACCAGGTGCAGCGGCACGGCGAGGCGTCCCTGCCGCTGGCGGGGGCGGTGGCCGAATCGATGGGGCTGCAGACCCAGCTGCTGGAGATTCAGGTGGGTGCTCTGCCGCGGCTGACACCACCGTTGATGATCCGCTGGGGCAATGGTCTGGCGGTGATCTGGCGCTGCACCGGCCGGTCGGTGCTGCTGGGCATTCCGGCCGTCGGCAACCAGGAGCTCTCCCTGGCGGACTTCCGGGACCAGTGGGGCGAGGCCGGGGATGTGCTGACGCTGAGGGTCAACGATCTCACGCCGCGGCGCCGGTTCGGTTTCCGCTGGTTCCTGCCGGCCCTGCGGGAGCACCGCACCGTGCTCCTGGAGGTGCTGCTGGCCAGCTTCTTCGTGCAGCTCTTCGGCCTGGTGAACCCGCTGCTGATCCAGCAGGTGATCGACAAGGTGATCATCAACAACAGCCCCGGCGCCCTCGGCGTGCTCGGGGTGCTGCTGGTGGTCTTCGCCCTGTTCGAGGGGCTGCTGCTCTGCCTGCGCACTTTCCTGTTCGTGGACACCACGAACCGCATCGATCTGAGCCTGGGGACCCAGATCATCGATCACCTGCTGCGGCTGCCCCTCAGCTATTTCGATCGCCGACCGGTGGGTGAGGTGAGCAGCCGCATCGGCGAACTGGAGAAGGTGCGTGGCTTCCTCACCGGTACCGCCCTGACCACCATTCTCGATGCCGTCTTCTCGGTGCTCTACATCGGGGTGATGCTGATCTACAGCTGGCAGCTCACCCTGCTGACCCTCGCCGTGGTGCCATTCCTGGTGCTGCTGGTGCTGGTGGTCTCACCGATCGTGCAGGTCCAGCTGCAGAGAAGGGCCGTCGCCCATGCCCGCACCCAGAGCCACCTGGTGGAGGTGCTCAGCAGCATGATGACGGTGAAGGCCCAGAACATCGAACTGCGCAGCCGCTGGAAGTGGCAGGATCTGTACACCGACTACGTGGCCGATGGGTTCGATAACACCCTGGTGGGCACCACAGCCAGTTCGATTAGTGGATTCCTCAACAAACTCTCCGGTCTGATCGTCATCTGGGCCGGCGCCGGCATGGTGCTGTCGGGTGCCCTCAGCCTGGGGGAACTGATCGCCTTCCGCATCATCGCCGGCTACGTCACCGGGCCCTTGCTGCGCATGACGTCGATCTGGCAGTCCGTGCAGGAAACGGCCCTCTCCCTTGAGCGCCTCAGCGATGTCATCGATCACCCCCAGGAGGCCCCCGAGGACAACGCCAGGCGCCTGGTCATGCCACCCATCCAGGGGGAGATCCGCTTCCGCAACATCTCCTTCCGCTACCAGCCCTCCTCCCCCCTGCTGCTGAAGGGCCTGAACCTGACCATTCCCCACGGCACCTTCGTGGCGATCGTCGGCGCCAGCGGATCGGGCAAGAGCACCCTCACCAAGCTGCTGGCACGGCTGTACACCCCCGAAGAGGGCGTGGTGCTCGTTGATGGGATCGACGTGGCCAAGGTGGAGCTCCATTCGCTGCGCCGCCAGCTCGGCATCGTCCCCCAGGACACGGTCCTGTTCGATGGCTCCGTGGAGGAGAACATCACCCTCACCAACCCCGACGCCAGCACCGAGGAGGTGATCGAGGCCGCCCGGATCGCCGCCGCCCACGACTTCATCATGGACCTGCCGGCCGGTTACTCCACGGAGGTGGGGGAGCGGGGCAGCAGCCTCTCGGGCGGCCAGCGCCAGCGGATCGCCATCGCCCGCACGATCCTGCAGAAGCCGCGGCTGCTGATCATGGACGAAGCCACCTCCGCCCTCGACTACCAGACCGAGCGCGTGGTGAGCGAAAACCTGATGCAGGCCCTGGCGGGCTGCACCGTGCTGTTCATCACCCATCGCCTCTCCTCGATCGTGAAGGCGGACATGATCGTCTGCATGGGGCAGGGGGCTGTCCTGGAGGTGGGCCGCCACGACGAACTGATACAGGCCCGCGGTCCGTACTACGCGCTCTTCCGCCAGCAGGGTCGTTCCTCCCCGACCCAGTCGCCCGAAGCGGTTGCCCCGCCCGTCGTGGCCTTGCCGCCACAGGTAACGGAGCCGGTCATCGCCGCAGGAGGAATGGCACCATGACCCCCGTCGCCGACGGCACCACCAGCACCAACGGCCACGGCCTGGCCGCCGCCAACGGCCATGGCAACGGGCACAGCCCCACGGCCACGATGGCGCCTGGCCAGGCCCCCCCCGCTGAGCCGGCGCCGCCTCCGGTGCGTCTCTCCCGCCAGCGCCGCCGCACCCATCTGCCCCGCTCCACCAGAGGCTGGAGCCGGGCGATCATCTGGAGCCTGATCGGCCTGACAGGTTTCGGCGTCATCTACGGCGCCGTGGCCCGAATTGATTCCTCGATCAGCACCACCGGCAAGCTGCGTCCCGTCGGTGGCAGCCTCGACGTTCTGCCGCCGTTCACGGCACCGATCCGCCAGGTTCCGGTCCGGGAAGGCCAGTCGGTCAGGGCCGGCCAGCTGCTGGTGGCGTTCGACGCCCGGGAAGCCTGGCGCGAACGGCGCGACCTGCTGCTCCAGGCGGATCTCTGGCGCCGGCAGGTGAACCAGGCGGCGCAGCCGCTGGGACTGCCGTCCCTGCCGGGCGGCAGCCGGGAGGAGCGGCAGGTGCTGGCCCTCGATCGCCGGGACATCGAGCTGCGCCGGCGGGTGGCCCTGCAGCGACTGCGCCGCAGCCAGGCTGGCGAACGGGAGCAGACTGATGTGCTGGCGGCGCTGCGGGCCCGCTTCGCTCTCAACGCCAACATCCGCGAGCGGATGGCCCAGCTCGCCCGCGAGGGGGCGATCTCCCACCTCGAACTCGAGCGCCAGGACGAACGCCAGCTGGATCTGCTCAGCACCATCCGCCGCACGGAACAGCAGCGCGCCGCCGCCGGCAGCGGCGTGGTCGAGAGCCTGACGAACCAGGAGCAGGTGGGCACGGACAACGCCCGCCGCCTCTGGGATCGCTACGACGAGGCCCGCCATCGGCTGTTGGAGACGTCCACCCGCCTGGGCCAGGTGGAGGAACGGCTGCGACTCGGCCGGGTGGTCGCGCCGCGTGCCGGCAGGGTCTTCGATCTTCAGGCCAGGTCGGGGGAGATCTCCAGCCCGGGCCGTCCCCTGCTCCGGCTGGTGCCCCAGGGACCCCTGGAGGCGGAACTGGCGATCTCCAACCGGGACATCGCCTTCCTGCGGCCGGGGATGGCGGTTGATGTGCGGGTGACCTCCCTACCCTTCACCGACTACGGCTCCCTCAAGGGGACCGTGGTGCGGGTGGGGGCGGATGCCCTTCCCCCCGACCCCCGCAGCGGCGAGGAAACCTTCCCCGTGCTGGTGCGCCTGGAGCAGAGGCCACTGGGACGGAACGGCCGCAGCTACCCCCTGCAGGCGGGCATGGCCG
The DNA here is from genome assembly GCF_019038535.1 of Synechococcus sp. CCAP 1479/9. Taxonomy (NCBI): domain Bacteria; kingdom Bacillati; phylum Cyanobacteriota; class Cyanophyceae; order Synechococcales; family Synechococcaceae; genus Synechococcus; species Synechococcus sp. CCAP 1479/9. The sequence continues at coordinate 206,957 of NZ_JAFKRK010000024.1, read as the reverse complement.
TCACGGGGCTGGTGCAGCTGGGCACCCGACCGGTGCTGGCCCTGCTCAACGACCGGTTCGGCGGCGTCCTCGACGCCACCCGCACCATGCGCTGAGCCCCCTGCGGTAGCTCAGGCCGCCGCGGCGGCCCCCGGCACGGTGCCTGCGGCGGAACCGGCATCGGGTGAGCGCAGGGCGGGGAGTTCGGCGATGGCGGTGACGCTTCTGTCGGACCCCAGCAGCACCAGCCGGCTGCCCAGGTCCCCGGTGGCGATCGCCAGCTGGTCCACTCCGGTGGGCCGGGTTCCCATGCCGCTGACTAGCTGATCCAGGGGGGCGATCGGCAGCAGCCGGGGCTCGCCGATCCCCTCCAGACCCGCCGGCGTCAGGTCGACCGGAACCGACTCCGCCGCCCGATCGGCGAGGAGGCCGCCCAGACGCCAGGCGATGGCATCGGTCAGGCCGATGCCGCCACCAGGGCTCCACTCCAGATCTGCCAGCACCGGCAGGGCACGGTCGTTGGCCTGGGCCCGCATCCGGATGGCCTCCATCCCGGCCAGCACGAAGCGATCGCGTCCCGCGCCGCCGCTGACGACCAGCGGTGGCGCGCCCGCTCCGGTGCGATCCTCCAGGGCCCCCAGATCCAGCTCGAACCGGTCGTCGCCGGCCCCGGTCCGCAGCGTCTCGAAACCGCTGATGCCCCCGAGGATGCCGCTGGCCTCGCCACGGCCAAGATCGACCACCACCCCCTCCCGCCAGGCGCCGTAGTCGAGCCCGTCAAGGCCATCGCCACCCTGCAGGATCCCGTCGAGCCTGCCGGTGACCCCCACCGTCACCAGGGCATCCCCATCGCCGAGGAACAGGTTCTCCCAGCCGCTGAAGTCGAGCGAGCCGATCGTTCCGCTCCCGGGGGCCTCCAGGTGGACGGCCACCACCCCTTCCCCCCTGGCCACCCCCTCGTCCCCAGGGGCGTTCACCAGGCTGTCGAAGCCGCCGCCGCCGTCGAGGGAGCCGGCCAGCCGCGCCAGGGGAGCATCGATCCGGTCGTCCCCGCCCGCCGCCGCCAGCCTCAGCTGCGCCGGGGCCTCCCCCGCCAGATGGAGCGAGAGGGTGTCGTCCCCCTCTCCGAGGCCGACGGCATTGCTGGAGTCCGCCGCAAACGTCAGCGTTGAGCCGGTCACGGGTCCGTCGAAGTCGAGCCTGTTGGTGCCAGGGCCCGCGGCGATGCGGGAGCCGGTCACGGCGCCCTCCACGCTCAGTCGGTCGTCCCCTTCCCCCAGGTCGACATCGGAATCCAGCAGGGCGATCCGCTCGGTGACGGCCTGCCAGGTCAGGTCGCGCCAGGGCTGATCGAGCCAGGTCCGGATGCTGACCACATCGTCGCCTCCGCCCACCTGCAGCCGGCTGTTCACCAACCCGAGGGCCCGTGCCCGCAGCTGCAGGGAAGCTTCGGTTTCCGCCGGATCGGCGGCGGCCGGCAGGGTGATGCTCAGGCCGGGGCCACCACCCTGGGGATCCCGGAAGCCACTGGCGATCAGCACCCGGTCGTCCCCATCCCCCAGGAGGATGGCGCTGTCCTGCATGGCCTGGGCGAGCAGGTCGATGCCGATCTGACTCTTCACCGCGCTCACCGGGGAGTGGAGCTGGAACCGGGCCAGGCTGCTGAGTTCCAGCGTGCCCCCTCCGCCCGCGTCCTCGAGGCGGCTGTCCAGCATGCCGATCAGGGACTGGAGAACCTGCCCCCGGGCCAGGCCGCCGGCCACCAGAGCCAGATCGATGGCGTCCGAGACCCGCAGAAGGATGTCGTTGGCCTCTGGCCCCAGCTGAAGACTGGCCCGGTTCATGCCGGTGGTGTGGGTGGCCAGGCTCAGGCCGGCATCGTCGAGCACCGAAAGGGCCAGGAGTGTCAGCTCGCGATCGGATCCCACCTGCACCCGGGGTGTGTGGATGTCGCGTAGATCGATCACCGTGTCTCGGAGGGCGTCGAGGCTCTGGCGGTAGCGGCTCTCGGCCCCCCCTTCCACCGAACGGCTGACGATGCTGTCGTCGCTGCGGACGACGACCCGGAACGTCGGGATCTCCGGCGGCGCCACAGACCTCGCCATCATCGGCTGTTTCGGGCCGTCCCCGTTCACGTCGCTGGTCGCGTCACTGGTCGCGTCGCTGGACTCCAGGGCAACGCTCCGCTGCTGGCGCCGGGCGGCAGCGGGGGAGCCGGTCCAGAGCAGCCCGGAGCCGGCGGCGACCGGCGAGCGGAATCCCGACAGCGGCGCCTCCTGGGCCCAGGTGTTGGCCATGGCCGCCGCTGCCGCCTGGCCGGGCGGCGAGAGGCCACGTTCCCCTGCGCTGACCGGGCCAGAAGGATCGGCAGGGGCGAGCCCTCGATGGGCGCCACCGGATGCGGCCGAGCCGGGCTCCCACCCGGCCGGGGCTCCTGCGTCAGCACCAACGCCACCGGCCGTGCCCGCCGCCCGAGCGCTGCCCTGGCTGGCAGCGCCTGCCCCCGGCCCGTTCTCCGGCGACGGCCCTCCCCCAGCGGGCGCCGCCATCGCCCCGTCCTGCATCAGATAAAGGAACGTCAGCCACAGGGCCGTTCCGGTCAGTCCGGTCTCCAAGGAGAGCCGGCCGGGATCGCTGCGCAGACTCATCGCCCTGCGGAACTGCTGGATGGCCTGACCCATCGACTCCCCTTCCCGCCGAGCGCTGCCTCACCCCTAGCCCGGTTTCGATCGGCCCCGGACGCGGTGGTGCAATGACGCTGTGAACCTGCGACCCGACGTCACCGTCCTTAAGGACGCGCCCCGCCGGCGCCTCAGGACCAGACGATGAAGGCCCCGGGGGTGAGATTGAGCAGGGGGCAGGTGAGGGTCCGGCCCGGTTCCCCATCTCCATCCCCATCCCCGGCCACCGGGCCGCCGTCCGCCGCCGGCGGAACCAGGTCGGCCAGCTGGCGGCGCTCCGGCTCCAGGTCGATGCTCGGATGGCCCTTGCGGCGGGCATCGGGCGCCAGCAGCAGGTTGACGCCGGTGGTGCCCTGCCAGCGGGCCATCTCCATCAGCGGCCCGGCCAGGTCGGCGGCGGTGAGCTGGCGCGACTGGTGGGCCGCCAGCAGCAGGGCCAGCCCGGGACCGTCGAGCAGGGCGAGCAGGCGGGGATCCTCCTCGCGCTCCAGCAGCAGCCCCTTGCGCCGGGCCCAGTCCCGCAGCACCTCCAGACGGTTCGCCACCAGCAGGGGGTCGTGGGGGCCTTGCCAGCCCAGCACGGCCGTCAGGCCATGGGATTCGGTCTCCATCAGGTGGCCCAGCTTGGTGCGTTTCACCCGCAGGTAGGCGGCGTTGTGGAGGCCGGGGTCCATCACCAGGGGCACCCGGTCGACCACCTCGAGCCCGTAGCCGCCCAGACCGGCGATCTTGCGGGGGTTGTTGGTGATCAGGCGCAGCCGGCGCACGCCCAGGTCGCTGAGGATCTGGGCCCCGACGCCGTAGTTGCGCAGGTCGGCGGCGAAGCCCAGGCGTTCGTTGGCCTCCACCGTGTCGAGGCCGCCGTCCTGGAGGCTGTAGGCCTTGAGCTTGTTGATCAGGCCGATGCCGCGCCCCTCCTGGCGCAGGTAGACCACCACCCCCTCTCCGGCCGACTCGATCATGCGCAGGGCCGCCTCCAGCTGGGGACGGCAGTCGCAGCGGAGCGAGCCGAAAGCATCGCCGGTGAGGCATTCGGAGTGGACACGCACCAGCACCGGGCCGGTGCCCCGTTCCGGGTAGCCCTTGACGATGGCCACGTGCTCGCTGCCGTCGAGTTCATTGCGGTAGCCGATCGCCCGGAACTGGCCGAAGCTGCTGGGCAGGGTGGCCTCCGCCTGGCGGGCCACGAACCGCTCGGTGTCGAGGCGGTAGCGGATCAGGTCGGCGATGCTGATCAGCCGCAGGCCGTGGTGGCGGGCGTAGTCGGCCAGCTGGGCCAGCCGGGCCATGGAGCCATCGGCGTTCTGGATCTCGCAGATCACCCCGGCGGGGTAAAGGCCGGCCAGGCGGGCCAGGTCGACGGCCGCCTCCGTGTGGCCCGCCCGCTGCAGCACCCCGCCCTGGCGGGCCCGCAGCGGGAAGATGTGGCCGGGCCGGCGCAGGTCGCCGGGCCGGGTCTCGGGATGGATCGCCACCTGGATCGTCCGGGCCCGGTCCTCCGCCGAGATCCCCGTGCTCACCCCCCGCTCCGGGCCCGCATCCACGCTGACGGTGAAGGCGGTCTGGTTGCTGTCGGTGTTGCGATCCACCATCAGGGGCAGATCCAGGGCATCGAGTCGCTCGCCCTCCATCGCCAGGCAGATCAGGCCCCGGGCATCGGTGGCCATGAAGTTGATCTGCTGGGGGGTGGCGAACTGGGCCGCGCAGATCAGATCGCCCTCATTCTCCCGGTTCTCGTCATCGACCACCACGATCGACTCACCGTTGCGAATGGCCGCCAGGGCATCGGCGATGGCATCGAAGTGAATGCCCGTGGACTGGCGTGGGCCGGACAGGACGGTCAAGGGAGCGAGATGGATCGGGGAAAGGATCGAACCTCATTTATAGGGTGCCGGTACGATCCAGCGTTCTTCTGCGTTCCGCATGGCTGGCAAGCGCGTTGCGGTGATCGGTGCCAGTGGTTACGGGGGACTGCAGACCCTGAGGCTGCTGCAGGGCCACCCGGACCTCACGGTGAGCTTTCTGGGCGGGGAGCGCAGCACGGGCAGGCGCTGGAGCGAGCTGGTGCCGTTCCTGCCGCTGGAGGACGACCTGGTGGTGCGCTCACCGGATCCGGAGGCCATCGCCGCCGCCGCCGATCTGGCCGTCCTGAGCCTGCCGAACGGCCTGGCGGCCGGCCTGGTCCCCGAACTGCTGCAGCGCGGCGTCAAGGTGGTGGACCTCTCGGCCGACTACCGCTACCGCTCCCTGGCCCAGTGGGAGGAGGTCTATGCCGCTGAGGCCCGCCAGGCCGCCCGCCAGGATGGCGATCTCTGCCGGGAAGCGGTCTACGGGTTGGTGGAGGTGGCGGAGGCGCGGATCCGCGAGGCCCGCCTGGTGGCGGCCCCCGGCTGTTTCCCCACCGCCAGCCTGCTGGCCCTGCTGCCCTTCCTCGAGCAGGGGCTGATCGAGACCAGCGGCATCGTCATCGACGCCAAGACGGGCACCTCCGGCGGCGGCCGGGCCGCCAAGGAGAACCTGTTGCTGGCCGAAGCCGCCGAAGCCGTGGCGCCCTACGGCGTGGTGGGCCACCGCCACACCAGCGAGATCGAGCAGCTGGCGGGCCAAGCGGCGGGCCAGGCGATCCAGCTGCAGTTCACGCCCCACCTGATGCCGATGGTGCGGGGCCTGCTGGCGACGGTGTACGGGCGGCTGCGGGACCCCGGCCTGACGGCGGAGGACTGCACGACCCTGCTCAAGGCCTCCTACCGCCACAGCCCCACGGTGCAGGTCCTGCCGGTGGGGGTCTACCCCTCCACCAAGTGGGTGCGCAACACCAACCGCTGCCTGCTGTCGGTCCAGGTGGACCCGCGCACCGGCCAGCTGATCGTCATGAGCGCGATCGACAACCTGGTCAAGGGCCAGGCCGGCCAGGGGGTGCAGTGCCTCAACCTGCTCAGCGGCCTGGAGGCCGGAACCGGACTGCCGCTGTTGCCCTTCTACCCCTGAGCCAGGCGCCGGGCGGCGAGGCTGACGGCCAGGGGCAGGATCCGGTGCTCCTGGCGCTGGATGCGGGCGTGGAGCCGTTCGCGGTCGTCGTCCGCCAGCACCGGCACCGCCGCCTGCACCAGGATCGGCCCCGCATCTACCTGCTCGGTCACCAGGTGGGCGGTGCAGCCGGCCAGGGTGACCCCGGCCGCCAGGGCCTCCCCCACTCCGTCGGCGCCGCGGAAGCTGGGCAGGAGGGAGGGGTGGATGTTCACCAGCCGCTCCGGGAAGGCTCCGATCAGCACCGGGGTGACGATGCGCATCCAGCCCGCCATCACCACCAGATCGACCTGGTGTGCCTCGAACAGGCTGATCAGGGCCCGATCCAGGGCTTCTCGCGAGGGCTGCTGGCGGTGGTCGATCACCTCACAGGGGATGCCGAGCCGTTCAGCCCGCACCCGGGCCCCGCAGTCCGCCCGGTTCACCGCCAGGACGACCACCTGGCCATGCAGCCTGCCGTCGCTGCAGGCCCGCGCCAGGGCCTCGAAGTTGCTGCCCGTGCCGGAGGCCATCACCGCCAGTCGCAACGGGGCCTGGGTGGCCGGAGTCGGCTGTGGCAACGGCCACTGGAGAGACCCGCCGGGATCGCTATGGTCAGCGGAATCGGGCATTGCGTCCATGTCCCATCTCTCCATCCTGCCCACCGTTCTGCGGGATGCCGAGGCCCTGGCGGCCACCCTCGCCAGCCTTGAGCTCCCCTGGCGGTGGGGGGGGGAACTGGTCGGATTCGCCGGCGAGCGCCAGGCGGTGACCCTGCAGCTGCAGCTCAGGGATGGCCAGGGCCTGGGATGGGCCCACCAGGACGACGGCTCCCTCGCCCTGGTGGGCGATCTCCAGCGCATCAGCCGCAACACCGGCCTGCAGCGGCTGCTGGGCCGGATCACGCGGGCCTATGCCGCCCGGGCGGCTCTCCAGGAGGCCAGCCTGGCCGTCCCCACGGCGTCGATCGAGCTCCGTGTCTGACGACCCACCCCAACCCGACACGGCCGCCGGGCCGGTCGTCCAGCTCGACCTGCGTGAGCCCCACCGCCATTGGGTCCAGGTCACCCTCCATCTCACCCCCCGCTGTCTGCGCACGGAGCTTCAGCTGCCCGCCTGGACGCCGGGCTCCTACCTGATCCGGGACCACGTCCGCCACCTCGAGGCCCTCGAGGTGGATCAGGGGGAGAGCCACGTCATCCCGACACGGGTGGCGGAGGCCCGCTGGCGCCTGTCCCTCACCAGCCTCGCCCCCCTCGTTGTCCGCTACCGCCTCCAGGCCACGGAGCTGAGCGTGCGCACCTGCCACCTCAACGCCGACCACGCCTTCCTGGCCCTGGCCGGCGTGGTGCTGGAAGCCACGGGCGAACGCTGGAATCCCCACCGCCTGGAGCTGCAGCTGCCTGAGGGCTGGCAGGCCTTCGTTCCCCTGCCGACCCCCAGCGACGGCTCCTGGATCGCCGGCGACTACGACCGGCTGATCGACGCGCCCCTGGAGGCCGGCCCCCATCCCAGCCACCGGTTCAGCGTCGCCGGTGTGCCCCACCGCTGGGTCACCTGGGGGGGCGATCTGCCCGTCGAGGATCCCGCCTGGCTGGCCGATGTGGAACGCATCGCCCTGGCCTGCTGCCGCCTGATGGGGCAGACCGCCCCCGCCAGCGACGACTATCTGTTCGTGCTGCACCTGCTGGAGGCGGGCTTCGGCGGCCTGGAGCACGACCATGCCAGCGTGCTCCAGTACGGCCGGCGGGCCCTGGCGGCTCCCGGTGGTCGCCGCAAGCTGCTGCAGCTGGTGGCCCACGAGTACCTGCACCAGTGGAACGTGCGGCGCCTCAAGCCCGCCGAACTCACGCCGCTCGAATACGGCCGGGCCACGATCGTGTCCGGTCTCTGGTTCGCCGAGGGGGTGACCTCCTACCTCGACCTGCTGCTGCCGCTGGCGGCCGGCGTGGGCACGGAGGCCGACCTGCTCGAGGACCTGGGCGCCGACCTGAGCCGCTACCTGCTCACCCCCGGTCGCCGGGTCCAGGGACTGCGGCAGAGCGCCGAGGAGGCCTGGGTGAAGCTCTACCGCCAGGATGCCTCCTCGGCCGACAGCCAGATCAGCTACTACCTCAAGGGGGCCGTGGTGGCCCTGGTGCTCGACCTGCATCTGCGGCGGCACGGCTCCAGCCTGGGGGCGGTGCTGCGGGGGCTGTGGCGCAGCCATGGGGCCGCGGGGCGTGGCTACACCCACAGCGATCTGGTCGACGCCTTCGCCGGCCAGGCCCCCGACCTGGCGGAGCTGCTGCCCCACTGGCTGGAGAGCACCGACGACCCCGACCTCGATGCCTACCTGGCCGACGTCGGGCTGGCCCTGCGGCCGAAGCCGGCCAACGAGCCCTTCCTCGGCTGGCAGCTGGAGGAATCCGCAGGGGTATCGATGCGTCTGAAGCGGGTGCATAGAAACGGCCCGGCGGAGCGGGCCTGCCTGCAGGCGGGCGATGAGCTGCTGGCCCTCGATGACCTGCGCCTGCGCACACCGGAGGACCTGGCCATGACCCTCGCCATCCCCACGGCAGCGGCGGAACGGCAGCTGCTCTTCTGCCGGGACGGCCGGGTGCGCAGCACCGTCCTGCACCCCGATCCCCCGGCCACCGCCAGCTGGCAGCTGGTGATCGATCCCGACCGCGACGGCGCGCACACCCGCGACAACCGGCAGCGCTGGCTGTCGCTGCAGCCATGACGTCGTCCCTGCGCCCCCTGGTGCTGGCGGTGGCCGGTGCCGGTGTGATCAGCCTCGGGGGACTGACCTGGCTGGGCCGTGACCTGTTCGGCGCCCCGGGCAATGCCGGTGGCCGTGCCTCCCTCCTCGATCTGCTGGAGGAGGTCCGCCAGTCCCCCCCCGATGGGGGGGCTTCGCCCACGCACTCAGCGCCGGAGAAGGCCCTGCCACCGCCCCAGGCCGCCTGGCGTGCTCCCCTGGGGGGGGCCTGCCAGGCCGACCCGGCCCTGCGCGCCCGTCTGGCGGGCCTGGCGGAGCGACTTCGCTACGACACCGTCCGGCTGCGCATCGACCCGAGCAACTACGGCGAGCGTTTCCGCCGGGATGCCTTCGGCCAGACGCTCGACACCACCCCCCAGGTCGTCGTGCTGCACGAGACCGTCTTCGGCATCAACTCCGCGATCAACACCTTCATGACGCCCCATCCGCGGGACGAGGATCAGGTGAGCTACCACACCCTGATCGGCCTCGATGGCCAGGTGGTGGAGGCGCTGGACCCGGCCAAGCGGGCCTTCGGCGCCGGCAACTCCGCCTTCAACGGCCGCTGGGTGGTGACCAACCCGGAGCTGGCCGGCTCGATCAACAACTTCGCCCTGCACCTCAGCCTGGAGACGCCCCTCGACGGGGAGAACCAGGGGGGCAGCCACAGCGGTTACACGGCTGCCCAGTACGACGCCCTCGCGGTCGTCCTGGCCCGCTGGATGCGCCGCTTCGGCATCCCCCCCAGCAACATCACCACCCACCAGCACGTTGATCTGGGCGGGGAGCGCATGGATCCGCGCAGCTTCGACTGGCGGGAACTTCAGGTGCGGCTGGCCGCCCTCGGTGTGCTCTGCTGAGTTGCACGCCCTGGGCGCAGGCTCAGATCAGCGGGCCGGTTCAGATCAGCGGACTGGTGATCGGTTTGCGGGTGCCGTAGAGCAGGGCGTGCAGTTCCGGGTCCTGCATGTAGCGCAGCACCCGTCCGGGGTAGTCCAGCTTGCCGTTGTGGAGGTAGGCCAGGGTGGCGATGGCTTTGGCATCGGCGGGGGAGGTGCTGGCCATCAGCAGGGCGTTGTCGGAGAGCCCCAGGGCTTGCTTCAGCCGAACGAACTTGCCCACCAGCAGGCGCACGTTGCGGTCGGGGTCGAGCAGTTCCATGCGCGCCTCATCGATCTGCTCCGGGGTGGCATCGGCGGGCAGGAGCCCCTGTTTGACGAGCTCGCCGACGCTGAGCTGGGCGGGGCCATGGGTGCTGAACAGGCCGCTGCGAGCCGCCAGGGGCAGGTCTTCACCGGGCTTGGCGTGCTGCAGCTCATCGAAGAGCACGGCGGTGACCAGCATCGGATTGATGTGGTGGCGGCGGCTCTCGTTGAGGATCACCGGCCTGAGCTCCTCGAGCCGGCCGAGGGTGTGGCTGCGCAGGGGCTGGAGCTGGTCGATGCCCTCGGTGAACAGCTGGGCCAGCCTGGGCTGGGGCCCGTGGACGCCGAAGCGGCGGTTGAGCTCCCGCAGTTCCTCGGGACTGAAATCGACCGGATCGGGCCGCAGCCCTTCGCTGGTGGACGGACTGATCAGGGGAAAGGCCTTGCCGTCGCGCTCGCCGTCGGTGAGCAGGAACGAACTGCGCGATCGCACCTGGGGTTCCCGGCTCAGCGGGAAAAGGGCCAGGCCGCCGGCCACCAGAAGCAGGCCCAGCTTCATCGCGTGGCGGTGAAAGCCGCGGCGGCGCAGGCCGTGGCTCCGCTGGCAAGCCCGGGGCGCGACCGCCGGCTGGAGGCCGGAGCGTCGTGGCTTAGTTCCGGCGAGGCGGGACAGCAAGCGAAATGGCGCTCTTTAGACCAATTGTAACGAACACGGCCGGATTCTTCCCGCTTCGGGGGCGCTCCGGTGGCTGGCCCCGTGGTGGAAAGCCCGCATCCGCCGATCCGCTTGCCGAACGTGGAGGCTGATGGATACGGTTCGGGGGCCCGTCACGGCGTCCCAGGAGCCATGTCCCCGCTGCCGCCGTTGAACGGCCAAGATTCCGCTGCCCTCTGGGAGCGATTCCGCCAGCTGCTCTGGCACGACCCTGATCTTGCCCTCTGGCTCGACGTCAGCCGGATGGCCCTGGAGCAGCGGGACCTGGAGGCCTTCGAAGCCCCCTTCGCCCGCGCCTTCGCCGCCATGGAGGCCCTTGAGGCGGGGGCCATCGCCAACGCCGACGAGGGTCGGCAGGTGGGCCACTACTGGTTGCGGGCCCCGGAGCTGGCCCCCGATCCGGCGGTGGCCGCCGCCATCGCTGCGGAGGTGGACCGCCTCGAAGCCTTCGGACGGGACGTGCTGGCCGGAACGGTCACGGCCCCCGGCGGCCGGCCCTTCACCGACGTGCTCTGGATCGGTATCGGCGGCTCCGGCCTGGGCCCCCTGCTTATGCTCCGGGCCCTGCAGCGCCAGGGGGTGGGACTGCCGTTCCACTTCTTCGACAACGTCGACCCCGACGGCATGGCCCGCACCCTGGCCGCCCTGGACGACCGTCTCACCACCACGCTGGTGATCGTGGTCAGCAAGTCGGGGGGCACCCCCGAACCCCACCTGGGCATGGTGCAGGCCCGGGCGCGGGTGCTGGCCGCCGGCGGCGACTGGAGCGCCCAGGCGGTGGCCATCACCATGGCGGGGAGTCGGCTGGATCAGCAGGCGGAAGCGGCCGGCTGGCTGCGGCGTTTCGACATGTTCGACTGGGTGGGCGGACGCACCAGCATCACCAGTGCCGTCGGGCTGCTGCCCGCCGCTCTGATCGGCGCCGACCTGCGTGGCTTCCTGGACGGGGCCGCCGCCATGGACCGGCTGACGCGGGTGCCGGACCTGCGCACCAACCCCGCCGCCCTGCTGGCCGCCTCCTGGCACGTGGCCGGCGGCGGCCAGGGTCGCCGGGACATGGTGGTCCTGCCCTACCGGGATCGGCTGGAGGTGTTCAGCCGCTACCTGCAGCAGCTGGTGATGGAGTCCCTGGGCAAGCGGCTCGACCGCGATGGCGTCGTGGTGCACCAGGGCCTCGCCGTCTACGGCAACAAGGGCTCCACCGACCAGCACGCCTACGTCCAGCAACTGCGCGATGGCCTCGACAACTTCTTCGTGACCTTCATCGAGGTGCTGGAGGACCCGGCGGAGATCCCCACGATCGACGGCGAATGCCCCGCCGATTTCCTTGAGGGGTTCCTGCAGGGCACCCGGGCGGCCCTGGCCGAACAGGCCCGCCAGAGCATCACCATCACCTTGGGGCGCTTCGACGCCCGGGCCCTCGGGGCCCTGATCGGCCTGTTCGAGCGGGCGGTGGGGCTCTACGGCGAGCTGGTCAACGTCAACGCGTATCACCAGCCCGGGGTGGAAGCGGGCAAGCAGGCGGCCGCCGGCATCCTGGACCTGCAGAACCGGGTGGAGGCCCTGCTCGCCGATGGTCAGGCCCGCTCCCTGGTCGCCATCGGGGCGGAACTGGAGCTGGAGGCGGTGGAGCCGGTGTTCTGGCTGTTGCGGCACCTCTGCGCCAACGACCGCGGCTATGGGGCGAAAGGCGACTGGGGGCAGCCCGACGGGCTGATCTTCCAGCACACTTGAGGGGCCTTCCCCCTTCGCCATGGTCCGATCCCGCGCTGCGGTCGCCTGGGCCGCCGGTCAGCCCCTGGAGGTCACCGAGATCGATGTGGAGGGGCCCCGGGCCGGCGAGGTGCTGCTGCGGGTCGTGGCCACGGGCGTGTGCCACACCGATGCCTTCACCCTCTCCGGCGCCGACCCCGAGGGGATCTTCCCGGCGGTGCTGGGCCACGAGGGCGGCGCGGTGGTGGTGGAGGTGGGCCCCGGGGTGACCTCCCTGGCGGTGGGGGATCACGTGATCCCGCTCTACACGCCCGAATGCCGCTCCTGCCGTTTCTGCCTCTCCGGCAAGACCAACCTCTGCCAGGCGATCCGCGCCACCCAGGGCCGGGGCCTGATGCCCGACGGCAGCAGCCGCTTCTCCCGTGACGGCGAACGGATCTTCCACTACATGGGCACCTCCACCTTCTCCGAATACACGGTGGTGCCCGAGATCGCGGTGGCGAAGATCGCCCCGGAGGCGCCCCTCGAGAAGGTGTGCCTGCTGGGCTGCGGCGTCACCACCGGCATCGGCGCCGTGCTCAACACCGCCAAGGTGGAGCCCGGCAGCAGCGTGGCCGTCTTCGGCCTCGGCGGCATCGGCCTTGCCGTGATCATCGGGGCCGTGATGGCCGGGGCGGAGCGGATCATCGGCATCGACACCAACCCCGACAAGTTCGCCATCGCCGGCCAGCTCGGTGCCACCGAGTGCCTCGACCCGAAGGCCTTCGACGCCCCCATCCAGGAGGTGGTGATCGACCGCACCGACGGCGGCGTGGATTACTCCTTCGAGTGCATCGGCAACGTTCAGGTGATGCGCGCCGCCCTGGAGTGCTGCCACAAGGGCTGGGGTGAATCCACGATCATCGGCGTCGCCGGGGCGGGCCAGGAGATCGCCACCCGGCCGTTCCAGCTCGTGACCGGACGGGTGTGGCGGGGCTCCGCCTTCGGCGGGGTGCGGGGCCGCACCGAACTGCCCGGGTATGTGCAGCGATTCCAGCAGGGGGAGATCCCCCTCGACACCTTCATCACCCACACCATGGGGCTGGAGGACATCAACCGGGCCTTCGACCTGATGCACGCCGGCCAGAGCATCCGCTCCGTGATCCACTTCTGAGCCCCCCTGCGACCCCGGAGGTCAGCGTCCCCATGCTCGAGCTGCTCAGCGAGAACCGCAGTTTCGGCGGCCTGCACCGCCGTTACAGGCACCCATCGTCCGAACTGAACGGGCCGGCGACCCTGGCGGTGTACCTGCCGCCCCAGGCCCTCGCCGGGGAGCGGGTGCCGGCTCTCTACTGGCTCTCAGGTCTCACCTGCACCGACGAGAACGTGATGCAGAAGGGTGGGGCCCACCGTCTCGCCGCCGAGCTCGGCCTGGCCCTGGTGGCCCCGGACACCAGCCCCAGGGGAGCGGAGGTGCCCACCGACCCCGATGGCGGCTGGGATCTGGGCCAGGGGGCCGGCTTCTACGTCGATGCCACCGAGGCCCCCTGGGACCGCCATTACCGGATGCACGCCTATGTGGTGGAGGAGCTGCCCGCCCTGCTGGAAGCTGAGCTGCCCCTGAGCCAGGCCCGCGCCATCAGCGGCCATTCCATGGGGGGCCACGGTGCCCTGGTGACGGCCCTGCGGCACCCGGGCCGTTACCGCTCCGTGTCCGCCTTCGCCCCGATCTGCCACCCCTGCGCCTGTCCCTGGGGCCAGAAGGCCTTCGGGGCCTATCTGGGGGCGGATCCAGCGGCCTGGGCCGCCTGGGATGCCACTCTCCTGCTCGCCTCAGCGGCGGAGCGGCTGCCGCTGCTGGTGGATCAGGGCCTCGCCGATCCCTTCCTCGACAGCCAGCTGCGGCCCGCCGACCTGGCGGCGGCTGCCGAAGCGGCGGGGCACCCCCTGCAGCTGCGCTTCCAGGAGGGCTACGACCACAGCTACTTCTTCATCGCCAGCTTCATCGAAGACCACCTGCGCCACCACGCCGCTGCCCTCAGGGCACCAGGTTGACCAGCTTGCCGGGCACCACGATCACCCGCCGGGGCGGCTGACCATCCAGCCAGCGCTGGGCCACGTCGCTCTCCAGCGCCAGCTTCTCGAGGGTGGCCGCATCGGCGTCGGCGGGCACCTCCAGGCTGCCGCGCATCTTGCCCTTCACCTGGATCACCAGGGGGATCGTGTCGCGCACCAGGGCCGCCGGATCGACGGTGGGCCAGCGCTGGGCATGGACGCTCGCCCCGGCGCTGATGGGCTCCCCCTCCCCGTGGCCGCCGAGTTTCTGCCAGAGCTCCTCGGCCAGGTGGGGCGCGAAGGGGGCCAGCAGGATCAGCAGGGTGGACAGGGCCTCGGTGGCCACGGCCGGGCCGGCCGCCTCCAGGTGGGCGGCCAGGGCGTTGCTGAGCTTCATCAGCTCGGAAACGGCGGTGTTGAGCTGCAGCTCCCCTTCCAGGTCTTCGCTGATGGCGGCAATGGCGGTATGCACGGCCCGGCGCAGCTCCCTTTCGCCGTCGCTGAGGGCAGCGGGATCCGGCGCCGGCTGGGGGGCGTCAGGTTCGCTCAGGCGCAAACCACGTCCCTGGGCCCCCTCCACCAGGCGCCAGAGGCGCTGCAGGAAGCGGTACTGGCCCTCCACGTCGGCGTCGTCCCACTCCAGATCCTTCTCCGGAGGCGCCTTGAACAGGATGAACATGCGGGCCGTGTCGGCCCCGTAGCGGTCGATCACCACCGCGGGATCCACGCCGTTGTGCTTCGACTTGGACATCTTTTCGTAGAACACCTCCAGCACCTCGCCGCTGATCGGATCGCGGGGGTCGCTGGGGTCGGCCACCTGGGCCGGGGCCACGTACTGCCCGGTCTGGGGGTTGCGGTAGGTGATGCCCTGCACCATGCCCTGGGTGAGCAGGCGGGCGAAGGGTTCGGAGAAGCCCAGCAGGCCCCGGTCCCGCAGCACCTTGGTGAAGAAGCGGGAATAGAGCAGGTGCAGGATGGCGTGCTCGATACCGCCCACGTACTGATCCACGGGCAACCAGCGGTCGACGGCGTCGCGGCCGAACGGCCGCTGGTCGTTGTGGGGATCGCTGTAGCGCAGGTAGTACCAGGACGAACACATGAAGGTGTCCATGGTGTCGGTCTCCCGCTTGGCGGGGGCGCCGCAGCTCGGGCAGGGCACATTCACCCACGACTCCAGCTTGGCCAGGGGGGTCCCCCCCTTGCCGCTCAGGGGGATGTCCCGGGGCAGTTCCACCGGCAGCTGGTCGTCGGGGACGGGCACCACACCGCAACTGTCGCAGTGGATCACGGGGATGGGGCAGCCCCAGTAGCGCTGGCGGGAGATCAGCCAGTCGCGCAGTCGGTACTGCACCCGTCCCTGGCCCCAACCCTGCTCCTCGGCCCAGGCGACGATGGCCGACTTGGCCTCGGTGGTGGTCAGGCCGTCGAAGGAACCGGAGCCGATCAGCACACCGCCTTCGGTCCAGGCCTGGCCGTCGTAGGCGTGGGGGTCGGACCCTTCCGGGATCACCACCCGGAGCACCGGCAGCTCGTACTGCCGGGCGAAGGCGAAGTCGCGCTGGTCGTGGGCCGGAACCCCCATCACGGCACCGGTGCCGTAGTCGGCCAGCACGTAGTCGGCGATCCAGACGGGGATGCGTTCACCGCTGGCGGGGTTGCGGGCCCAGGCGCCGATCGGCACGCCCCGCTTGGGCCGGTCCTCGGCCGTCCGCTCCTGCTCGCTCTGGCGGCTGACCAGATCGGAGAAGGCGGTCACCGAGAGGCGGCAGTCGTCCGTGGTCAGCTCGGCCACCAGGGGGTGGTCCGGAGCCAGCACCACGTAGGTGGCCCCGTGGATCGTGTCGGGTCGGGTGGTGAAGACGGTGATGGCGGCACCGCTCTCCGTGGTGAAGGTCAGCTCGGCACCGAGGGAGCGACCGATCCAGTTGGCCTGCATCGTGCGCACCCGCTCCGGCCAGCCCTCCAGGGAAGGCAGATCGTCGAGCAGGGCATCGGCGTAGGCGGTGATCTTCAGAAACCACTGGCGCAGCCGGCGCTTCTCCACCTGGGCACCGGAGCGCCAGGAGCGACCCTCCGCATCCACCTGCTCATTGGCGAGCACCGTCTGGTCGATCGGGTCCCAGTTGACCGTCGCCTCCTTGCGGTAGGCCAGGCCGGCATCGAGGAACTGCAGGAACAGCCACTGTGTCCAGCGGTAGTAATCGGCGTGGCAGGTGGCCACTTCCCGGTCCCAGTCGATCGAGAGGCCGAGCCGTTTGAGCTGGTCCCGCATCTGGGCGATGTTGCGATCGGTCCAGTCCCCCGGATCGACGCCCCGCTCGATGGCGGCGTTCTCCGCCGGCAGTCCGAAGGCGTCCCAGCCCATGGGATGGAGCACCTGCCGTCCCCGCAGACGGGCCGCCCGGGCGATGACGTCGGTGATGACGTAATTACGGACGTGGCCCATGTGGAGGCTCCCCGACGGGTAGGGGAACATCGAGAGGGCGTAGTAGGGCTCGCCGGCGCCGTCCTGGGGGTCGGGGGTGACGTGCAGTCCCAGCTGCTCCCACTGCAGTTGCCAGCGTTGCTCGATCGCTTCGGGCCGGTAGCGGGAAGAGTCAGTCACGGGCCACAGGGAATGGGGGTGATCGTGTCACAGCCCATGGAGAGGCTCAGCTGAGGGCCCGCAGCGAAGCCACGGCGGTCAGGCTGATCAGCAGCAGCGGCGTGCCGGGTTCGGTGCTCATCGCCAGGAAATGGCTGTCCTGCCAGCGGATGATGCCATCGAACTCCTTGCCGGACAGCAGGACGACGTTCACAGGGGTGCGGATGCGGATCAGCTCCTGGACGTGCCGCACACTGGGCAGGGTCGTGTCGAGCCTGGGTCCCCGTTTTTCAAAGAAACTCTGCATAGGATCGACCCCAATCTCCAGGTTTCACGGAACGGTGCTTCAGGTGCTCCAATTCAGTAAATACCAGGGTCTTGGAAATGACTTCTTGCTGCTGGACGGCCGCAGCTTAGAGGATCCTGAGGGCCTGTTCGGCCTGACTCCCGACCGGGTGCAGCGGCTCTGCGACCGCCGCTTCGGGGTGGGTGGCGATGGCGTGATCCTGGCCCTGCCGCCGAGGGAAGGCGGCGAGCTGCGGATGCGGATCTTCAACGCCGATGGCACCGAGCCGGAGATGTGCGGCAACGGCATCCGCTGTCTGGCCCGTTTCCTCGCGGACAGTGACGGCGACGAGGCTCCCCGCAGCTGGGAGATCGAGACCCTCGCCGGCCGCATCGTGCCGGCCCTCGCTGAGGACGGTCGCATCCGCGTCGACATGGGTCCGCCGTTTTTGACGCCCGAGACCGTGCCCACCACCCTGGCGGTGGGGGAGCAGGGGCTGCCGGTGGGCGAGCTGGAGGTGCTGGGCCAGCGCCTGGCGGTGGCGGCCGCCGGCATGGGCAATCCCCACGCCGTCGTGCCCGTCGCCGACGTGGCGGCGATCGATCTGGAGGGCCTCGGCGCCGCCCTCGAGGTGCACGGGGCCTTCCCGGCCCGCACCAACGTCCACTTCGTCCAGGTGCTCGCCCCCGACCATCTGGTGATGCGGGTCTGGGAGCGGGGCGCGGGCCCCACCCTGGCCTGCGGCACCGGCGCCTGCGCCACCCTGGTGGCCTGCCATCGGCTCGGCCTGGCCGCCCGCCACGCCCGGCTGGATCTGCCGGGTGGGCCCCTGGAGATCCTCTGGGACGAAGCCAGCGGCCACGTGTTCATGACCGGTCCGGCCGAGGCGGTGTTTGACGGGGTCGTGGCCCCGTCGCTGTTCGACGAGGACGGGGCATTCCCTGCCGCCACGGCGATGCCAGCGCCGTCCAGCGCCCCGGTGGAGAGCGGGAGCGCCCCCCGCGTTGACGCAGGCGGTGGCGCCATCGATTGCGCCACCGCCTGCGTCAACGGCTGCCTGCGTCCGGAGGCCTGCCCCAGCGCCGAAGCCCGGGCCCGCGTCACAGCCCTGCTGGAGGGGCGCTCCCTCGACGATCTGGTGGCCCTGGCCGGCGAATCCCTGGAATCCCGCACCCGGGGCCGCCTCTCCCGCGATGCCCCCGCCCCCTGAGATCTACCTCGACGCCTGCGCCACCGCCCCTCCGGCGGTGGAGGTGCTGGAGGCCATGGCCGGCGCCCACCGGGAGGCCTGGGCCAACCCCTCCAGCCTCCATGGCCACGGCCTGGCGGCGGCGGATCGCCTGGAGCGTGACCGCCAGGCCCTCGCCGCCCGGCTCGGCTGCGGTGGGGATGAACTGGTGTTCGTCTCCGGGGGGAGCGAAGCGATCCACACCGCCCTGGTTGGCTCCGACGGGCCCCTGGAACCGGGCCGGGTGCTGCTTTCGGCGGTGGAGCACCCCGCCAGCTATGCCGCCGCCGCCGCCCTGGCGCGCCGGGGCTGGGAGGTGCAGCTCCTGCCGGTGGACCGTCGCGGGGTGATTGATCTGGATGAGCTGCAGCGCCTGCTGACGCCCCCGACCCGGCTGGTGTCGGTGCTCTGGGGCCAGAGCGAGGTGGGAACGCTCCAGCCGATCGAGGCGATCGGTGCGCTGTGCCGCCAGGCCGGGGTGCGGTTCCACGTCGATGCGGTGCAGGTGGTGGGCCACCGCCCGGTCGATTTCAGCCGGCTGCCGGTGGACCTGCTCAGCTGCGCGGCCCACAAGCTGCAGGGTCCCCGCGGCGTGGGGGCCCTGCTGGTGCGGCGCGGGGTCCGGCTTGAGCCCCTGATCGGCGGGGCCCAGGAGGGGGGGCGTCGCGGCGGCACCGAGCCGGTGGCCCTGGTGGCCGGCTTCGCGGCGGCCCTCGAGCTGGCCGACCGGCGGCTGGCGGCCCACGGCGGCACCGATACCATGGCCTCGCTGCGCGATCCCCTCCTGGCCGACCTGCGGCGCCTGGAGGGCGTGCGCCTGAGCGGCCCGGAACCGCACGACCCCGCCGGGCGCCTGCCGCACCACATCAGCCTGCTGGTGGACGGGCCCGAGGGCCGGCCCCTGGGTGGTCGGCGTCTGGTGCGGGAGCTGGCCCGCCAGGGCTACGCCGTCAGCAGCGGTTCGGCCTGCGCCAGCGCCGGTGCCGCTGCGGGCACGGCCGGCACCAGTGCCGTGCTGCTCGCCATGGGCTATGGCCCCGCCGAGGCGGCCAGCGGCCTGCGGATCAGCCTGGGCCCCTGGCTCACCGCCGCGGATCTGGCCGGCCTGCCGGCGGCCCTGGAGCAGGCACGGCGCGTGGTGGCGGAAGCGGCTGGGTAGGGTCCGATCAGCCCTGCCGCCAGCCGATGCTGCCCGCCGATCTGCGCACCGCCGAAGCCGAAGCCCTCCAGGCCCTCCAGGCGGCCCTGGCGGCCGGATCGGGGGGACGCTGGACCGTGGAATTCCGCTTCGAAGGACTGCGCCTGATGCCGGTGGTGCTGCGTCTGCTGGAGGGGCTGATCGCGGAGCGACCAGGGGTGCGGCTGCTGTTTCCGGATGCCGGTGCCACCGCCCTGGCCCGACGGGATGCTCCTGCCCTGGCTGAGCACATCGGCAGCTTCTCCGACCAGCAGCGGCGCCAGCAGGAGGAACCCTCGACCGGCGTGCTGCTGCTGGTGGGGGCGAGCCAGGCCGAATACGAGCTGGTGGAGGCGGTGTGCGGCCGCCACAGCGACGCCGTGGTGCTCGTCAATCCCGCCCTGGAGGATGCCGCCGTGGGCATCGGCAGCGTGGCGCGCCAGCGTCGCCGCGGCTTCCTGGCCGGCTGGCGGGCCGCCTATGCCCTGCTGCCCAAGGCCGACCGCGCCCTGCGCTGCGCCTACCCCGGCGAATGGGAGCTCTACCGGCTCGACCCCGACGGCTTCCGGCTGGCAGGCAGTTTCGAGCAGAAGCCCGATACGGAGCAGCAGGACCTGGCCCTCAGCGGCCGCGAGGAGGCCGGTCTTGGCAGCAACCTGCGGGCTCTGGGCCAGATGATCGAGGACCTGCAGAACTGAGACGCCTGTCCGGGAGGACCCGACCGGGGCGGCTGGTGCATCCCGGAAAGGCTGCGTACACTTCGCGGGCTTTCCCATGCCCATGCCCAGCGAATCGCCCCGGTCCCGTTCCTTCAGCCTCGTCGACGTCGGCGCCGCCGTCGCCGCCCTGCTGGCGATCGGGGGTGTGATCTGGAGCCCCCGGCTCAGCGGGGCTGTGGCCCAGGCCACCGGCGCCCTCGAGCCCGTCACCGTGATGGTGGACGTGCGCGGTGCCCCCGCCGCCGCCCCCCTCGAACTGCTGCAGCAGGCCCGCGCCGAGGGCAAGGTGGCGATCGTGATCCGCAACCAGCCCCACGGCAGCGTGGCGGTCAAGGAGATCCTTCCCTTCGACCGGATCATCTCCACCCTCACCCCCGACGGGAAGGTGGTGAGCGCCCCCGATCCCAACCAGAAGACCTTCAGCACCTTCGATGGACGTTTCGTCCTCGAGGGCCAGGGCCGGCGCACTGCCGGAGGTGTCGTCTTCGGCAACCAGACCATCAAGATCGGCGCCCCGGTTGAGTTGGAAGGCACCAACTACCGCTTCAACGGCACCGTCACGGACCTGAAACTCGGAACCTCCTGACATGACCCTGTCCGTCCGCCCCGTCCAGCACCGTCCCCGCCGCCCCCTGAGGCTGACGGCGCTGCTGCTAGTGGTAGGCGGCACCGGCCCGGCGGGTCTGGCGGCCTGGGCCCAGACCGAGCCGGCCCTTCCCTCGGCCCGCAGCCAGCGGCCCCTGCCGATGGCTGCGCTGCCGCTGGCTCCCCCCCCGGTGGGCATGCCGCGGCTGGCCACCGAAGTCACCTGCCCCAGCCTGCAGCGCCAGGTCGCCCTGGTGCTGGGCGACGAGCGCTCCCGCTGGAGCGTCAGCGTCGCCGACGGCAGCGGTCGGCTGCTGGCCGACGTCAACGGCCGCCAGCCTCGGGTGCCGGCCTCCAACCAGAAGCTGGTCAGCAGCGCCTTCGCCCTGGATCGCCTCGGCCCCGACTACCGGCTCAGCACCCAGCTGTGGCGGCTTCAGGACGGCACCCTGCGGCTCACCGGCCAGGGGGATCCCGACCTGGCCCTGCCCCAGCTGCAGCGTTTCGCCCAGCTGGCCATGGCCGCAGGGGCCAGCTCCCCCGCGGGTGGCGGTCCGGTGCGTCTGGAACTGGCGGAGGAAGCCTCCCAGAACTGGTGGCCCAGCGGCTGGAATGTGGCCGACCGGGCCTACGCCTACGGCGCCCCGATCACCCGGCTGGCCATCACCAGCAATGCCATCGACGATGCGGTCAGCAATCCCCCCTCCCGGCTCCAGACGCTCCTGCGTCGGGCCATGGACCAGGGCGGCGGATCGCCCCTGCAGCTGACCCTGGTGTCCGCCCGCCAGCCCCTGCCCGCCGACGCGGTTCTCATCCACGAGGAGCCCTCCACCTCGATGCATGGCCTGCTGAGTCTGGCCAACACCGAAAGCCACAACTTCACCGCCGAGGTGCTGCTGCGTCAGGCGGCCGGCACCTGGGACGTGGTCGAGGCCAGCCGTCTGACCACCATCTGGCTGGGCCAGCAGGGCCTGCCGATGGAGGGGGTCAGGGTGGCGGACGGCAGTGGCCTCGACCGCGCCAACCGCGTCACCAGCCGCTTCCTGGTGGCCCTGCTGCTGCGCATGGACCACCACCCCTATTCCAGGGACTACATCAGTTCGATGGCCATCGCCGGGCGCCGGGGCACCCTGCGCAACCTCTACAAGGGCACCAGCCTCGACGGGCGCCTCTTCGCCAAGACCGGCACCCTGACGGGCGTGCGCTCGATCAGCGGCGTTCTCCAGACGGCGGACGGTCCCCGTTACGTCAGTGCCGTGTCCGCCGGGGCGGGGGCTCCGAACACCACCATCGGCCGTGTGCTTCGGGAAGTGCAGGCCGTGGGGACCTGCCCTTCGGCGATCTGAGCCGGCTCTGAGGCGCCTGCCTCAGCTGGCCAGCCCCCGGCTGGCGGCACGACGCAGGCGACCGGCGGCCCGGCGGGCCCGGTCCACGGCGGCGTTCTCCAGGGGGATCGGGGCTTCGGGGGGGCGGCTGGTGGCCTGGGTTTCCTGGGCCTGCAGCCGCACCAGCTCCCTCCGGCCCCCGAGCACCACCTGGCTGAGCTCCTTGAGGCGCACCTCCAGTTCGCCCAGCACCTGCTCGGCGTAACGGTTGGCTCCCTCCTGGATGGTGGCCGCCTCCTGGCGGGTGCGGGCGATCAGGCCATCGCACTGCTGCTGGGTCTGCTGGCGGAACTGGAGCGCGTCGGCATGGAGACGCTCCGCCTCTGTCTGGCTTTCCCGCTGAACGCGCAGGCCTTCCTGGCGGATCCCTTCAAGATCCTGCAGGGCCTGGGCCCGGCTGCGCTCGTGCTGTTCCAGCAGCTGGCGGTTGCGCTCCGCAGCCTCCTGCTCCAGCTGCTGGCGCCGCTGCTGGGCCTCCTGCTCGAGCTGCTGCCGGCGGCCGGCGAACTGCTGCTCGAACTGGGCCATGCGGGCCTGGTGTTCCTGTTCGGTCTGGGCCACCTGCTGGCGGGCCTGCAGGACCATCTGCTCGCACTGCTGACGGGCGAGTTCCCGCTGTTCCGTCACCTGGCGCTCCGCCTCCTGGCGGATGGCGGCGGCGTTGATCAGCTGCTCGCGCTCTCGTCGCGCCTGGGTGACGATCTCCTCCGCCTGCACCCGGGCCTTTTCGATGAAGCCCTCCCGCTGCCGGATCAGGTCCTCGGCCTGGGAGATCTGGCCGGGCAGGGCCTCCCGCAGCGCATCCATCATCTCGATGGCGTCCTGCTCGTTCACCAGACGGCCGCCGCTGAAGGGGATCCGGCTGCCGTCGAGAACGATGTCCTCCAGCTGATCCAGCTGATCAAGGACGGTGAAACGGACCTCAGCCATATCGGGTTCCGGGAGCTGCCTGTCGATTAAAGAGCCTCTCCAGGTCGATCGCCACTCCCGGCGGGACCATGTGACCCACGTCCCCGCCGAAGCGGGCCACCTCCTTCACCACCGAGCTGCTGAGAAAGCTGTGGTGCGCTGCCGTGGCCATGAACAGGGTCTCGACCCGGGGGGCCAGGGTCCGGTTGGTGTGTGCGATCTGCAACTCGAACTCGAAGTCGCTCATCGCCCGCAGGCCCCGCAGGATCACCTGGGCGCCGCAGGCCTGGGCGTAGGTCACGGTGAGACCGTCGAAGTGGCCCACCTCGATGCCGGCGATCCCCTCGGTGGCCAGGCGGATCTGCTCCAGCCGCCGCTCCAGGGGGAAGGCGGGCTGCTTGGAGGGGTTCATCAGCACCGCCACCACGACCCCGTCGAAGAGGCCGGCCGCCCGCTCGATCAGGTCGAGGTGGCCCAGGGTGAGGGGGTCGAAACTGCCGGGATAGAGGGCTCGCATCTGCCCAGCCTATGGAGACGGGCCCATGGCAGGTTCCCCACCCGGGCGGGTTCCTAGAGTTCACCGATCCCTGCCGCCCACCCCATGACCGACGTTGCCCTGGACGCGGCCGCCAAGAAGACCCTGCTGCGCAAGATCCCCCACGGTGTGTTCATCTGCGGGGTGGCCGAGGGTGACGAGGTCAACGGCTTCACCGCCAGCTGGGTCACCCAGGGCTCCTTCGAGCCTCCCCTGGTGGTGATGGCGGTGCGCGCCGACTCCACCAGCAACGGCATGATCCAGCGCAGCGGGCGCTTCTGCCTGAACGTGCTGGCGGCCGATCAGAAGGACCTGGCGGCGGTGTTCTTTAAGCCCCAGAAAGGCGTGGGGGGACGGTTCGATGCCGCCCCGTTCCACCTGGGACCCCTCGGCCTGCCGGTGCTCGACGACGCCCTCGGGGCGGTGGAGTGCACCCTGGTGGGGCAGGTGGCCCACGGCGACCACACGGTCTTCGTGGGTGAGGTGAAGTCGGCGACCCTGCACCGCGACGCCGCCGCCCTGGAGCTGTCCGCCACGGGCTGGCAGTACGGCGGTTGAGGCCGGGCCATGGCTGAGCCGGTTGAGCCTCCTGGCGGCACTCCGGGCGGTGATGTCGTCGGGCCGCTCCTGCTCCAACGCGAGCGGCTGTCGGCCCGGCTGCGGGAACTGCCGGCGGAGCCGGGCTGCTACCTGATGCGGGATGCCAGCGACCGCATCCTCTACATCGGCAAGTCGAAGAGCCTGCGGGCCCGGGTGCGCAGCTACTTCCGCGACTCCCACGACATCAGCCCCCGCATCGCCCTGATGGTGCGGCAGGTCTGCGAGATCGAGTTCATCGTCACCGACAGCGAGGCCGAGGCGCTGGCGCTCGAGTCGAACCTGATCAAGAACCACCAGCCCCACTTCAACGTCCTGCTCAAGGACGACAAGAAGTACCCCTACCTCTGCATCACCTGGAGCGAGGCCTACCCGCGCATCTTCATCACCCGCCGCCGCCGGCTGCGCAGTCCCCTCGACCGCTTCTACGGGCCCTACGTGGATGTGGGCCTGCTGCGCCGCACCCTGGCCGTGGTCAAGCGGGTGTTTCCGCTACGCCAGCGTCCCCAGCCCCTCTACCGCGACCGCACCTGCCTCAACTTCGACATCGGCCGCTGTCCGGGGGTCTGCCAGGAGAAGATCGGCTCCGACGACTACCACCGCATCCTGCGCAAGGTGGCGATGGTGTTCCAGGGCCGCAACGACGAGCTCCTGGATCTGCTGCGGCAGCAGATGGAGCGCTACGCCGAGCGGCTCGATTTCGAGGCCGCCGCCAGGGTCCGCGACCAGCTGCAGGGCCTCGACCTGCTCACCGCCGACCAGAAGATGAGCCTGGGGGACAGCTCCGTCAGCCGGGATGTGATCGCCCTGGCGGCGGATGATCGCGTGGCGGCCGTTCAGATCTTCCAGATGCGTGCCGGCAAGCTGGTGGGGCGGCTGGGCTACACCGCCGATGCGGCCATCGCCACCCCGGCGGAGGTGCTGCAGCGGGTGATCGAGGAGCACTACAGCCAGGTGGAGCCGGTGGAGATTCCGCCGGAGCTGCTGCTGCAGCACCCCCTGCCGGCCCAGGATCTGATCGGTGACTGGCTGGCGGAGCGGCGGGGACGCAAGGTGCGACTGGCCGTGCCCCAGCGGCGCCAGAAAGCCGATCTGATCGAGTTGGTGGAGCGCAATGCCGGATTCGAGCTGGCCAGGGCCCAGCGGGGGGCGGAGCAGCAGTTGCTGGCCACCGAGGACCTGGCCCAGCTACTTGAGCTGCCGGTGCCCCCCCGGCGGATCGAGGGCTACGACATCAGCCACATCCAGGGCAGCGATGCGGTGGCCTCCCAGGTGGTGTTCATCGACGGCCTGCCGGCCAAGCAGCACTACCGCAAATACCGGATCCAGAGCAGCAGCATCCGCGCCGGCCATTCCGACGACTTCATGGCCATGGCGGAGATCATGCGGCGCCGTTTCCGCCGCTGGTCCCAGGCGAAGGCGGAGGGGGCCGATCTGGCCGCCCTGCGCCGCGCCGGCGCTTCGGCCCTGCACACCGATGGCCTCAGCGACTGGCCGGACGTGGTGATGATCGATGGCGGCAAGGGGCAGCTTTCGGCGGTGATGGAGGCCTTGCGGGAGCTGGATCTGCATGAGGAACTGACGGTGTGTTCCCTCGCCAAGCAGCGGGAGGAGGTGTTCCTGCCCGGCGCCCGCGAGCCCCTCGACACCGAGGCCGACCAGCTGGGGGTGGTGCTGCTGCGGCGGCTGCGGGATGAGGCCCACCGCTTCGCCGTGAGCTTCCACCGCCAGCAGCGGGGTGAGCGGATGAAGCGCTCCCGTCTCAGCGACATCGCCGGTCTGGGTCCGAAGCGGGTCAAGGACCTGCTGGCCCACTTCCGCTCCATCGACGCCATCCAGCTGGCCAGCCCCGAGCAGATCGCCGCCGTCCCCGGCATGGGGCCGGCCCTGGCCCGCCAGGTGTGGGACCACTTCCACCCCCCCATGGACACGGGCGACGCTGCCGAGGCCCGCCACGGGGAACCCCTGGAGCTGGCGGGATGAGGCCAGCCGTGCGGGCCTGGGGGGTGGGGGGTTGGGCTGGCCTGTTACTGGCCCTGCTGCTGGCGTTCGTCCCGGCGCCGGTGGCGGCGGCCCCGGGGCTCTGCGTCGGTCCGGTCTGCGGCGACGAGATCAGCCGCAGCGCCAAGCACCACTGGCAGCTGAGGCTCCGGGTCAGCGACCAGGAGAGCCGGCGGGAGCGGATCGTGGTGGATTGCCGCGATGGCGGCATCAGCCCGCGGCAGGGGCCGGTGGACCGGGCCTACAGCGCCGCCGTGGCCCGCCGCTGCTGCCGCCTGGTGGGGGAAGGCTGAGCCCAGCCCACCCGATGGCGATGAACCGCAGCACGGCGACTAACTTGGCGGTCCGTCGCCCATTGCCCTCCCCCGGGCCCTGACATGACGTTGCCGCTGTCCCTGCCCCTGACCCTGGCTGTGACCCTGCCCCCAGAGGCCTACCTCTGGTTCAAGACCCTCCACATCGTCGGGGTCGTGGTCTGGTTCGCCGGCCTGTTCTATCTGGTGCGCCTGTTCATCTACCACCGGGAGGCCGCCGAGCTGGAGCCGCCTCTGCGCCAGGCCTTCGAGGAGCAGTACGGCCTGATGGAGCGGCGCCTGGCCAACATCATCACCACCCCCGGCATGGTGGTGGCCGTGGCGATGGCGGTGGGCCTGCTGCTGGTGGAGCCCCTCTGGCTGAAGCAGGCCTGGATGCACGCCAAGCTGGCCGTCGTGGCGGGCCTGCTCGTCTACCACCACCTCTGCTACCGGCTGATGGGCCAGCTGCAGCGCGGCGAGTGCAATTGGAGCGGCCGCCAGCTGCGGGCCCTCAACGAACTGCCCACCCTGATGCTGGTGCTGGTGGTGATGCTGGTGGTCTTCAAGAACCAGTTCCCCACCGGTGCCGCCACCTGGTTCCTGGTGGCCCTGGTGGTGTTCATGGCCGGCTCGATCCAGTTCTATGCCCGCTGGCGGCGGCTGCGCGCCGAACGGCTGGCCCAGCAGGAGAGCGGCGGTGCTGCGGCCTGAGGCTCTCGCCCATCCCCTCACCCCGGTGCTGCGCCAGGTGCGCGCCGACAGCTGCCCGGAGCGGTTCAACTTCCACTGTCACACGATCTGCAGCGACGGCAGCCTCCACCCCCATGATCTGGCGGCCGAGGCCGTGGCCATCGGCCTGGAGCACCTGGCCGTCACCGACCACCACGGCCTCGCCGCCCATGGCGCCATCAGCGCCGCCCTGGACGACCACCGCCGGCGGGGGGCGGCCACCCCGACCCTCTGGCGCGGGGTGGAGATCAGCTGTCTGCTGGAGGGCTGCCTGGTCCACGTGCTTGGCCTGGGCTTCGCCGCGAAGCACCCCTCCCTCCACCCCTACCTGCAGGGCACCTCAGTGGTGGGGCCGGCCCTGCGGGCCGAGGCGGTGGTGGCGGCGATCCGCGCGGCCGGGGGCCTGGCGCTGCTGGCCCACCCCGCCCGCTACCGGCTGCCCCACCAGCGCCTGATCGCGGCGGCGGCGGATCTGGGCTTCGACGGCGCCGAGGTCTGGTACGACTACGCCATGCAGACCCGCTGGCAGCCCACGCCGCTGGTGTGCGAGGCGATGGCCGCCGATCTGGAGCGCCGGGGCCTTCTGATGAGTTGTGGTACGGATACCCATGGGCTGGTGCTCCGCGGCCGCTAGGGTTTGCTGACACGTTTCTCCTTGCGTCGATGGGCCTGCTCGATCGTCTGTTCGGTTCCCGTGCCGCCTCGGTGACCAAGCCTGAGGCTGCCGCCAAGGCCAAACCCAAGGCCGAGACCTTCTTCCTTGATCCCGAGGCCTCCACCAGCCTGGGCGATGTCAAGTTCATGAAGCGGTCCAACACGATCCGCCACACCTTCCCCGGAAACGCCGACAGCCCGGGAGAGAAGGAGATGGTGGCGGAAGTCGCCTCGATGGAGGCCCGGGTCGAGAAGATGACCCCCGGTCTGGCCGGCATCCAGCCCACCGAGAAGGGCGCGGTCAACCTCACCGGCGGCATCCCCAAGCCCGTCAAGAAAACCTTCGCTCAGCAGATGAGCGCCGCCGAACTGGGGCAACGCATCAAGGGCGCGGCCGTGACCCCCACCAACCTGCCCGGAGGTCCGGCGGCCGCCAAGCAGCAGAAGGAGGCCGAGGCCCAGGCCCAGCCGGCCAGCTCCCAGCAGGCGGCCAAGCCCGGCACCACTGATCCCTTCCGCTCCATGGTGAGGGATCTGGAACTCTGATCCCGCTGGCGCCGGGAGCCTGGTTCAGCGCTGCTCCACCAGGCTCTCGCTCTCCAGCACCAGCTGCCGCAGCCACTCCAGCCGCTCCGGATCGGCCCCGTCCCAGAGGCCGCGGTGGTGCGCCTCCAAGAGGCGTTCGGCCATGTCCCGCAGGGCCCAGGGGTTGGCGCGGCCCAGAAACTCCCGCACGGCCCCGTCCTCCAGCCAGGCGGCGCTGATGGCGCCGTAGCCCCAGTCGGGGACGCGCCCGGTGCTGGCGTCGTAGGCGAACAGGTAATCGAGGCTGGCGGCCATCTCGAAGCCGCCTTTGTAGCCGTGCTCCTGCATGGCGGCGATCCAGCGGGGATTGAGCAGCCGGGAGCGCAGCACCTTGTCGAACTCGCGCTCGAGCCGGTGCAGCCGGGGCCGCTGGCTGCGGGAGTGGTCGCCGAACCAGAGGGCCGGGGCCCGTCCCTGGAGCTTTTCAGCGGCGGCGCTCAGACCCCCCTGGAACTGGTAGTAGTCATCGGAATCGAGCAGGTCGTGCTCCCGGTTGTCCTGGTTGTGCAGCACCACCTGCACCTGGGCCAGGCGCCGTTCCAGCCCGGCCCGATCCGCCGTGGCCTCGATGGCGCCGCCACTGGCGGCATCGCCGGAATCGCCGTCGTAGCGCCAGGCGCTCCAGTTAAGGAAGGCGTCGCCCAGGTCGCCGCGCTCCTCCCAGTGGCCACTGTCGATCAGGCCCTGGAGGCCGGCCCCGTAGGCACCGGGCGCTGAGCCGTAGATGCGCCCCCCGTGGCCCTCAAGCCGGGCCGAGGCCGCCAGGGGATTGTCCTGGGGGTCCTCCTCGAGGCCGGCCACCAGGCGGGTGGCCCGGTTGAACCAGCCCACCAGCTGGGGGAAGGCATCGCGGAACAGCCCGGAGATGCGCAGGGTCACGTCCACCCGCGGCCGGCCGAGCAGGCGCAGGGGAATCACCTCCACATCCACCAGCCGGCGGGTGTGGCCGTCCCAGACGGGTCGCACACCCATCAGGGCCAGGGCCTGGCCGATGTCCTCGCCGCCGTTGCGCATGGTGGCGGTCCCCCACACCGAAAGGGCCAGGGTGCGCAGGTCGTCGCCCTCCTCCTGGAGATGGAGCTGCAGCAGCAGCTCGGCGCTGCGCCTTCCCAGGTCCCAGGCGGCCTCCGTCGGCAGGCCGCGCAGGTCGACGCTGTAGAAGTTGCGCCCCGTCGGCAGCAGATCCGGCCGACCGCGGGTGGGCGCCCCCGAGGGCCCGGCGGCGATGCGGCCGCCGGCCAGGCCGGTGAGCAGGGCCTGGCGCTCGGCCTCGCCGCAGGCCAGCAGCGGCGGCAGCAGGGCGCGGCGCAGATGCCCCAGCGCCCGTTCGGTGGCCGCCCCCGGCACCACGGGCGTCTCCGGCGTCACCGCTGAACTCCCGGGGGCTCCGCCCAGCGCCTCCTCCACCAGAGCCAGGGCGCGGGTCTCCAGCAGGGCCACCCCGTCCCCGACGTGTCGCAGCAGGGGACCGCCCTGCCTGAGGGCAGTGAGCCGGCCGCGGTCGGCGGCGGAGAGGGGGGCCTCCTCCGGATCGGACCAGGGGTCGAGGTCGAGGCCCAGATCGAGGGCGAGGGCCTGGGTGAGCCCGGGCACCCCCGCCTGGGGAGGGCGGGCCAGGCACAGCAGCAGCTCGGCCAGCTTGGCCGGCGCCGGCAGGGTGCCGAAAGTGTGCAGCCCAAGGCGGATCTGGGCCTCCTTGAGCTCGCACAGGTAGCCGTCAGCGGCTTCCAGCTGCCCGTCCAGATCCGGCTGGACCGTGGCGGGCAGCTGCAGCTCCTCCAGCCGCTGGCCCAGGCGTTCCCGCAGCAGAGGCGCCCGGGCGCTGCCCAGTTGGCGCGCCTCCCAGTACTCATCCAGCAGGGCCTCCAGGCCCTGCAGATCCCCATGCAGCCCGGCCCGTCCCAGGGGAGGGGTCAGGTGGTCGAGGATCACGGCCTGGGCGCGGCGCTTGGCCTGGCTGCCCTCGCCCGGGTCGTTGACAATGAACGGATAGAGGTGCGGTAGTGGCCCCAGGGCCCATTCGGGGAAGCAGTCCTGCGAGAGCCCCAGCCCCTTGCCCGGCAGCCATTCGAGATTGCCGTGCTTGCCCACATGCACCACCACCTGGGCGCCGAAGCTGCGGCGCAGCCAGAGGTACTGGGCCAGGTAGGCGTGGGTGGGGGGCAGATCGGGACTGTGGTAACTGAGGTTGGGATCCCGGTCGTAGCCGCGTTCCGGCTGGATCAGCACGACCACCCGGCCGAAGCGCAGTCCCCGCACCGGGAATGCCGGTCCTGGGCCCCCGTCCGGCAGCAGCGCCGGCTCCAGTCCCGCGTCGGCCTCCGGTGGCCCCCAGACCGCCTCCAGCCGCTGGCGGCCCTCCTGCGGCAGGGTGGCGTACCAGGCCCGGTAGGTCGACAGGGGCAGGTGGTCCAGGGGCGGGCGATGGCCGCTTTCCGGGTCGTTGCTGCGGCCCTCCAGCAGCCGGTGGATGAGGGCGTCGCCATCGGCCGGCAGCGCAGCGGCTGCCCCCAGGTCGTAGCCCGCCTCCGCCAGCCAGCCGAGCATCAGGGCAGCACTGGCCGGGGTGTCGAGGCCGACGCCGTTGGCCAGGCGACTGTTGCGGTTGGGGTAGTTGGCCAGCACCAGGGCCACCCGGCGACCGGCAGCCGGGGTGCGGCGCAGCTCGATCCAGGCGCCGGTGAGGCGGGCGACCCAGTCGAGGCGCTCCCGGTCGGGCACATAGCGGTGCAGGGCCGTGGCCAGGCTGTCGCTGGTGGCACACCATTCCTTGAAGGCCCCCACCCGGGTGGTGAGGCGCCCGTCCAGTTCCGGCAGGGCCACCTGGAGGCTGAGATCCAGGGGCGCCAGGCCGATGCTGCTGGCGCGCCAGGCTTCGCGGCTGCGGCCGCTGCAGAGCACCTGCAGCACCGGCACCCCCAGCCGTTCCCACAGGGGCGCCCCCAGCCCCGCCTCCTCGAACGACACCGAGGCGAAGCCCGTACCGCAGAGCACGGCCTCCGCCCCTTCCCGGGCCAGCAGATCGGCCACCCCCCGCTGCACGGCCCCATCCCGCAGGCTGCTGACCCACAGGGCCCGCGGCGCCAGACCCTGGCCGCGCAGGGCCGCCAGCAGTGCCTCCATCAGGGCCAGATCCCCCGCCTGCCAGAGGGCCCGGTAGAGGATCACCCCGACCCGGGAGCCGGGCTCGTCCCGCCAGTCATGGGGGAGGGGATCGGCGGCCGGAACGGGCCACGGCGGTTCGGGACGCTCCCCGGCCAGGAGGCTGGCCAGGGTCCGCAGCAGCAGGCGCAGGTTGGCCGGGCCCCCCTCCCGCAGGCAGGCCGCGCAGGCCGACGCCAGGGGCCCATCGAGGTTGCCGAGGCAGGCCAGGGCCTGTTCCTCCTCGGCGGTGCCGGCCAGCACCAGCAGCAGGCGGCCCTCCGCGGCGGCGACCCACTGCCGCAGGCACTCCAGGCCGTAGCTCCAGTGACCGCGTCCCCCCAGCAGCCGCACCACCACCAGCCGGGTGCTGGCGAGGCTGGTGGCCATGTAGTGGTCAATCACCGCCGGGTGCTGCAGGGCCGAGAGGTTGAGGGCCCGGAGCTCCCCGGGCAGCAGTTCCGGCTCGGCCTCGAGCAGCTGGGCCACCGCCAGCAGATCCGTGTCGGCGCTGCTGAGCAGCACCACCGGGGCCGGTGGCTGCTCCACGAAGAGGCCGCCGTCGTCCTCCGTCCTGTCCCCGGCGATGGACGCGAGTCGATGCATCACCCCATCCTGCCGAACGCGATGAGAAGATCGCATCGTCGCCACCGCCTTCCATGCACCAGTTCCTGCCCTATGCCTGGTTCGGCGGACAATGCGTCCCCTTTGCCGAGGCCACCCTCTCGGTGGCCACCCATGCGCTGCATTACGGCACGGGCGCCTTCGGCGGCATGCGGGCCCTCCCCAACCCCGCCGACAACAACGAGATCCTGCTGTTCCGTGCCGATCGCCATGCCCGTCGCCTCAGCCAGAGCGCCCGGCTGCTGCTGACGGAACTGCCGGAGGAGACGATCCATAACGCCATCCATGCCTTTCTGCAGGCCAACCGGCCCACCTGCCCGATCTACCTGCGGCCGTTCGTCTACACCAGCGATCTCGGCATCGCCCCGCGGCTGCACAACATCCAGACCGACTTCCTCATCTACGGGATCGAGATGGGCGACTATCTCTCCCCCGAGGGTGTCAGCTGCCGGATCAGCAGCTGGTGTCGCCAGGAGGACCGCTCCCTGCCCCTGCGGGGCAAGATCAGCGGCGCCTACATCACCAGTTCCCTGGCCAAGACGGAAGCCGTCAAGAGCGGCTTCGATGAGGCCCTGCTGCTCAACAGCCGCGGCAAGGTGAGCGAGGCCAGCGGCATGAACCTGTTCATCGTCCGGGACGGCGTGCTGATCACCCCCGGCGTCGATCAGGACATCCTCGAAGGCATCACCCGGGCCAGCATCATGGAGCTGGCCCGCTCGATGGACATCCCCGTGCTCGAGCGGGCCGTCGACAAGACCGAACTGATGATCGCCGACGAGGTGTTCCTCAGCGGCACCGCCGCCCGCGTCACCCCGGTGCGGCGGATCGAATCCACCGACCTCTCCAGCCACCGCCCCGTCATGGAGCGTCTGCGCGACCGCCTCACGGCGATCACGGAGGGCCGCGATCCCTCCTATGACCACTGGGTCACCCGCATCCGCATCGACGCCTGATGGTCGTCACCGCCGCCATCCACCACCCCACCGACCGCATCGGCTTCCTCGACTGGCTGCACGGTCCGACCCGGCCGGTGCTCGTCTTCGACGGCGCCACGGGCACCTCCCTGCAGGAGATGAACCTGACGGCGGAGGATTTCGGTGGCCCGGCCCTCGAGGGCTGCAACGAGAACCTGGTGTTCACCCGGCCGGATGCGGTGCAGGCGGTGCACCGCCAGTTTCTGGAGGTGGGTTGCGACGTCATCGAGACGGACACCTTCGGGGCCGCCTCGATCGTGCTGGCCGAGTACGGACTGGAGGACCAGGCCTTCGCCATCAACCGCCGGGCCGCCGAACTGGCCCGGGAGATGGCCGCCGCCTACAGCACCCCCGACAAGCCCCGGTTCGTGGCCGGCTCGATGGGGCCCACCACCAAACTGCCCACCCTCGGCCACATCGACTTCGACACGATGAAGGCCTCGTTCCGGGAGCAGGCCGCCGGCCTGATCGCCGGTGACGTCGACCTGTTCATCGTCGAGACCTGCCAGGACGTGCTGCAGATCAAGGCGGCCCTGCAGGGGATCGAGGAGGCCTTCGCCGCCGCCGGAGAGCGGCGACCGCTGATGGTCTCGGTGACCATGGAAACCACCGGCACCATGCTGGTCGGCTCCGACATCGCGGCCGTGGTGGCGATCCTGGAGCCCTTCCCGATCGACGTGCTCGGCCTCAACTGCGCCACCGGTCCGGAGCAGATGAAGGAGCACATCCGCTATCTGAGCCAGCACAGTCCCTTCGTGGTGAGCTGCATCCCCAACGCGGGGCTGCCGGAGAACATCGGCGGCGTGGCCCACTACCGGCTCACCCCCACCGAGATGCGGATGCAGCTGATGCACTTCGTCGAGGATCTCGGGGTCCAGGTGATCGGTGGCTGTTGCGGCACCACCCCCGCCCATATCGGCGCCCTGGCGGATCTCGCCGCCGGCCTGAAGCCCGCCCCCCGCGAGGTGCGGCAGCCCCGGCAGCGCCTGGAAAGGCCGCCGCTCCACTACGAGCCGGCGGTGGCCTCGATCTATGGCGTCACCCCCTACTTCCAGGACAACTCCTTCCTGATCATCGGCGAGCGGCTCAATGCCAGCGGCTCGAAGAAGGTGCGCGAGCTGCTCAACGCCGAGGACTGGGATGGCCTGGTGGCGGTGGCCCGCGGCCAGGTGAAGGAGAACGCCCATGTGCTCGATGTGAACGTCGACTACGTGGGGCGCGATGGGGTGAAGGACATGCACGATCTGGTGAGCCGTCTGGTCACCAACGTGAACCTGCCGCTGATGCTCGATTCCACCGAGTGGCAGAAGATGGAGGCCGGCCTCAAGGTGGCCGGAGGCAAATGCATCCTCAATTCCACCAACTACGAGGACGGCGACGAGCGCTTCTTCAAGGTGCTCGAACTGGCCCGTGACTACGGCGCCGGCGTGGTGGTGGGAACGATCGACGAGGAGGGCATGGCCCGCACCGCCGAGCGCAAGTTCGCCATCGCCCAGCGGGCCTACCGGGATGCGCTCGAGTTCGGCCTGCCGGCCCACGAGATCTTCTACGACCCGCTCGCCCTGCCCATCTCCACCGGCATCGAGGAGGACCGGGCCAATGCGGCGGCCACGCTCGAGGCCATCCGCCGCATCCGCCAGGATCTTCCCGGCGTGCATGTGGTGCTGGGGGTCAGCAACGTCAGCTTCGGGCTGTCGCCGGCCGCCCGCATCGTGCTGAATTCGGTGTTCCTGCACGACTGCTGCGCCGCCGGCATGGATGCGGCGATCGTCAGCCCGGCGAAGATCCTGCCCCTGGCGAAGATCAGCGAGGAGCATCAGCTGATCTGCCGCGACCTGATCCACGACCGGCGGCGCTTCGAGGACGGCATCTGTGTCCACGATCCCCTCACCCTGCTGACCACCGAGTTCGAGGGTGTCAGCGCCAAGGAGGCCAGGGCTTCCGGGCCGTCGCTGGCCGATCTGCCCCTGGAGGAGCGGCTCAAGCAACACATCATCGACGGCGAGCGCATCGGCCTGGAGGCCGCCCTGCAGGAGGCCCTGGCGGAGCATCCACCGCTGAAGATCATCAACACCTTCCTGCTGGATGGCATGAAGGTGGTGGGTGAACTGTTCGGCTCCGGGCAGATGCAGCTGCCCTTCGTGCTGCAGAGCGCCGAAACGATGAAGGCGGCCGTTGCCTTTCTCGAGCCGCACATGGAGCGCAAGGAAGGTGAATCCAGCAGCAAGGGCAAGTTCCTGATCGCCACCGTCAAGGGCGACGTTCACGACATCGGCAAAAACCTGGTGGACATCATCCTCACCAACAATGGCTATGAGGTGGTGAATCTGGGCATCAAGCAGAGCGTCGACGCGATTGTCGAGGCCCAGCGCCAGCATGGGGCCGACTGCATCGCCATGAGCGGCCTGCTGGTGAAATCCACCGCCTTCATGAAGGACAACCTCGAAACCTTCAACGACGTCGGCATCTCCGTTCCGGTCATTCTTGGCGGGGCGGCGCTGACACCGCGTTTCGTCAACGGCGACTGCCGAGCGGCCTACCGGGGCCAGGTGATCTACGGCCGGGACGCCTTCGCCGACCTGCGCTTCATGGACGCCCTGATGGACGCCAAGGCGGCCGGCCGCTGGGACGACCTCCAGGGTTTCCTCGATGGCGCTCCCGAGGGCCTGGGGCTGGGTGAGCCCACGTCCGCGGCGGCCGCCGATTCGTGCGAGGTGGCCGCCGAGCCTGGGGAGACTCCGGCACCGGTCGAGCCTGTGCCGACCGGCAGCGAGGAGCGCTCCGCGGCGGTGCCCGCCGAGCCGGCCATCGCGCCCCCCTTCTGGGGCACCCGGGTGCTCACCGAGACGGAGATCGATCTCGACGAAGTCTTCGCTTACCTGGATCGCAACGCCCTCTTCGCCGGCCAGTGGCAGCTGCGCAAGACCCAGCAGCAGAGCCGGGAGGCCTACGAGGCCATGCTCGCCGAGAAGGCGGAGCCGGTGCTGCAGGAGTGGCTGGGGCGCTGCCGCCAGGAGGGTCTGCTCACCCCCCGGGTGGCCTACGGCTACTTCCCCTGTGGCCGGGCTGGGAATGCCCTGGTGGTGTTCGATCCCGCAGCGATGGCCGATGGGGCAGGGCCCGCCAGCGGTGGCGGCGAGCTGGGGCGCTTTGCCCTGCCGCGCCAGCGCGGCGGCAACCGCTACTGCATCGCCGACTTCTACCGCGACTTGGAGACGGGCCCGGACGGTGCCCTGAGGCCGAACGACGTGCTGCCCATGCAGGCGGTCACCATGGGCGAGGTGGCCACCAGCTTCGCCCAGGAGCTCTTCCGGGCCGACCGCTACAGCGACTATCTCTATTTCCATGGCCTTGCGGTCCAGATGGCCGAGGCCCTGGCCGAATGGACCCATGCCCGCGTCCGCCGGGAGATGGGATTCGCCGCCGACGAGCCCACGGCCCTCCGGGACGTGCTGGCCCAGCGCTACCGGGGCAGCCGCTACTCCTTCGGCTACCCCGCCTGCCCCAATGTGGCCGACTCCCGCCAGCAGCTCGCCTGGCTGGGGACCGACCGCATCGGCCTGACGATGGACGAGAGCGACCAGCTGGAGCCGGAGCAGAGCACCACCGCCCTGGTGGCCCTGCACAGCCAGGCCAGGTACTTCAGCGCCTGAGGCCGGCCCCCCGGCCATGGCAGGCTTTGCTCTCCCTTCGCATCCCTGGCCATGGCCATCGCAGGACCCGGCGGCGTTGATGACGCCATTGCCGCGGGCGTGGATCTGGACGGCAGCCCGATCCCGGCCGCCATGCTCGCCCTCTACGGCGAAGTGATGGAACTGGAGAGCCGCCGGGCCCGCAGCGGGGTGAAGAAGTCGATGCGCAACCGCATCGTCCGCACCGGAGCCAAGCATCTCGATCGGCTCACCCTCGACCAGCGCCTGCGGGAAGCCGGCTGGGAGGGCCTCAAGGACAAGGAGATCGCCTTCTTCTACGGCTGAGCCCGCCCGACGGGCCCAGCGCCGGAGGGGCTCAGCTGCAGAGCTCCTCCAGGCTGTCGATCACGTCCTGCTGGAAGGCATCGAGGGCGTCGGAGTCGCTCAGGTCGATCCCCTCACCGGCGGCGTTCTGGGTGAGCTCCTGGAAGTGGAAGGCACCCTCGCCATGGGCCAGAAACTCCATGGCGGAGGGCTCACCGCTTTCCTTGTAGGCGTCGCAGAGGGCCAGGAAGGCCGCATCCTCGGTGAAATCCCAGCTCATGAAGGGGGTCGTGCTGAAAGACCTTTAACCCCTCTCCCCCGGAATTCGTCAACCTCCTGGGGGCAATTTGTGCCAGTCCTCCGTCAGACTCTCCCCGTTCCTGCACCGCTCCGGCCTTGGTCGCCTCCCCCCTGCAGCCCCCTGCCGAAAGCCGCAATGTGCTGGGAGAACCACTGCAGGAGTGTGGGTGTGCGCCGCTCACCGGTTGGTTCAGGGATGGCTACTGCCATGCCGATCCCGGTGATTTCGGCCGCCACACGGTCTGCTGCGTGGTGAACGAGTCGTTTCTGACCTACAGCCGCGCCCAGGGCAACGACCTGTCGACACCGATGCCCGCCTACAACTTCCCCGGCCTCCGCGCCGGGGACCATTGGTGCGTCTGCGCCGCCCGCTGGCTGGAGGCCTACGAGGACGGCATGGCCCCGCCGGTGCGGCTAGAGAGCTCCGCCTTCTCCACCCTCGAGGTGATCCCCCTGGAGGTCCTGCGCAGCCACGCGGCCTGAGCGGCGCCCTGCATCCCGGGACTCACCAGGGCACCGGCCGGCCGTCCCAGGCGAGGAAGGCGCCGCTGCCGGCGGCCGTCTGGCCCTCCAGCACATCGAGCAGGTGGCCGGCCGCCCGCTCCGGGCTGAACAGGGCCGTGGGCGGCACGGAGCGGCCGAAGGGGGCCGAGAGCGGGGTGGCGGTGGTGCCGGGATGGAGCAGGGTGACGCAGGCCTGGGGGAGCCGGCGCTGCCACTCGATCGCCAGGGTGCGCAGCAGCTGGTTCTGGGCCGCCTTGGCGGCCCGGTAGGCGTACCAGCCGCCGAGGCGGTTGTCGCCGATGCTGCCCACCCGGGCCGAAAGGCTGGCGAAATGCACCGGGCGGTCCCTGGGCAGGGCGGCTTCGATCGCCTGGGCCAGCAGCAGGGGGCCGAAGGCGTTGACGGCAAAGCTGCGCTCGAGAGCCTGGCGGGTCACCTGGGAGAGGCGCTTCTCCGGCTGCAGGGGGCCGTCGTGCAGCAGCCCGGCGGTGTTGATGACGATCCGGAGGGGCACGAGCTCACCGGCGGCACGGGCAGCCAGGGCGGCCAGGCTCGCGTCATCGGCGAGATCGAGCGGGATCTCTGCCCCACGGCGGCCGGCGGTGCGGATCCGCAGCCCAGGCGCCCGCCGGGCCAGCTCGGCCGCCAGCGCCCGGCCGATGCCCCCCGGGCCCACGATCAGGGCCTGACCGTCCCAGTGCTGCCAGTAGGGGTTGATGGCGGTCGACATGGCGGACACGGGGATGGCGCATGATGGCGGTTCCTTCCGGGGAACCGCCCCGCGCGTCGGTCCATGAGTCTGCGCATCACCGTGCTGGGTCGGGGTGCCTGGGGCGGCACGTTGCTGCGGCTCTGGGAGCGCCAGGGTCACCATCTGCGCAGCTGGTCGCGGCGGGATGGGGGAGACCCGGCGGCCGTGCTGCAGGACTGCGACCTGGTGGTGGTGGCCGTGTCGATGGTGGGAGTCGCCGCCCTGGGCCTGGGCCTGCGGGGGCGCTGGCCGGAGGGCCTGCCGCTGCTCAGCTGCAGCAAGGGCATCGACCTCGACAGTCTCTGCACCGCCAGTCAGCTCTGGCGGCGCCACCTGCCGGCGGTGCCGCTGGCGGTGCTGAGCGGTCCGAATCTGGCGGAGGAACTCGAGCGGGGACTGCCGGCGGCCAGTGTGCTCAGCAGCGACGACCCCGCGCTGGCCCGCCGGCTGCAGGAGCAGCTGCGGACCCCACACCTGCGGCTGTACACGAATGCCGACCCCATCGGCACCGAGGCGGCCGGGGCCCTCAAGAACGTCATCGCCCTGG
The DNA here is from genome assembly GCF_019038535.1 of Synechococcus sp. CCAP 1479/9. Lineage (NCBI taxonomy): Bacteria > Bacillati > Cyanobacteriota > Cyanophyceae > Synechococcales > Synechococcaceae > Synechococcus > Synechococcus sp. CCAP 1479/9. The sequence continues at coordinate 167,874 of NZ_JAFKRK010000024.1, read as the reverse complement.
CGGCCGGCATCAGTGACGGCCTGGGCCTGGGGGCGAATGCCAAGGCCTCGCTGCTGTGCCGGGGCCTGGCGGAGATCGCCGTCGTGCTCCAGGCCCTCGGCGGCCAGTCGACCACCCTCTACGGCCTGGCCGGCCTGGGGGACCTGCTGGCCACGGCGAACAGCAGCCTCAGCCGCAACTACCGCTTCGGCAGCCTGCTGGCCGAGGGTTGTGACGAAGCCACCGCCCTCGGCCGGATCGGCGCCACCGTGGAGGGGCCCCGCACCGCCCGCGCCACCCTGGCCCTGGCCGAGAGGGAGGGCTGGCAACTGCCGATCTGCGGCCAGGTGGTGCGCCTGCTGGCGGGCGAGCTGGAGGCCCGGCAGGCGGTGCAGGAGCTGATGCAGCGCGACCTGCGGGCCGAAGCGGCGCCCTGAGCCGAGACGGCTGTCCCGGTGTGCCGCCGCGGGGCAATGGGGCGACCGTCCTGCGCCAGGCGGCGACGGAGCCGGATTCTCCGGCATGATCCTCTCAATCCTTTGTGAATCCTTGCCGTGAGCCGGCACGTCAAGGCCGCCATCGCCGCCCTCCGGGCCACGGGCCGGCGCCTGCTCCACGGTTGCCGCCGCCACCCGATCCTGCTCACCGCCCCCCTGGCCGTCGTGGCCGTGGGGGCCGGTTTCGCCGCCCAGGAGCTGATCCCGGCGGGGGCCTCCCGCTCGGATCCCGACCTGCTCGAAGCCCTGATCGCCCAGCCCCGGGAGATCTCCCAGCAGGCCGCGGACGCCAGCGAAGCCCCCGACAAGGATCTGCTGGCGGCGGCCTCCCTGCAGGCCCAGCGCACGAGCCTCAGCCATCCCGACCCGGCCCTGGTGGAACCGGAGGCCGGCGCGGAGGTTCCCCTCGAGATCCGGGTGGCCCTCCTGGGCGCCTCCCCCTCCCCCCGACTGGGCGCCAGCGGCTACTGGCGACTGGTCGACCGGGACGGACGCCCCGTTCAGGATGGCGGCCCCGCTGACGCCCCCGATCTGGCGGCGGCCATGGCCGGACGGGCCGAGGTCTGGATGGAGACGGGCCCCGAGAACGTCCTTCAGGTGGACGGGCGGCCCTATGAAGGCCGCCTGAGGGTGCTGCGCGGATCCCAGGGCCTCCAGGTCGTGAACCACATCTCCCTGGAGCGCTACATCAGTTCGGTGGTGGGTGCCGAAATGCCCAGCAGCTGGAACATGGAGGCCCTCAAGGCCCAGGCCGTGGCGGCCCGGTCCTATGCCATGGCCCACATGGCCCGTCCGGCCAGCGCCCACTGGCACCTGGGCGACACCACCCGCTGGCAGGCCTACCGCGGCCTGGGCAGCGTCACCGCCCGCACCCGCCAGGCCACCGCCAGCACCTCCGGGGTGATCCTCAGCTACCAGGGGGGCATCGTCGAAAGCCTCTATGCGGCCACCAACCGCATCACCCAGGAGGCCCACGGCCACCTGGGGGCCAGCATGAGCCAGCACGGCGCCCAGGATCTGGCCGAGCAGGGCCTGCGGTACAACGAGATCCTCGGGCGCTACTACCGGGGCGCCTCCCTGGCCCGACTGCAGGCCGGTGCGAGCTGAGCGCCATTGGCAACGGGCCCGTGAGGTCTCGGAGCTGGCCCGCCGCCAGGGAGCCCTGGTGCCCCTTGACACCCGCATCCTGCCCGTTCCCGGCATGGAGCCTTTCGTCCTCCGCGAGCTGCTGTCCTCCACGCCCCGGCACCTGCGCCAGGGAGGGCCCCGGCCCAATCCCTTCCTCCCCTGGGACAGGCCCCTGCAGGTGGACCTGCTTGAGCCGGCCCATGTGCTGCTGCTGAACAAGTACCCGGTGCAGGAGGCCCACCTGCTGGTGATCACCCGTGACTGGCGTCCCCAGGGCGGCTGGATCGAGACCTGCGACTGGCAGGCGGTGGCGCAGGTGGGCCGGGACACCGGCGGTCTGTGGTTCTTCAACAGCGGCGCCCGCTCCGGCGCCAGCCAGCCCCATCGCCATCTGCAGCTGCTGCCACGCCGGCCCGGCGAGCCCAGCTGTCCCCTGGCGCCGCTGTTCCTGGAGCAGCTGGAGACGGGGGAGCCCGCCTGGAGCTGGGCCTACCGCCTCAGCCGGCGCAGCGATCCGCTGGGTGGGTCCGATCTTGAGGGTCTGTACCACGCCCATGCCCGTGCCCTGGAGCTGGGGGAACCGGGCCGCGACGGCGAGCCCCTGCACCCCTACAACCTGCTGTTCGACGACGACTGGTTCCTGACCGTGCGGCGGGTGCGAGAGCACGGGGCCGGATTCAGCGTCAACGCCCTGGGCTTCGCCGGCTTCCTGCTGATCACCGAGGGCTCCGACAGGGGCTGGCTGGAGCGCCACGGTCCCTGGGCCCTGCTGAAGGACGTGGCCGCCCCCCGGTCCTGAGCCTTCGCTTCCCGGCGGCCGGGTCCTGGATCGGGAAACTTCCGTGGTTCCACGGTTGTGTGATTCGGGCCACCTGACCCTCTCTGGAAAAAGAGCGCACCGCCAGCCGTCAACGGCGCCGCGGCACGCCCCGCTTCCACGACATCGCCGACGCCCAGGCCCCACGACCATGGCCCCCTCCACCAGCAGCCGCCAGACCCTTCCCTCCAGCGCCGCACGCCGCAACCAGCGCATGGAGCAGTACCGGGCCGTGGTCCGCCCCCTGGCGCTGCACTACGCCCGCTGCAGCCGTGAATCCTTCGAGGATCTGCTCCAGGTGGGCCTGATGGGCTTGATCCGGGCCGCGGAGCTCTACAGCGAGGATCGCCGGACCCCGTTCGAGGCCTTCGCCCGACCCCACATCCGCGGAGCGATCCTCCATTACCTGCGGGATGCCGCCCCGATCGTGCGGCTGCCGCGCCGACAGGCGGAGCTCCAGGAGCGGTTCAACCGCCTCAGCCGTCACCCCGCCCTCCTGGAGGATCCCGGCCGGGCGATCACCCAGCTGAGCCGGACCCTGGGCGTCACCCCGACGGAATGGCGCCGGCTGGAGGTGCAGCGGCTGCTGGCCAGGCCCGCCAACCTCGACGATCCGGCACTGGTCGAGGCCGTGGCCGCCAGCACCGCCAGTGAGTCGTACCGGCAGGAGGAGCCGGGTCCGTCGGTGGCCATGCTGCTGGCCCTGCTGGAGCCCCGCCAGCAAGTGGTGGTGCGCCAGGTGGTTCTGGCGGGGTGGAGCTACCGGCGCCTCGGGCGCCAGATGGAAGTGAGCCCGATGACGGTGAAACGCCTGCTGCACAAAGGCCTGGAGCAGCTGCGACTGGAGCTGGATACCCGCGGGCTCAGCCCTGGGGATCGGCCTGATCGCGGTGCATCTGCTGCTCCAGGGTGCTGATGGCGGCGTTCATCGCGGCCAGCTGCCGCTCGATGCCATCGCGCCAGAAGCTCAGCAGCCGCAGCTTGCGTTCCTGATACCGCCGCAGGGCGCTGGCTCCGGACTCCGACCCGGAGCAGTACCCGAAGGGAGGAATCATGACAAAATCTGCAGAGTGGGTCCGTTCTAGCGAGCCCGTCGTTCCATCCGGGGCTGCCCAGGTCCTCGCACCCCCCAACGGTTGGGACGGTCGCATCCCGCCTTACCGTCCTCTGGCCACCCACACCACCAGCCTGACGCAATTTGAGATCAGTTCCCCCCATTGGTCCCATCGGTGTCTGGCTGACGCTGGGTCTGGGCCTGGTGTTGGCGCAGCCCGCCCACGCCTACGTGGCCCTCATGGCGGGCCAGAAGGCCCGGCCGCTGAACGGCACCTTCAACAGCGTGCCGGTGCTGCACTCCAACCAGCCGGAGGAGGTGGAGGGGCCGGGGATCCTGATCAACACGGCACCGGGCTACGCCTATGCCACGGAGACGGGCCAGCCCCTGCGCAATGCGGAGTTCACCTTCAACGGGGAATTCGGCATGCACCTGCACCACAAGTATTTCCCGCCCAACCGCCGCTCCATCGCCCCTGGCACGCGACGGGCGGAGCTGACCCTGGCGGCGATCCTGATCAATCCGGGCGTGCGTCCGGTCCACATCCGCTTCGAGAAGGGGGCGGTGCGCAACAGCTTCGAGGCCCCGTACCTCGCCAACAACCTGATGGGGGTCAAGCCGCTGGGGCCCCGTCCCTGGAACACCGGACCCGGTGATGCCACCGCTGTGCAGATGCTGCGTGGCCGCCTGGACAGCCGACTGAGCGACGAGATCACAATCCCGGCCCGCAGCCGCATCGTGCTGTTCCAGACCCAGCTGCCGGCCCTGGGCATCGCCAACGCCCTGCTGCGCGGCCGCAGCGACGGCCCCTTCCAGATCGCCGTGGTGGCCGCCAAGGAGCGTGACACCGACTATGAAGTGCTGGCGGTGCTGGATGAGGGCCGGCTGGCCCCCGGCCGGGTTTACCTCAGCCGGATCAATGACATCCACAACCGGCGCATCTTCTCCCGTGTGGGCGGCGTCGCCCTCGGCGATGCCTACCAGGCCTCGATCAGCCACGACCTCGACGTCAAGGGCCCGCTGCACGTGCCCTTCACCAGCACCGACCGCCACCACTTCGGCACCCGCGACGTGCAGGTCAACGCCCTGGCCAGCCGCATGGTCGATTCCTCCCTCGACAACGTCGGCACCTACGGAGTGCGGTTCGATATCGACCTGAACCTCAAGGGCAACGGCCCCTACGAGCTGGTGATGAGCCACCCCACCCTGATCGGCGGCCAGCCCTTCACGGCCTTCCGGGGCTCCATCCAGATCCAGACCCCCGCCGGCCTGCGGGAGGTGCATGTGGGGCTGCGCTCGGGGCAGAGCCTGTCCCTGGGTCAGATCGATCTCACCCCAGGGGTCGTGAACCCCGTGCGCGTCAGCCTCGTCTACCCGGCCGATGCCACCCCGGGCCATCTGCTGAGCGTGGTCAGCGCCAGCCAGCTGGCCATGGTCCAGGAACGGGAACGGCAGCTGGAACTGGCCCGGGCCGGTGCCACCGTCCGGCCGGCCCCGCCGCCCGTCGCCCCTCCGGCGCTCACCGTCCTGCCCCCCGCCGCCACCATCACCCCGACGCCGATGGGGGGCGGCACCGGTCCCCTGGTGCCGCCGTCCCAGATGCTGCGGCCGGCGCCGGCCCCCGGTTGGCTCGCGCCGCCACCGCCGCTGCCCTCATCCAACCGCGGCGTCCTGGCGCCGTCCCCCATGATCACGCCGATGCGCAGCCGCTCCGGCACCGCCGCCGGCGGCGGATCGCTGGTGGATCGCTACCGCGAGGCCGTGGAGGCCCAGCAACAGTTCCTGCGGGACCAGCGGGGACCCTGACCAGCCTTCCGATGCCAGCAAAACCAGCACCGATGGAGGGCTGCCGTGGCTGAGAAGTCGAACGACGCCCGACAGCGGATCAGCCTCGACCTCAGCCGGGAGCTGGTGGCCCACCTGGATCACCTGCGGCGCGAGTGGGGCATCCGCAGCCGGGGCGATGTGCTCGAACGTCTGCTCGACGATCTGTTCGGCTCCGGAGAGGAGGGGGATGGCGAGTCTGACGGCGATCGTGTTGGTGTTGGCAGTGACGGAGGGGGACTTGGCCTGGTGCCGGAGGGCCGATCGACCCAGCGTCACGACGATGACGAGCGGGACCTGGAGGAACAGGGGGCCCTGGTGCTGGTGGGACGGGGGGCGATGGACACCCTGCAGGCGGAATTCGAGTGGGAAGCGCCGGCAGAGCATGCCCCACGGCCCCAGCATGCAGGCGGAGGCATCGATCTGCCCGGCTTCGTGCGTCGCCGCTCCGATGTCCTCAAGCGCAGCCTGCGGCCAACGGCGCGGTCGGGTGCCGGGCCCCTGCCCCTGACCCCCCTGCCGCCCCTCGGCGGGGAGGTGGTGCAGCAGGCGATGGAGGAGGCCGGTAACCACTGGCGCACCCTCTATGGGTCGCCGGCCAACGAAGCGGTGCTGGAGGCGGCCATGCTCTGGCTGGCCCAGGACATCTGGCCCCAGTCGGACCAGAGCGATGGCCGTACGTTCACCTGGTCGGGCGCCTGCCAGGTGATGCAGCAGTTCGTTCCCGGCTGGAGCGATGGCCCGCCGACGTTTGAACGGGTGATGGTCACCGCCGGTGTGCTGGAAGATCCCTTCAGTGGGTCGACCCTGAGCCTGCGGATCCCGACCCTGATCCGGCGCTTCGTCCACCGTTTTCGACGCCGTCGCCGTGGCACGTCCTTCCAGACGCTGGAGCACACCATGACCCTGCACGGCGCCCTGCGTCTGCTGCAGTTGCCCACCGATCCCGGCCAGCGCCTGACCCTTGCCCAGATCCGTGAGGCCTACCGGGACATGGCCCAGAGCCACCACCCCGACGCCGGCGGTTCGGTGGAGGCGATGCGACGGCTCAATGAGGCCTATCAGCTGCTCAAGGAGCTCTATCGGCAGGGCGCCGCGAGCGACCGCTGACCTCTCAGCGCGCACCGATCAGGGGCGTAGCGAGCTGCCCAAGTGTCTCGCGTGAGACAAGGGCCTGGTCTAGTAGTGAGTCCCAGACTGGGGGGATGGGACGGAGGATTTCACCACCAAGGCGCTCGGACCTCAGGCGGCGCATATGAGACCAGCTACGTGTCGTGGTGCTGGTCTCATTCGCCACTACGAAGAACGTGATTTTTCGTCGATTTCATTTGTGACGACCGGCCTTCTCCACCTCGTGGCCTCCGCCGACAGTCGACGAGCTGCGGATCGCAAGCGCAGTGACTGTCCAGGGGCGCCTGTCCAGGCCGATGGCCATGTCCATGGTTTGGACAGCACCTGAAAAGCTCTGGCGCTACTGGCTCCCGAGTGCTTGCGTATCTGTCTTTGACACAGATACGCAGGTTGAAGCGGCGGCACGAAGCGCTCGATTCCTCGGAAACCGCTCGAAACCCCCCAGGGGGAGAGCCATCTTCAACAGCTTGTCCATCCCCATGCACAGACCCTGCAACATGCCGATCAGAAGTCTCAGATGAGTGTTGTTACTGGACCAGTATTGCGACCCATCTGGGACAGCTGAGGGTCTTGCGCTGGATCCGCCTCCCAGGCGCCATGGCGGCCCCATCTCCGACCAGGCCATCGCCTTGCCGGCCAGGGATGCCCTCCAGCACCTGATCACGAACCGCCAACCCACGAGCCGGCCAGCGCCACAGCCGCTGCAGATGTCGCAATTGGCCCGTTCGGGTCTCAGGCCAGGACCTGAAGCGTGTCCCGTGTGAGACACATGGCGGACCCTTGTCGCTGCCCAGGCGATCGTCCGCGCGCCACCGGCGGGCCTCGTTCCAATCGCGGGAGGCCCCACAAAAAAACCCGTCACGAACGTGACGGGGAGGGAGGCTGGAAAGCCCAGAGAAATCTGGTTGATCGTCTCATCTCGGACCCACCGTAAGACCAGTGACTGGACCAGAGTGAGACGGTCGGACCGATCAGGTGGAGGTCTGGAGTCCCTGGATCAGGTAATCGAAGTAGGGGCCGGCCAGGATGGCTTCATCAGCACCCAGAAGCACCAGCGCCGCCTCCTTGAGGGTGCGCATCGCTTCCACCATGCCGGGGAGGGGCACGCCCAGGCTGTTGTACATCTCGCGGGCGCCCACCACGCCGATCTGCTGGATCAGCTCGGTGCTGCCGGCCAGGATTCCGTAGGTGACCAGCCGCAGGTACCAGCTGTAATCACGCAGGCACTGGGCACGCTGCTTCTGGCCGAAGGCATTGCCTCCGGGGGCCACGTAGTCCGGCTTGCGCAGGAAGAGCTGTTTGGACGCTTCGGCGATGATCTTTTTCTCGTTGTCGGTCAGCACCCTGACGACACTCAGCCGGCGGGCCCCGCCACTGAGGAACTCCACCATCGTGCGCAGCTCGCCGCCGGTGGGGTAGCGGAGCTGATCATCGGCCTGGAGGATCAGATCGCGAACGACGCTCATAGCAGCGACCACAGTCCGGCGAATCCTATCGAGCCCGAAGCCTCCACCAGGGCTCCTGGCGCAAGGTGTAACGCCCCTTTGCACGACCCCCGATAGGGTCGCTGCAGTGCTGCGGAATCCAGATGGCCTCGGTGGGCGACAGGCTCGAGCTGGAGATCACCGACCTGGGCCATGACGGGCAGGGGGTGGGGCGCCACGACGGGCTGGTGGTGTTCGTCAGCGGCGCCCTGCCCGGGGACACCGTGCAGGTGCGCCTGCAGGCGGTGGCGCGGCGCCATCTGGTGGGTCAGCTGCTGCGGGTGCTGACCCCCTCGCCCGACCGCCGCCGGCCTCCCTGCATCCTCGCTGACAACTGCGGTGGCTGCAGCCTCCAGCCCCTGGCGGACGGGGCTCAGGCCGCCTGGAAGCAGCGCAGCCTGGAGCAGACCCTGCAGCGCATCGGCGGCCTGAGCGCCCCTGTGCGGCCGCTGCTGGTGGCCGATCCGACCCTCGGCTACCGCAACCGCGCCCTGATTCCGCTGGAGCGCCGGGCCGATGGCCGCCTGCGTGCCGGCTACTACCGCCGGGGCTCGCACCAGATCGTCAACATGGCCCGCTGCCCGGTGCTCGACCCGCGCATCGACGCCCTGGTCGCCCCCCTCAAGGCCGACATCGAAGCCAGCGACTGGCCGATCGATCGCCACGGCAACGACCCCGAGGCCGTGGAGGGTCCCGGTCTGCGCCACCTGGGCCTGCGGGTGGGGGCGGCCACCGGGGAGCTGCTCATCACCCTGATCAGCAGCCATGACGACCTGCCCGGCCTCGAGGCCCTGGCCGAGGCCTGGTGCGAACGCTGGCCCGAACTGGTGGGTGTCTGCCTCAACCTCCAGCCCCTGCCCACCAATCGCCTGATGGGCGACGAGACCCGGGTGATCCGCGGCCGTGAGTGGCTCCACGAGAGCTTCGCCGGCCTGCGCTTCCGCATCGCCGCTGACACCTTCTTCCAGGTCAACACCCGCCAGGCCGAACGGCTGGTGCCCCATCTGATCGAGGCCCTCGGCCCTGCTGCCGCCGGCGGCTCCCTGCTGGATGCCTACTGCGGCATCGGCACCTACAGCCTGCCCCTGGCCGCCGCCGGCTGGCAGGTCAGCGGCCTGGAGCTGCACCCGGGCTCGGTGGCCATGGCCCGGCTGAATGCCTCCGCCAACGGCCTGGGGGATCGGGCGAGCTTCGAGCAGACCGACGTGCCCCAGGTGCTGGAGGAGCGGCTCCAGGGCCAGCAGGCCCTGGTGCTGGATCCGCCCCGCAAGGGGCTGAGCCCGATCGCCACCGCCGCGATCCTGGCGGCGCAACCGGAGCGCATCGCCTACGTGAGCTGCGATCCGGCGGCCCTGGCCCGCGACCTGGCCCAGCTGTGCGGCTCAGGGGTCTACCGGCTGAACTGGGTGCAGCCCGTGGACTTCTTCCCCAACACCAGCCACGTGGAGGCTCTGGCGGCCCTGGAGCGGCTCTAGCGGCGCTGCTCGGCGCCGAAGCGGCGCTCGAGGGCCTCGCGCACCCGCCCATGGGCCGCCTCCACCTCCTCGTCGGTGAGGGTGCGGGCGCTGTCGCGGTAGCGCAGGCGGAAGGCCTGGCTGCAGCGGCCGGCCTCCACCTGGGCGCCCTCGTAGCGGTCGATCAGCTCGGCCTGCTCCAGCAGCGGCTTGCCCGCCTTGCGGATCGCCGCCAGCAGGTCGGCGGCCGTGGTGTCGGCGGGAACGACCAGGGCCAGATCGCGCTCCGAGGCGGGCACGGTGGGGTAGGCGCGGAAGCTGGGCTGCCAGCGGTTGCGGCGGGTGCCGGCGCTGAGCAGGGGCTCCAGGTCCAGCTGGAACACATAGCTGGCGGCCGGCAGGTCGAGGGCGTCGGCCTCGGCCGGGTGGAGCTGGCCAAACCAGCCGGCGGGCTTGCCTTCCACCAGCAGCTGGGCGGCACGGCCGGGGTGCAGCAGGGGGGCGTCGACCAGGGGGCGGTCCTCCAGGGGCAGGCGCAGGGGCTCCAGACCGGCCTGGAGCACGCCGCGGGCCTGGAAGTAGTCCGGGGGGGCGGGCTTGCCGGAGCTGCGCCAGCGTTCGCCGCGCCGCTCCCCGGCGATCACCCCCACCAGCAGGGTGCGTTCCCCATGGCGCTCCTCACCGCTGGCCCCACCACCCGGGAACACCCGGCCGATCTCGAAGCCCCAGAAGCCCCCCAGGGAGGCCTGCAGGTTGCGGCGGGCGGCCTGGAGCAGCTCCTGGTGCAGGTTGTCGCGCAGGTGGCCGTAGTCGGCCAGGAGCGGATTGGCCAGGGGCACCCGGCCCGGGGCCGCCGCCACCAGCGACAGGGAGACGATCTCCTGCAGGCCAGCGGCGCAGAGGCTGCGGCGCAGGCGTCGCTCCAGCTGCTGGGCCGGCTCCAGGCCGCCGGGGATCAGGGGATCGGGCAGATGGGCGGCGAAGTGGTCGTAGCCCACCAGCCGGGCCACCTCCTCGATCAGGTCCACCTCACGCTTGAGATCCATGGCCCGCTCGGGCGGCACCCGCACCTGCCAGCCCTCCTCGTCCTCCTCAAGCACGCAGCCGAGGGCCTCAAGGGTGGCGGTGATGCGGTCGTCGTCCAGGTCCTGGGCCTCGCCCTCCACCAGCACCGGACCCAGCAGGTTGTGGAGGGCGTCGCGGCGCAGGGGCAGGGGCGGCTGGGGAGACGGGGTCCGTTGGTGCAGCCAGCGGCCCTCCACGCTGGCTCCGGCCAGCTCCTGCAGCAGGGCCACGGCCCGATCGGCGGCTGCCACGGTGATCTCCCGCGGCACCCCCTTCTCGAAGCGGCTGCAGGCCTCGGTGCGCAGCCCGACGCTGCGGGCGGAGCGGCGCACGGCCTGGGGGGCGAAGACGGCCGCCTCCAGCCAGATGGCGGTGGTGGCTTCGGTGACGGCCTCGGCGAGGCCCCCCATCACCCCGGCCAGGGCGATGGGGTGGTCGCCGCAGGTGACCACCAGGGCCTCGTCGCTCAAGGTGCGCTCCTGGCCGTCGAGGGCGACGAAGGCTTCCCCGGGGCGGCCCTGGCGCAGGCCGATGCTGGCCGGCTCGGGGGTGCCGTCCGTGAGCGCCCCCAGGCGATCCCGGTCGAAGGCATGCAGGGGCTGGCCCGTCTCCAGCATCACCAGGTTGGTGATATCGACCACGTTGTTGATGGGGCGCACACCGGCCCTCTCCAGGCGCTGGCGCAGCCAGTCCGGGGAGGGACCCACCTTCAGGCCGCTGAGGGCGGTGAGGCTGAACAGGCCACCCGCCTCGATGGCCTCGCGGTCGGCCGCCGCGGCAGCCAGGGGCTGGGCGGCCACCACGGGCGCCGGAGCGGGGAAGGTGGTGCTGCCGCCGCTGAGGGCCGCCACCTCGCGGGCGATGCCCCGCATCGAGAGGCCATCGGGGCGGTTGGCGGTGATCGCCAGTTCCAGCACCTGATCATCCAGGCCCAGCAACGGACCCACGGGCGTCCCCAGGGGGGGCACGCTGGCCAGCAACTGGTCGAGTTCGGCAATGCCGTCGCTGCCGTCGTCGAGGCCCAGTTCCCGCAGCGAGCAGATCATGCCGCTGCTGGCCACCCCCCGCAGTTCGGCCGGCTTGATCGTCAACCCCACCGCCGGCAGGGTGCTGCCCACCAGGGCCACGGGCACGTGCAGGCCCTGGCGCACATTCGCGGCGCCGCAGACGATCTGCAGGGGCTCGCCAGCCCCCACATCCACCCGACAGACACTGAGCTTGTCGGCGTTGGGATGGGGATCCCGCTGCACCACATGACCCACCACCACCCCGGCCGCCCGGGCCGCCAGATCCTCGATGGCCTCCACCTCGAAACCGGCGATCGAGAGGCGCTCCGCCAGGTGCCCAGGCTCGAGAGCGGCCGGTTCCACGCTGACCAGCTCCCGGAGCCATTGGAGCGAAACCAGCATCGGAGGGTTGCACAGCAGCCGCCCACATTAGGAAGCGATCAGGGCCCTCCCCATCGGGAGGTAAGGTGCAGGATCGTCTCTCTGCAACGCATCCGCGGCGCAACGTCCTTCCATGGCCAAGAACAAGGGCGTCCGGCTGGTGATCACCCTCGAGTGCACCGAATGCCGGTCCAACCCCGCCAAGCGGTCCCCTGGCGTGTCCCGTTACACGACCCAGAAGAACCGCCGCAACACCACCGAACGGATCGAACTGAAGAAGTTCTGCCCCCACTGCAACGCCTCCACCGTCCACAAGGAGATCAAGTGAGGCTGGATTCCCTGCGGAATCCCATCGCCTGATCGTCCCGCGGCCCCTGCAGCGGCAGTTTCCTCCTTTCGTTCCATCACTCCGTTCCCATGTCCAGTTCCTTCTTCAAAAAGCGCCTGTCGCCGATCAAGCCCGGTGATCCGATCGATTACAAGGACGTCGATCTGCTCAAGAAGTTCATCACCGAGCGCGGCAAGATCCTGCCCCGCCGCCTCACCGGCCTGACGGCCAAGCAGCAGCGCGACCTCACCAATGCCGTCAAGCGGGCCCGGATCGTGGCCCTGCTGCCCTTCGTGAATCCCGAAGGCTGAGTTGCCCTCCGCCTCGCGTCGCTTCACGGCGGGTGACCTGGTCGGCCTCCACGACGACAGCCGCAGTCTGCTGGCGGTCGTCGTGGCCGAGAAAGGTACGCGCCTCGATCTCAAGGTGGGATTTGAGGCCAAGGCCGTCCAGCGGGGGGTCCGGCAGCTCGATCTGCTGGCCGCTCTTCCTGGCGATCAATCCCCACCCTCCCGCCTGTCCCAGCCCCCCTGGGGTCTGAGTCCGGAGGCGTTGCAGCAGGCCGCCCCCAGCCCCAGGGAGCTGGGGGCGGCCTGGTTGCTGCTTCTGGACGACCCGTCGTCCCTCGCGCTGGGGGACTTCGTTGACCTGATCGGCGACGGCGGCAATCCCATCCAGCGGGCCGCCTGCTGGCTGTGGCTGCAGGGCCCCCAGACCCTGTTCCGCTGGCGCCAGCAGCAGGTGGAGGCCCGGCCCCTGGTGGATGTGCGCCGGCTGCGGCGGGAGGCCCGACGCCAGCAACTGGCCGAGCAGCGCCGCCGCCAGTGGCAGGACGCCCTGCGCCAGCGCCGCCCGATCGATCCCCAGCAGCTCGATCCCGAACAGCGCCAGCACCTGTCCCTGCTGCGGGAATGGGCCAGCGGGGAGACCAGCCGACCCCTGCCCGACGACCTGCACCGGGCCCTGCAGGCGGCCCACTGCGCGATGGAAGCCTCCCCGATCCGGCACCTGCTGGTGGATCTGGGCCAGTGGGAGCGGCACCATCTGCCCTCGCTGGAGAACACCACCTGGCAAGCGGGCTTCTCCGCGGAGCTCGAGGCGGAGGCCCGGCGGCTGGTGGAGCTGGCCGCCACGGAGCTTCCCGGTGACGAGCGCCGCCGCGACCTCACCCGCCTGCACACCGTCACGATCGACGATGCGGACACCCGCGACATCGACGACGGCCTCTCCCTGGAGCAGGGGCCCGATGGCACACCGCGGCTGTGGATCCACATCGCTGACCCGGGCCGGCTGGTGGCACCGGACAGCCCCCTCGACACCGAAGCCCGGCGACGGGCCAGCAGCCTTTACCTGGCCCGGGGGCCGCTGCCGATGTTCCCCGAGGTGCTCAGCACCGGCCCGATGAGCCTGCGCATGGGCCAGCGCAGTGCGGCCCTGAGCCTGTGGGTGGAGCTGGCGGAGGACGGCGCCGTGGCCGCCCATGGGCTGGAGTCCAGCTGGGTGCGGCCCGCCTACCGCCTGAGTTATGCCGATGCCGATGAGCTGATCGAGCTGGCCCCGCCCCAGGAGCGCGATCTCGAAGAGATCCACGCCCTGATGGAGCGGCGGCGGCGCTGGCGACTGGCCCGGGGGGCCCTCGATCTGGACCAGCCCGAGGGCCGGATCCGCTGTGACGACCAGGGACCCCAGCTGGAGATCACCGAGCCGTCGCCATCGCGGACGCTGGTGGCCGAGGCCATGATCCTGGCCGGTGCCGTGATCGCCCAACACGGCCAGGGGCAAGGCCTGGCCCTGCCCTACCGCAGCCAGCTGGCGGCGGAGCTGCCCCCTGAGGCGGAGCTGGCGAGCCTGCCGGCCGGTCCGGTGCGCCACGCGGCCATCAAGCGCTGCCTCAGCCGGGGCCATCTCGGCACCACGCCCGCCCCCCACTTCTCCCTGGGCCTGCCCTGCTACGTGCAGGCCACCTCACCGATCCGCCGGTACAACGACCTGCTGGTGCAACGCCAGCTGCTGGCCCATCAGCAGGGGCAGCCGGTGCTGGAGGAGGCGGAGCTGGCGGCGCTGCTGGCGGAGCTGGAGGGGGCGATCCGCCAGGGCCTGCAGATCGCCCGGGAGGACCAGCGCCACTGGCAGCAGGTGTGGTTCGAGGCCCAGGAGCAGCACCAGTGGCCGGGGCTGTTCCTGCGCTGGCTGCGGCCCCAGGACCGGCTTGGCCTGGTGCACCTGCCCGATCTGGCCATGGACCTGGCCGCCGAGTGCCATGGCGATCCCAGTCCCGGCGACGCCCTGCTGGTGCGGCTGCAGCAGGTGGATTCCCTGCGGGACCTGCTGCGCTTCACGGCCGCGGGCTGACCCTGGAGGCCTCAGGGGCTGAGGTTGTACTTGCCCATCGCCTGCTGTTTGCAGATGGTTTCGGCCTGGGCAATCGTCGCCCGGTCGTTCACCTGCTGGGCCACGCAGGTGCAGGTGTCCTTGGCCAGGCCCTCCGGTACCGGCTTGCCCGCCTTGGTGAAATCAGCATTCACCGCCAGGGTGCAGTAGTGGATGATCAGCTGGTCGCGCATGTTGTTGAGACCCTGGGCCCGGGCTGGCAGGGCGGCCAGCAGCAGCGCCGAGCCCGCCACCGAGAGCAGCACGGGCAGGGGCCGGAGAGCGGATCCTGGGTTGGCGGAAACCATGGGGCAAGGGCGCTGATCCAACCCATCCTGGCCGACCTCAGGCCGGCTGGCCCATGCGCTGCAGGCGGCGCCGCCGCCACAGCAGCAACACCACCACCCCCACGCAGGCCAGGCCCACCGCCGCCGGGAACAGGGTCGTGGTCAGCGTCAGCCGCTCAAGGGAGAGCAGCACCAGCAGGTTGCGCAGCACGAACAGGCTGAAGAAGCCGATCCGTTCCTGTTCGGGGTGGCTCCAGGCCCGCCGCAGGGTGGGGCCGAAGCCCAGCAGGTCCACCAGGGTGAGGACCACCACGGCCCCGAGCGGGTCGGCGGTGAGGAACCAGAAGGGCAGGGCCGAGGCGGCGCCGGCCAGAAACAGCCAATCGCTTGTGGTGATCGCCCGATCGGCGCCATGGGTGAAGGCCAGCCAGGCGATGGAGAAGGTGATCAGGGCCGACACGCCGGTGGGCCAGGCCCCGACCCCGCCGCCGGCGGCCCACGTGGCCAGGAACACCAGCAGGGTGGTGACCCCCCAGATCAGCCAGGAGAACACATGGGGGCGGGTGCGGCCGTCCCGAATGGAGCGGATGTACGGGAGGAAGGCCGCGAAGGTGAGGGCGATGGCCGTCGCGCTGAACAGTGCCTTCACGGCACGGCGCGCGACACCCGCAGCCAGGGGCCCCAGGGGTTGGCGCAGCCGATCAGGGCTGCAGGGGTGGGGCGATCGAGGCCCAGCAGCCAGTGGTGCAGGGACGGTTCCAGGGTGATCAGGGGCCAGGCCCCGGACTCGCCGTGGAGCACGTAGCCGCCCTGGCCATCGGGCACCAGCTCGCCGCGCCAGAGGCGCTCGCCCGGCTCCGGCGGTGGCGCCCAGCCCGCCGGGGCCGCCAGTTCCGCTGCCTCCAGCTGCCCGTGCCGATCCAGTCGCTCCGGCGACTCCAGCGCCTCCATCTGCCGATCGCGCCAGCGGGGGTGGTGCCAGGGGGTGTCCCAGAGCGGCACCACACCAGCCGGGGCCACCGGATCGCTGATCAGGGCCTCCTGCAGCCGCCGCACCGGCAGGGCCGCCGGATCCAGCCCCTCTTGCACGCACAGGGCCGCCGCCAGACCGGCGGCCTGGCCGATGTTGAGCACCAGCGGCTGGAGCCGGGTGGCGCCGTTGGCCATGTGGCTGACGCCGAAGCCCTTGTCGGCCGCCAGCAGGTTGGTCACCCCCTCACTCACCAGGGCGCCGTACGGGATGGTGAAGGGGGTGCCGCTCCAGCGGCCGCCCCAGCGGCAGCTCTTGGGGGCCAGGGGCCAGTCGCCGCCGGGGTAGTGGTGGTCGTTGGCGTAGTTGCCCACGGCGATGCTGGTCAAGGTTCCTTCGGCGGCGCGGCTGAGGGGGGCGATGCAGGCACCCTCCCCCTGGGGCAGCAGGTGTTGCTCCAGCACCAGCTCCCGGGCCACCAGCCGGCGGCCCTCACGCCAGTAGGGCATCAGGGCCAGGGATCCGGCGCCGCTGAGCCGGCCGGCGCTGGCCTCCTCGGCTGTGGGAAACACCGCCGCCGGCCCCAGCCAGCCGCCGCTGGCCTGGCGCAGGGCGGCGGCGAAGGCCTCGCTGTGGTCGCGCATCGCTGCGAGCAGCTCCCCTTCGACCGCAGCGACATCGGCGGCGGCACCTCCGACGACGCATTCCGGAAAAGCCCGCTCCAGGCCGTGGTGCCAGTCGTTGCCATGCAGGGGCCAGTTCAGCATCACCAGCCCGCCTGGCAGGCGCCCGTAGGTGAGGGTGCGCTCCAGGCCGAAGGACTCGGTGGCCCCGGCGAATGGGGCGTCGAGGGTGGGGGGGGAGTGCTGCCAGGCCTCCCTATCGGGGGCCGCCGTTCCCCCGCGCTCGTCCAGCTGGCCCAGGCACACCCAGGTGGGCGACTGCACCGGCTGACGCTGGAAGAAGGGGTCGTTCCCGAGGCGCTCGGCCGTGGGGGCGCTGGGTTCCTGCCAGAGCTCCTTGCCCTCCCAGCCGAAGCGGAAGGGGGCGCCGGCCAGGGGATAGAGCTCGCCCCGGTCGCTGCCATCGATCACCACCGTGGGCACGAGGCGCCGCAGGACGCCCCTGTGCTGCACGGTCACGGCGCTGATGCGGTCGCCGTCGCGCTCCACCGCCTCCAGCCGCACGCCGGACCACCAGTCCAGCCGTTCCTCGGCCGCCACCCAGCGGCGCAGGATCCGCTCGGCGCTGGCGGGGCGGTAGCCGAAGCAGCTCACCCAGTTCTGATCCAGCCCCTCCGGCTCGATCCACTGCAGGGCCCGCAGCAGGGCCCCCCAGAGGCCGCTCTGCCAGGGGCTCAGCTCGTTGCCGTCCGGGGCGCACACCCCAGCGGCGCTCACCATGCCGCCGAGCCAGGGCCCGGGGGTGAGCAGCAGGGTGTCGGCGCCGGAGCGGGCGGCCTGCAGCGCGGCGGCCACACCACCGCTGCCACCGCCCCACACGAGCACCTCAGCCCTGCGATCGAAGCCCGTGCGCATCGGGGAGAAAGGGCCGGGGTCAGGGGGCCAGCATCCCATCCCGGGGCCACGGCTAGGATCCGGGCCCCGGGCTGGGCCCACGGGCGTCACGGGGACCCTTCCTGCCGCCGGCGGACCCGGCCGACGACGCCTGCCGATGACCTATACCCTCACCACCCCCCTCTATTACGTCAACGACCGCGCCCACCTGGGCAGCACCTACACCACCCTTGCCTGCGACAGCATGGCCCGCTTCCGGCGGCTGCAGGGCGAGCGGGTCACCTTCATCACCGGCTGCGACGAGCACGGTCTGAAGATCCAGCGCTCAGCGGAGGCCGCCGGCCTCACCCCCCAGGCCCACTGCGACGCCATCAGCGGCGAGTACCGCGACCTGTGGCGCCGCTGGGGCATCAGCAACGACCGCTTCATCCGCACCACCGACCCGCGCCACCGGGCGATCGTGGAGCAGTTCTTCGCCCGGGTCGAGGCCAGCGGCGATGTGGTCGAAGGGCGCCAGCAGGGCTGGTACTGCGTGGCCTGCGAGGAGTTCAAGGAGGAATCGCCGGCAGCCACCGAGCCCCACTGCCCGATCCACCTGCGCCCCCTGGAGTGGCGCGACGAGCTCAACCTCTTCTTCCGCCTCTCCCGTTACCAGGAGCAGATCGAACAGCTGGTGGCCAGCGATGGCTTCATCGCGCCCCGCTCCCGGCGCCGGGAGGTGGAGAACTTCGTCGCCGGTGGCCTGCGGGACTTCTCCATCTCCCGCCTCGACCTGCCCTGGGGCATCCCCGTTCCCGGCTACGAGGGCCACACCTTCTATGTGTGGTTCGACGCGCTGGTGGGCTACCTTTCGGCCCTGCTGGAGCCGGACGATCCCGCCGACCTGAGCCTGTTGGCCGAGCGCGGCTGGCCCGCCCAGCTGCACGTGATCGGCAAGGACATCCTGCGTTTTCACGCCGTCTACTGGCCGGCCATGCTCCTCTCGGCCGGGCTGCCCCTGCCGGAGAAGGTCTTCGGCCACGGCTTCCTCACCCGGGAGGGCCAGAAGATGGGCAAATCTCTGGGCAACGTGCTGGATCCCGACGTCCTGCTCGAGCGCTGCGGCACCGATGCGGTGCGCTGGTACCTGCTGCGGGACATCCCCTTCGGCGATGACGGCGATTTCCAGCAGCAGCGCTTCAGCGATCTGGTCAACAACGACCTGGCCAACACGATCGGCAACCTGCTCAACCGCACCTCCTCGATGGCGCGCCGCTGGTTCGACGAGGCCGTGCCGCCGGCGGGAGCCGCCGCCGCCCCAGACCATCCCCTGGCCGTGCGCTGCCTGGCCTGCGCCCAGACCGTCGAAGGGGCCCTTGAAGCACTGGATTTCCGCACGGCGGCCGCCGCAATTCTGGAGCTGGCCGAGGCGGCCAACGGCTTCCTGAACGATCGCGCCCCCTGGAAGGCCATCAAGGCCGAGGAGGGCCGCGACGGTGTGGCCGAAGACCTTTATGCCGTGCTGGAGACGAGCCGCTGGGTGGCCGTGCTGCTGGCCCCGCTGCTGCCGGATCTCTCCGGGCGCATGCTCGACCAGCTGGCCCAGCCGCCGCTGGTGGCCGACAGCGGCTGGACGGCGGCCCGACACTGGGGGAAGCTGGCCAGTGGTCTGGCCCTGCCCGAACCGACGCCGGTGATGCACCGACTGGAACTGGATTCCCCCCTTTGACGCTTTCCCTCCCCGCGCGACCCTGGCGCCTGTCGGCCCTGCTGGTGCTGCTGCTTGCCGGCTGCGGCCGCAGCGACGTCGCCCGCGAGACGGCACCCACCCCCTTCGTGTTCCGTTCCCTGGATCTGCGCCAGCAGGATGTGTTCGGGCGCCCGAACTGGGAACTCACCAGCCCCGAGGCCCGCTATGACCTGCGTCGCCGGGTGGCCCGGGCCCTGCAGCCCCGCGGCGTGATCTACAGCGACGGCAAGCCGGCCTACCGGGTGGAGGCTTCCACCGGCACCGTGATCAACGACGGGGCCGTGATCCTGCTGGAGGGGCGGATCCGGCTGCAGCGCCTCGGGAAGGAGCCGGTGATGATCCAGGGCACCCGGGTGCGCTGGCTTCCCTCCCGCAACCTGATGGAGATCGACCGCCATCCGGAGGGGTTCGACCCCCACACCCGGCTCTCCGCCGAGCGGGCCACCTTCCGGCTCGACAAGGACACCCTGGAGCTGCAGGGCAAGCCCCGGCTGCGGCGCTGGGCCCAGGCCTTCGATCCCTTCCGTGCCAACCCCGTCGGCACCCCCCAGATCGTGCTGACCGTGACCTCGGTGCTCTGGCAACCCGGCAGCGGCGCCCTCACCGCCCGCGGGCCGGTGCTGGGTGAACGGCGGCCGCCGGGCTCAGCCTCCACCAGCCCGCTCCAGACCCTCACCGCCACCTCCCTGGTCGGCAACACCAAGACCCAGCTGTTCAACCTCGGACCGCCGGTGCTGTTCAGCGACCCGGCGGTGGCCGGCGGCGCCAGCGCCCGGGGCAAGGCCCTGCAGGTGGACGCCGGCCAGCATCTGGTGCGGATCCCATCGGGCTGCTTCCTCCAGCAGGACGGTGCCAGCCTCGAGGCCACCAGCTGCTCCTGGAACTGGGAGACCCAGGCGGTCACCGCCGATGGTTCGGTGCTGCTGCAGCGGCCCGCCAGCCGCCAGCTCACCCGCGGCAGCGTGCTGCGGGGGCAGCTGGGCAACAAGGGGGCCGTGGTGGTCACCAACCCTGGAGGCCGGGTGTTCAGCCAGTTCCAGGTGCCGCCGTCGACGACACCTCCGCGGCCGGTGGCGCCGCGCCCGAAACCCGAGCCAATTCGCCTGTGAGCCTGCGGGCCCAGCCCTCGACCCACACCAGATCACTGCGGCTGAAGCAGCGGGGCGACCAACCGCCCAGCACCAGCACCCCCTCGGTGCCGAGGGGCTGGACCACCACCGCCGGCAGGCCCGCGGGCAGGCTGCTGAACTCGTCACGGCCCGGGTAGAGCTTCAGGTCCACCAGGGAAATGGCCTTGCCGCTGGCCATGCTGCGGGCGCAGATGGCCCCGGGCAGGAAGTCGCCGCTGCCCAGCACGCCCCGCTCCAGCAGGGTGTGCCCGCGCCAGTGGAGCAGCACCACCGCCGCCGGCGTCGCCGTCAGGAGCATGGTGCTGCCCCAGCCCAGCTCCTCGGCCAGAGCAGCCTCCAGATCCGGCGACAGCCGCAGTCCCTCACGGCCCTCCAGCGCCACCCGCTCCGGCGCCACGGGCTCCACCCGCTGCCAGAGCAGGGCCACGAGCAGCAGCAGCACCGCCAGGATGCTGGCCAGCACCGAGGCCCGCTCCAGGGGCGGCTCCAGGCTCGGGGCCGTCATCTGGTTGAGCACGGCCAGGGCCAGGCCCGTGGCGCCGCAGGCCAGAACGACACGGGCGGGGGCGGACATCGTCATCGTGGCGTCCCGCTCCGAAGCTGCCTTCAGGATGCCGGAACGGAGCCGCAACGGCAGACTGGTGGCGTCTTGCACGATGGCCTTGGCTTCAGTGACGCCTTCGGTGGCGGCAGCCCACCCCGGCCCCACCCGCCGCTCCGGGCTGCTCCGCTCCCTGCTCTCCCTGGTGCTGGCCATCGGCCTGGTGCTGGCGGCTCCGGTCGCGGCCGTCCGGGCCCTGTCGGCGGCGGATCTGCCCGCCCGTCCACCGGCCGAGCACGTGCTCGACGGCGCCGACGTGCTCAGCCGGGCGGGCAAGGCCGAGATCGAGCGCCAGCTGCAGGCCTTCAGCGCCGAACGGGTCGATGCCCGCCTGATCACCCTCACCCGGCTCGACTACGGCCTTGACCTCAACAGCCTGGCCGGCCAGCTGCTGGAGCGCTGGACGGCCGATCCCCCGGCCGGCAGCAGTCCCGATCCGTTGCTGCTGCTGCTGATCGACACCCAGACCCGGGCCACGGCGATTGCGGCCCAGCCCCCCCTCGACCGCCAGCTCCCCAGCGAGCTGCTGAAGAGCACCGCGGCCACCACCATGGCCCAGCCCCTGCGCAGCGGCGACCGCTACCGCCAGTCGGCCGTCGACGCCCTGCAACGCCTTGCCACCGTTCTCCAGGGCGGGGAAGATTCCGGCGAACCCGTCGTCGAGGAAACGGCCGCCGTCGTCAGCAACATCCCCACCCGGGAGGAGACCTCCAGCAGCAACGCCTTCACCTGGGTGATCGTCCTGCTGGTGGTGGGCACCGTCGTGCCGATGCTCACCTGGTGGGTCTTCTCCCGCTGATCCCCCCGCTACCCGCCTCCCCATGGGACTGACGAACTGGATGGGTACCTTCGGGCGGGCCCGCTCCCTCGACCTGAGCTCGGACCTCGAGCGCGGCTATGAGGCCGCCCTGCTCATCCAGAGCATCGAGATGGAGCACTACAACGACCGGCCGGTGCGTCCCGAACTGGAGCTCAGCATCCCCCGGGCCATGCAGGCCCAGGTGCTGCGCCGTTTCCGGGCGGCCCTGCAGGTCTGCCGCCAGTCCAGGGACGTGCTGGCCCCCTACCGGCAGGAGCTCTCCGGCCAGGAACTGCGCCAGTACCAGCTGATCGACACGGTCACCGCCCGCTATGCCGTGGCCCGGGAGGAGCTGCCGGCCCTGAGCCGCACCCCGGAGATGCTGCCCCGCAGCCTGGTGAGCGTGGTCGACCAGGTGCGCCGCCAACTCGACCCGGAGGCGGAGGCCAGTGTGGTGGCGGGCTTCCGCCGTCGTCGCGATTCCACCCTGGTGTCGCTGCGGATCCTGCTGCTGCTGGTGCTGGTGCCGGTGCTGGTGCAGCAGGTGAGCCGCACCTACGTGGTGTCGCCCCTGGTGGATCGCTTCGCCCCCGACAACGCCTTCCTGGCCTACCCGAAACCCCACCTGGAGGAGCGTGCCGTCGAGAAGCTGCGGGTGTACCAGGCGGAGATCGAATTCGACGCCCTGCTGGCGGGCAAGGCCCTGCCCAGCCGCGAGGAGCTCCAGACGGAGCTGGCCAAGCGGGCCCAGGAGCTCAAGGAGGAGGCCGACCAGGAGAGCACCCATGCCATCAAGAACGTCCTGGCCGATGTCTGCGGTTTCATCGGCTTCGTGGCGGTGGCCATCGCCGGACGGCGCGACATCCAGGTGCTGCGGGGCTTCATCGACGAAATGGTGTATGGCCTGAGCGACAGCGCCAAGGCCTTCGCCATCATCCTGTTCACGGACATCTTCGTGGGATTCCACAGTCCGGAGGGCTGGACAGTGCTGCTCGATGGTGTCGCCCACCATCTGGGATTGCCGGCCCAGGAGAATTTCGTGATGCTCTTCATCGCCACCTTCCCGGTGGTACTGGCCACGATCTTCAAGTACTGGATCTTCCGTTACCTGAACCGCGTCTCGCCGTCCTCGGTGGCCACCCTGCGCAACATGAACGGTGGCGGCTGAGGTGGCGGCTGAGCCCCCGTCCGGGGTCCAGCGCCATCCGCGCCTCACGCTGGTCAGCGGACCTTCGCGGGGCGGCAAGAGCCGCTGGGCCGAGCATCTGGCCGGCACCAGCGGCCTGGCGGTGATCTACCTGGCCACCGGGCCCTCCCTGCCCGACGACGACGCCTGGCAGGAGCGGCTGCGGCGCCACCGCCTTCGCCGTCCCCCTGAATGGGGCTGCCGCGAGGTGGGCGGTGATCTGGCCGCCGAGCTGGAACGTCTGCAGGAAGGGCAGCTGGGGTTGGTGGATTCACTCGGAACCTGGGTGGCCGCCCACCTGGAGCTGGAGGCGCCGGACTGGGGGCTCCGCTGCGACGAGCTGCTGAGGGCCATCGGCGCCTGCCCGGCGCCGCTGGTGCTGGTCTGCGAGGAGACGGGCTGGGGCGTGGTGCCGGCCACGGCGGCCGGATCCCGATTCCGCGACCGGCTCGGGACGATGCAACAGACCCTCCAGGCCCGCAGCGAGGCGGCCTGGCTGGTCCTGCAGGGACGTGCCCTCGACCTGCTGGCCCTGAGCCAGCCCGTGCCCCCCGGCGCCTGAGGACAGCCCCGGATGCCCCGCGTCGTTCTCTACCAGCCCCAGATCCCGCCGAACACGGGCAACGTGGCCCGCACCTGCGCCGCCACCGGCTGCGAACTGCATCTGATCGAACCCCTCGGTTTCACGATCAGCGATCGCCATCTGCGCCGGGCCGGCCTGGATTACTGGCCCTGGGTGTCGCTGCACCGCCACGGCGACCTGGAGCGCTTCCAGGCGGAGCGACGGCGGCGGGGGGGCCGTCTGGTGGCCCTCAGCAGCCAGGCGGAGGCGTCCTACACCGATTTCCGCTTCCATCCCGACGACTGGCTGCTGTTCGGACGGGAGACGGACGGATTACCGAACGCCCTGCAGGCGTCGGCCGAGGCGCGGCTCACCATCCCGATGGCCTGCCGGGCCCGGGACGGCCAGGGGGGCGTCCGCAGCCTGAATCTCTCGGTGTCCGTTGGCATCGTGCTGTTCGAGGCCCTGCGCCAGATCGGGCCGGCCGCAGCCAGCGACTCCTGAGACCCAAGGGGGACGGTCCCGATGTCCCGACCGAGTTGTGCCTGAGGAACCTTGCCGCCTGTGGTTCATAGCGCTACTCTCTGCCGGACCCGCAGATGTTGGCTTCTCTGCTGGGTTTTGTCCGCTGGATGTGAAATGCATGAAGCCTTTCCGCTTGATTCTTCCCTTTCTGCTCTCCACACCGGCCGTCGTGCCGCTCGTGGCCGTTCTCGCTGACGATTCCCCCAGCACGGTGTCCACCGAGACCCTGCTGGCCTCCCTGCCTTCCGCCACCGACCGGGTCTGGGTCAAGGTGCGCCGTCCGGTGTCCATCGAGGAGCTCTCCACCGCCCTCGACCTCGATGAGAGCCGCCTGGCCCGCCTCAATGACGTCGATGAAGATCACCGCTTCGGCAACGGCGACTGGCTGGTGGTGCCGTCCCGGGGCAAGGAGCGCCTCGGCCGCATCGCCTCCCTCGATGCCTCTGCCCAGCGCCAGAGCCCCCCTGTCTCCACCCCTCCCCCGGTCGAGAACGATGGCGTCGTCCGCTTCGGCGACACGGTGCTGAAGCTGGCCCAGCGCTACGGCCTGAGCGTGGCCGAACTGGTGCGCCTCAATCCCGGCCTGGAAACCGCCCGCCTGGTGGTGGGCAGCCAGATTCGACTGGCCCAGTCGGCGCCGGGCCGTTCCCGCATGCTGCTGGGCCTGAAGCCCTCCGTCAGCGGCGGCATCAGCTGGCCCGAGCTCCCCGAGTTCGGCGACCCCCAGCCGCCCTTCGACGGTGCCACCACGGCCCCCTCCACCAGCTGGATCTGGCCCACCCGCGGGGTGTTCACCTCCGGTTTCGGCTGGCGCTGGGGCCGGATGCACAAGGGCATCGATGTGGCCAACAACGTCGGCACCCCGATCATGGCCGCCAGGGAGGGCCAGGTCGTCTTCGCCGGCTGGCATGACGGCGGCTACGGCTTCCTGGTGGAGATCGCCCATCCCGACGGCAGCCGCAGCCTCTACGCCCACAACAGCCGCCTGCTGGTGGCCAGGGGCGAGATGGTGACCCAGGGTCAGGTGATCAGCCAGATGGGCAGCACCGGCCGCAGCACCGGTCCCCACCTGCACTTCGAGATCCACCCCCCTGGCCGCGGTGCGGTCAACCCCCTGCAGATGCTTCCCCCCCGGGCCTGACCCGGTCGGGGGCCGAGCAGGCCATCGTCTAAAGTCAGGTGGATTGGCTCGGTAGCTCAGCTGGTTAGAGCGTGGGATTCATAACCCCAAGGTCGGGAGTTCAAGTCTCCCCCGAGCCATTGTCCTGGGTCATTGTTTTCTGATTCCAGGTTGCCTGGATGGAGCCATTCCACCCAGCATCAAAATCAACGGCAGAGGCGAATCCACCGTTGATGCAACGTTGAGGTATCGCTGATGCGGCGTCGAAGCCGCTGATTCAGCGCATCTCGATGGCGTTGAGCCGTTCACGGAAGCTGCGGGCATTGGCCGCCTCCTGGCTTTCCACACTCTCGACCCAGGCCGGCAGCGGAGCGATCACGGGCAGGGCAGGCGCGGCGGTGACGACGACGGGCTGGGAGCTCTGAAGCGACCGGCGACTGCGGCCGTACCCCCCCGACTGGGAACGGTTCTGCAGGGCGCGGGTGAGGCTCTTGCTGCGGTTGGCGGCGCCCACGGTTTCCCCATCCTTGGGGCGGATCAGGGGGTTGCCCTTGAGTTCGGAGCGCAACTGATTGATGAGCCGGAAGTGGCCGGTGGTGTTGTATTTGCGCAGGACGGTCGGATCCCAACCCATGGCCGAGGCATTGCTACGTTGACAAGCATCGTAGGGCCAGGCTCCTTCAGGCCAGCATGGGGGTCATTCCCCTCCCGAGACGGTGCCCACCATGACCAGCAGCGGCAGGCTCGTGGGCCTCGAAGCCCCCGACTTTCGCGCCACCGCCGTGGTGGATCAGGAGTTCAGAGAGCTGTCGCTGCGCGACTATCGCGGCAGGGATGTGGTGCTGTTCTTCTATCCCCTCAATTTCACCTTCGTCTGTCCCACGGAGATCACGGCCTTCAGTGATCGCCACGCTGAATTCGCCCGCCTCGGCGCCGCCATCCTGGCCGTCTCCGTCGACAGCCCCTACAGCCATCTGGCCTGGGTGCAGACCGAACGCAAGAGCGGGGGGCTCGGGGTTGTGGCCTACCCCCTGGTGTCGGATCTCAACAAGGAGATCGCCCGGGCCTATCACGTGCTCGACGAGCAGGCCGGCACGGCCTTGCGGGGACTGTTCCTGATCGACCCCGATGGGGTGATCCGCCACAGCACCGTCAACGACGTGGCCGTCGGCCGCAGTGTGGACGAAACCCTGCGGGTGCTGCAGGCGTTCCAGCACGTGCGGACCCAGCCCGGCCAGGTCTGTCCGGCCGACTGGACCCCCGGGGCCCGCACCCTGGCCCCCGATCCCCGCGGCAGTCGCGACTTCTTCGCGGCCCTGGACTGAGACCTCAGCCCAGCAGCGATTGCAGCAGGCGCCGGCCGTCGAGGCCGCCGGTGACCGGATCACAGGCCCGCTCCGGATGGGGCATCAGGCCGAGCACATTGCCGGCGGGGTTGCTCAGGCCGGCCACGTCGCCCCGCGATCCATTCGGATTGGCGACGTAGCGCAGCACCACACAGCCCTGATCCTCGAGGCGCTCCAGCTGCTCCGGCTCCACCTGGTAGCGCCCTTCCCCGTGGGCGATCGGCAGGCTGATCCGCTCGCCGGCGCCGTAGGCGCCGAGCCAGCGGCAGGCCCCGGGCTGCACCTCCAGGGGGCTGCTCTGGCAGAGGAAGTGCAGATCCCGGTTGCGGGTGAGGGCTCCGGGCAGCAGGCCCATCTCCGTGAGCACCTGGAAGCCGTTGCAGATGCCGAGCACGGGCCCGCCGCGCTCGGCGAAGCTGCGCACCTCCTCCAGCACGGGGGCGAAGCGGGCGATGGCGCCGCAGCGCAGGTAGTCGCCGTAGCTGAAGCCCCCCGGCAGCACGACGGCCTCGAGGCCGGACAGGTCGCGCTCCTCATGCCAGAGGAAGCGCACGGGGATGCCCAGGCAGCCCTCCAGGGCCCAGGCCACGTCCCGGTCGCAGTTGGAGCCGGGAAACACAACGATGCCGACGGTCATCGGTCCGCCCCTCAACCCGCTTCGGCCAGATCCAGCGACCAGTCCTCGATCACCGGATTGGCGAGCAGGCGGTCGCTGAGCAGTTCGAGCCGGGCCTGGGCGGTGGCCCGGTCCGGCGCCTCCAGATCCAGCTCGATCGCCTTGCCGATCCGCAGGCGCTTCACGCCCTCCACCCCGAGCCGGGCGGCGGCGGCCCGGGTGGCCTCCCCGGCGGGGTCCAGCACGGAAGGGCGCAGGGAAACCTGAACGCGGGCGTTGAAGAGCGGCACCGGGGGCACGGACGTTTGTTAAATCTTGGCAGCACGCCCCACCACCCCCCCGGCGCAGCACCAGCCTGGAGTTGATGCTCCGCACCGCTGGCCGTGGTGCCCTCCCTGCGACGGTTGCTGCTGGATCCGCTGGGGCCCGGATTGCTGGCCTGGCTGACGGGCCTGGCCCTGGCCTGCACGGCCCTGCAGGCCCACTCCCTGCCGGGGCTGGTGTCGCTGCAGTGCCGCGTCGCCGATGGTCCCTGGCAGGAGTGCCAGATGCAGGTCGAGGAGCTCGGCCTCCACTGGTTCCTGTTGGTGGGGGGCCAGAGGATCGAGTTCCGCCACGACGGACGGGGCCGGGTGACGATGCTCAAACCCTCCGGCAGCTGGCAGCCGGTGAACAGCCGCTGGGTGGAGAACACCGATCTCTGCTGGGATGGGATCTGCGCCCGGGGCGACATCCCCCTCGACTGACGCGGGGCTCGGGCCAGGGGCCGCCCCTGGGTACCGCGTCTTGGGCCTCAGAGGCGATCGAGGGCGTCGCGCAGGGGGCCGGCGGCGCCGGCGGTGGCCAGCAGCACCAGCTCCAGGCCGTCGGGGCCATCACCCTCGGCGGGGGCGGCGCCTGGGGCCATCCCCTCCCGCTCCTCGTACCAGCAGTCGAGGCGTCGACCGACCCCCTGGATCTGCAGCGGCAAGCGCTTGCCGTCCTGGCGCAGCCGCCCCTTGAGCCGCACGACGGGATGGTCGATCAGCAGTTGCTGCAGCTGGGCCTCCAGGGCGGCCCGCCCCCATTGGCCGGCCCGTCGCACGACGATCGACTCCATCGCCACGTGGGCATGGTCGTGGTGGTCGTGATCGTGGTCGTCGTGGTCGTGATCGCGGCCCGGACCATCCAGCACCAGGGAGGGATCGAGGCGGCCCCGGGCCATGGGCAGCACCACGGTGCCGGGGCGCAGATCGGCGCGCAGCGCCTCGGTCACCCGGGCCAGGGCCTCCGGCTCCAGCCGGTCTGCCCGGCTCACCAGCACCAGGTCGGCGGCACCGAGCTGGTCGGCGAACAGGTCCTCGATGGCGCTGATGTGGTCGAGGCTGGGGTCGGCCCGGCGCTGGGCCTCCACCGCGTCGGCGTCCCCCACCACGTGGCCGGCGGCCATCGCCTCGCCATCCACCACCGTGACCACCCCGTGTACCCGGGTGCGGCTGCGGATCTCCGGCCAGCCGAAGGCGGCCACCAGGGGCTCGGGCAGGGCCAGGCCGCTGGTTTCCACGACGATGCCGTCGAGCCGGTCGGCCCGCTCCAGCAGCCGCTGCATCGTGGGCAGGAACTCATCCTGGACGGTGCAGCAGAGGCAGCCGTTGGCCAGCTCCACCAGCCGGTCGTCCAGCTCCTCCTCGGGGCAGAAGCCGCAGGAGGCGATCAGATCACCGTCAATGCCCACCTCACCGAACTCGTTGACCAGGACGGCCAGCCGCAGTCCGCTCTCCAGGAGCAGGTGGCGCAGCAGGGTGGTCTTGCCGGCCCCCAGAAATCCGGTCACCACCGTGACCGGCAGCCGTCGGGTGCTGGTGGCGGTCATCGGGGAGCGGGCAGGGGGAATCGAAACCTAGGGGAGGCGCCGCCGGTGGGGGTCAGCGGCAGCCGAGGCTCTCCCGCGTGTCGACGCCGGTGAGGGGGTGGCTGCCGGTGGCACGGGCGCAGAGGGCCTTCTGCTCCGGCAGGTCGAGCACCGCGTCGCTGAAGTCGGCCCCGTCGATGCGGGCCTCCCGGAAGCGGCTCTGCATCAGCATGGCGTTGCGGAACTGGGCACCGCGCAGGTCCGCCCCGTCGAAGCGGGTGGCGAAGGCCACCACGTCCTCCAGGTCGGCGCCGCGCAGGTCGGCCTGGCGCAGGTCGGTGGAGTTGAAGACGGCCCCGCGCAGGTCGGCGTCCCGTAGATCGAAGCCCTCCATCGAGGCCTTGAGAAACTCCTGCTGCTGCAGGTTGCGGCCCCGCAGGTCGGGGTCGAGGTCCTGGAAGGAGCGCTGGGCGCGCAGCTCGGGGGCGGTGATCGCCTGGGCCGGCGCCACGGGCAGCACGGTCCAGACGAGCAGCAGACCCAGCACCGTCCCCAGCACCCCCCCCAGGACGGACCCCAGCCGGCCGGCCAGCGGGGCCCTGGGCCTCCGGACGATCACGGGGAAGATAGGGGAGCTGGGGACCATGCCACACCGGTACGCTGCCGGATCAAGCTAGGCAGACGCAGCGCGCCATGAGCATGTCCCTGCGGGTGGTGGTCCCCCCCCATCCCCTGATCGGCCACTGGCTCACCCTGCTGCGCGACGGGGCCACCCCCTCGCCCCTGTTCGCCACCGCCATGGCGGAACTGGGCCGCTGGCTCACCTATGAGGCCCTGCGCGACTGGCTGCCCCATCGCCCGGTGTCGGTCACCACGCCCCTGGGCCACTGCGACGGCCAGGTGGTCGATCCGGATGTGCCGCTGCTGGTGATCCCGGTGCTGCGGGGGGGCCTGGGGCTGTGGCAGGGGGCCCAGTCCGTGCTGCCGTCGGCCCAGCTGGCCCATGTGGGCATCGAGCCCTGCGGGCCGGAGCACAAGCCCCACTGGTTCCTCGATGACCTGCCGGCCACCATCGATCCCCGCAGCGGCGTGCTGGTGTTCCTGCCTGTCCTCGCCAGCGGCTCGATCCTGCTGGCCCTGCTCGACCGTCTGGCGGGCCTGGGGGTGGAGGGTCAGCGGCTGCGGGTGATCACCACCCTGGCCGCGAGCCCCGGGCTGAAGGTCGTCGGCGAACACCACAGCCAGCTCACCATCTACTGCGCCGGCATCGACCCCGAGGTGGACAGCCGCCACCGCGTCGTTCCCGGTTTCGGCGAGGTGAGCGAGCGGCTGTATGGAATCGCCGCCGCCCCTGCCTAGGCTGGGCCCCTCAGGTCCAGATCCCCCTTCCTTTGCAGGTTCATGGCTGATTCCAGGCAGCAATCGTCCGCCAGCGGCAGTCTGGTTCTGCTGGCCGGGGCCGCCGGGGCGGTGATGGGGGCCGCCGGGCTGGCGGTCTGGCTGCTGCGCCGGGCCGATCGTCACCGGCTCGCCCAGCGCCAGCTGCGCATGCTGCGTGTCTCCCGCCTCAGCGAAGCCTTCGAGGAGCCGCCGGTGAGCAGCGACCAGCTGCACGACCGCGTCCAGAAACTCAACCAGGCGATCGACGAGGTGCGCCGCCAGCTCGAGCAACTGCAGCCCCAGGCCTGAGGGCGCAGGCCCCTCGGTAAGTTGCTGCAGACCCGTTCCTCCCCGGCCATGCTGCGCTCCGACGCCATCACCAAGGGCCTCCAACGCTCCCCCAACCGGGCCATGCTGCGGGCCGTCGGTTTCGGCGACGGGGATTTCGGCAAGCCGATCATCGGCATCGCCAACGGCTACAGCACGATCACGCCCTGCAACATCGGCCTCAACGATCTGGCCCGACGGGCCGAGCAGGCCGCCCGCGTCGCCGGAGCGATGCCCCAGATGTTCGGCACCATCACCGTCAGCGACGGCATCTCGATGGGGACCGAAGGGATGAAGTACTCGCTCGTGTCCCGCGAAGTGATCGCCGACTCGATCGAAACCGCCTGCAACGCCCAGAGCATGGATGGTCTGCTGGCCATCGGCGGCTGCGACAAGAACATGCCCGGCGCCATGCTGGCCATGGCCCGCATGAACATCCCGGCGATCTTCGTCTACGGCGGCACAATCAAGCCGGGCAAACTCGGTCCCTGTGACCTCACCGTGGTGAGTGCCTTCGAGGCGGTGGGCCAGCTTTCCGGCGGCCGGATCGACGAGGCGGAGCTGCTGGCGATCGAGAAGAACGCCTGCCCCGGGGCCGGCAGCTGCGGCGGCATGTTCACCGCCAACACGATGAGTTCGGCCTTCGAGGCCTTCGGGCTGAGCCTGCCCTACAGCTCCACGATGGCGGCGGAGGACCCGGAGAAGGCCGAGAGCGCTGCCCGTTCGGCCGAGGTGCTGGTGCAGGCGATCGAGGCCGGCATCCGCCCCCGGGACCTGCTCACCAGGGAGGCGTTCGAGAACGCCATCGCCGTGATCATGGCGGTGGGCGGCTCCACCAACTCGGTGCTGCACCTGCTGGCGATCGCCCGCACCGCCGGCGTGCCGCTGACGATCGACGACTTCGAGACGATCCGCCAGAAGGTGCCCGTGATCTGCGACCTCAAGCCCAGCGGCCGCTACGTGACCGTGGACCTGCACCGGGCGGGCGGCATCCCCCAGGTGATGAAGCTGCTGCTCGACGGCGGCCTCCTGAACGGCGACTGCCGCACGATCGAGGGGCGCACCCTGGCGGAGGTGCTCGCCGAGGTTCCTTCCGAGCCTCCTGCCGATCAGGACGTGATCCGGCCCCTGTCCAACCCCCTCTACGCCCAGGGCCACCTGGCGATCCTGCGGGGCAACCTGGCCGAGGAGGGCAGCGTGGCCAAGATCAGCGGGGTGAAGAACCCGGTGATGACCGGCCCGGCGCGGGTCTTCGAGAGTGAGGAGGACGCCCTGGCCGCCATCCTCGCCAAGCGCATCAGCGCCGGTGATGTGGTGGTGATCCGCTACGAAGGACCGGTGGGCGGCCCCGGCATGCGCGAGATGCTCGCCCCCACCGCCGCGATCATCGGTGAGGGGCTGGGGGATTCGGTGGCCCTGATCACCGACGGCCGCTTCTCCGGCGGCACCTACGGCATGGTGGTGGGCCACGTGGCTCCGGAAGCCGCCGTGGGCGGCACCATCGCCCTGGTCCAGGAGGGCGACAGCATCACGGTGGATGCGAAGCAACGGCTGATCCAGCTCAACGTGGCCGACGAGGAGCTGGCCCACCGCCGCAGCGGCTGGACGAAGCCCGCCCCCCGCTACCGCACCGGGGTGCTCGGCAAGTACGCCCGGCTGGTGAGCAGCAGCAGCCTGGGGGCCGTCACCGACCTGTACCCGGACTGAGTCGCAGGCTGTCAGCCCGATTTCATAAACGTGCAGTTTGCGCAGGGCGATGCAGGCCTGCACTGGTGGCGCAGGCCCCCTGCTGCTGACCGCAGCAGGGTGAATCGCTTACCAGCACTGGCATCTGGTCCACGGAGGGGTTCCGGCTCACTGTGAAGCGCCTGTCCGCAGGCCATGGAATCGGGCTTAGAGCAGAGGCAGCCCCCCCGATCGACCCATGCGAAGCAACTCCGAACCCGGTCCCTTCCTGCGGCCGGTGCGTGTCACCATCACCGTTCCCTACAACGCCTACCAGGCCCTGGTGGAGCGCAGCAACGTCCAGGGACGCTCCCTCTCCAACCTGGCCGCCTACCTGCTGGAGTCGGCCCTCCAGGGCGGGCACCCCAGCGAGCACAACCAGGGCCGCATGGAGTCGGCGGATGGGTTCCGACGCCGGGCGTGACCACGGCGGGTCCCGGCTACTCCGGCCGGGACTCGCGCAGCAGCTGGGACGGCTTGACATGGAAGCGCTGCTGGAAATCCACGCTGAACAGTCCCAGGGAGCGATAGCCGCACTCGCGGGCGATGCTCCCCACCGTGTCGTTCGGAGTCGGCCGCTCCAGCCGTTGCCGAGCCCGGTCAAGACGCTGCATCTTGATCCACTTGGTGGCGGTGCAGCCCATGCGCTCGGCGAAGGCATATTGCAGGGACCTGCGGGAGTAATGACTCCTCGATTCCAGGTCGGTGAGGGTGAGCGGCTCGCCCAGATTCTGCTTGATGTAGTCGATCAGTTCGTCGAAGGAATCCCGGCCCTGGGTCTGCCGGTGCAGGAGCCGATCCAGGGTCTTGTCCTGGCGGATCTCCGGCAGCAGCATGGCCACCATCAACCGATAGATCTGGTCGTCGAACTGGAGGCGATCCAGCAACCCAAGGCCATACCCCGACAGCTGCCCCGCCATGGCGACGGTCTGCTGCAACGCCGTCAGCAGGGAAGGGGCGAACTGATTCAGGGGCGGGCTCCAACCATGGGCCTGGGCAACACTTTCTTCCCAGCCTTTCGGCTTCTGCAGATACCCCCCCATGGCCATCGCCGTCTCCAGCAGTCGATCCCTGGTCAGAGCGAAAGCCACGGCCGACGAGAGGGTGCTCTCCATCGTGCAGGCCGCACTCGCCATCAGCACACAGCCTCCCT
This sequence comes from Synechococcus sp. CCAP 1479/9, assembly GCF_019038535.1. Lineage (NCBI taxonomy): Bacteria > Bacillati > Cyanobacteriota > Cyanophyceae > Synechococcales > Synechococcaceae > Synechococcus > Synechococcus sp. CCAP 1479/9. The sequence goes on along the minus strand of NZ_JAFKRK010000024.1, from coordinate 134,551 downwards.
TGACACAGGGCCAGGTGGTGGAGGCCTGGCGCAGCCGCTGTTCTCCGCCGTACCCCAGGACAACGATGTGCTCCTGACGTTCGGAAAAAGCCATCCGCATCGGCCTGGCCGTCCAGGCCGTCGCCACGAGGCTGCCGAGGTGAAGATTGGCGCCGTAATACCACCAGGAGGACTCGGGCTCCAGCGGGATGATCTCCACCAGCGGCAGGGCCTGCTGCAGCAAAGACACGCAGGACTCGGAATCCTCACTCAGCCGGAGCTGACGCAGCAGGGGATTGGGGAAATGGCCTGCTTCAGGGTGCCATTGACTAGGAAAGAAAGGCTCGCTGCACATACGAAGCCTCACCTCCTGTTATTTCCTCTGTTCAATAAGCTTATCACAACAAACGCGCAGCTTCTGCCGAGTCGTTAGCTGTTCACACGCTGTTCACACTCCGATGGGGCCTTGCTCTTGAGCTCCCTTCTCATACAAGATTGGCATCTCGATGACAGCTTTCATGATCATTCATGACAGTGATCATCTCTGATGAAACGCTTTAGAACCATCGCGCTCCGATTCCGGCTCCACCCGCCGCGCTGCCAGCGGTGCTGTTCTTCACGCAGCGTCGGCCTGGAGGGCCCCGGCGGCTTACATTGAGATCCAACCTTCACGGTGCGGATATCGATGGAAGAATCCAGTGAATCGGAGTCTTCCCCGGCGCCATCCACGCCCCCCGGTTCCGAACCCGACATGCATCTGGTGGGCATCGGGGCCTCGGCAGGCGGCCTGGAGGCCCTGCAGGCCCTTCTCGGCAGCCTCTCCCACGGCGGCAGCGTGGCCTATGTGGTGGCCCAGCACCTCTCGCCCGACCACGGCAGCCTGATGGTCGAACTGCTGGCACGGGTCACCGAGCTGCAGGTGGTCGAGGCGGTCGACGGGAGCATGTTGCTGCCGGACACGGTCAGCGTCTGCCCCCCCAACCACGACATCAGCGTCGAGGGGAACCGGGTGAAGCTGGTGGCGCCCGAACCCCGCTTCGGCCCAAGCCCCAGCATCGACCGTCTGTTCGAGTCGATCGCCGACCACTGGAATGGCCATGGGGCCGCCGTGGTGCTCTCGGGCACCGGCTCCGACGGGGCCCGCGGCCTGCGGGCCGTGCGGGCTGCCGGTGGGCTCACCATCGCCCAGACCCCCGAGAGCGCCCGGTTCGCCGCCATGCCCACCGCCGCCGTCGCCATGGGTGGGGCCGACCTCGTCCTTGAGCCGGCCGCCATCGGCCGTCACCTCTGCGACCTGATGGGCTCGAGCGGCGACTGGGTCGAGCTGAACGTTCCCGACCCCAGGAGCCTCAACGTCTCCAGTGCCCTGGAGCTGCTGCTGCACAACAGCGGCATCGATTTCAGCCAGTACAAGGCGTCCACCCTGCAGCGTCAGCTGGCGCGGCGCATGGCGATCCGCCAGATGGACAACATGGAGGAGTACCTGCAGGTGCTGGCGGCCGACAGCAGGGAGGCCTCGGCCCTCGTCCACAACCTGCTGGTCACCGTCACCTCCTTCTTCCGCGACCCGGAGTCGTTCGCGGTCCTCGGCGAACTCCTGCAGGCCTACCTAGCCCAGCGCACCCGCAAGGACCGCCTGAGGGTGTGGGTGCCGGGCTGTGCCACCGGCGAGGAGGTCTATTCGATCGGGATGCTGATCAGCGAGGTGCTCGGCCACCCCCAGGACCTGACCCATCACCTCAAGATCTTCGGCACCGACCTCGACGAGGACAGCCTGGCCGTGGCGCGCCGGGCCACCTATCCGGCGGCCTCCAGCCTGGCCATCCCGGAAACGCTGCGGGAACGCTTCGTGGTGCCGTTCAACGGCGAGATCCAGATCTGCGAGGCCCTGCGCAACTGCGTGGTCTTCGCCCGCCACAACGTGGCCGTCGATCCGCCCTTCCCGCGTCTGGACCTGATCTCCAGCCGCAACACCCTCATCTACTTCACCCAGCCCCTGCAGGATCGGGTGCTGGCGCAGTTCCGTTTCGGCCTTCTCCCCGCGGGTCTGCTGTTCCTCGGCCGCACGGAGTCGCTGGGCCACCGGACCGAGGGCTTCGAGGTGGCCAACGCCGACCACCGCATCTTCCATCGCACCGCGGAACACCAGTCCGCCCGCTACACCGCGGCCATCCAGCCCTCCCAGCGCCCACCGACCCTGTTCACCCCGGTCGGGCGGATCTCGATCCTGAGGGAGACCGTGGTCGAGGAGCATGTCGCCACCCTCGAGGCCCTGGTCCGCAGCACCTCTCCCCCCTGCGTGATCCTCGATGAAAACCACGGACTGGTGGAGGTGATCGGCGATGTCAGTCCCTTCTGCCGGCTCCCTGAAGGCCGGATCTCCACGGCCGCCACGTCCTTCCTGCTGCCGGAGCTGCAGGCCGAGGCCCGCGCCCTGCTGCTGATCGTGCGGGCCGATGGCCAGCCGGTCCGCAGCCGGCGGCTTCACCTGCCGAACTTCGCCATTCACCTGCAGCTGGAGGCCCGGCCGCTCCAGGTCAACGAGCGGGTGCTGACCCTGCTCAGCTTCCTGCAGGAACCCCTCGACGGCTCGGAGCAGGCCCCAACGGATGCTCCTTTGATCCGGGACCCGGAGTTCGATCAGCAGATCGCCCGGCTGGAGAAGGAGCTGCTCACCAGCCACGACACCCTGCGCCGCTCCCTGGCGGATCTGGAGGAGGCCAACGAGGAACTGGAGGCTTCGGCCGAAGAACTGCAGGCCTCATCGGAGGAGCTGCAGTCGTCCAACGAAGAGCTGGAATCCTCCAACGAGGAGCTGCAGGCCACCAACGAGGAACTGGCCACCCTCAACCAGGAGCTGCGGGCCAGGAGCACGGACCTGCAACTGCTCAGCACCGACCTGGAGAACATCCAGAACTCCCTCAACCAGGGCATGGTCATCGTCGACCGGGAGCTGTGCATCACCCGGTTCACGCCCCTGGCGGTGCGGGTGTTCGCCCTGGTGGACGACGACATCGGCCGGCCCCTGCTGGGGATTCCCACCACGGTGCCCCTGCCGGGACTGCGGTCGGCCCTGATGGAGGTGGTGGACGGTTCTCCCCGGCGCAACATCGAGGCGGTCAACGAGGACATCGCCTACCTGGCCCAGGTGCTGCCCTACCAGGAACGGGAGGGGCAGCGGCTCGGGGCGATCATCACCCTCACCGACGTGTCGGAACTGCTGGCCCTGCGCCAGGCCGCCGAGGACTCCCTGGATTCCTTCTCCACCCTCACCGATGCCCTCGAGGAGGCGGTCTGGAAGCGGGACGCCAGCCTTCAGCGGCTGCTCTATGCCAGCCAGCGCATCCTGCCCCTGACGGGCTGGAGCCCGGCCGAGCTGTTTGCCCATCCCCAGCTGCTCGATGACGCCATCCTTCCGGAGGACAGGGATCGGGTCTGGGCCGCCCGGGACCCGGCCGAGGGGGGCTGGTCGGTGCAGTACCGGATCATCCGCCGCGATGGCGAGCAGCGCTGGGTGACGGAGAACGCCAAGGTGCTCACCGAGGAGATGGATCGCTATGTGGTCGGCACCCTCTCCGACGTCACCCAGCAGCGCCAGGCCCAGGAGCATGGCCGCGATCTCTCGGTCCTGTTCGAGACGTTGGTCCGAAGCCCCAGCTTCTCGGTGGCGGTGTTCGACGGCAACCAGCGGGTGGTGATGGTCAACGCCAGCCTGTGCCACCGGATCGGCTTCGAGCGCGACAGCCTGGTGGGGTCACCGGCCTCCCTGTTCTGCCAGCTGCCGGAAGAGGCCATGGCCGCCGCCCCCACCGACGCGCCCGCCGATGGGCCGCTGTTCGTCAGCGAGTCCTTTCCCCTGCGCCATCGCGATGGCCACACCCTGCAGACCAGGGCGGAACTCTGGCCGCTGCCGTCGCCGATGGGGACCGGATCGCTGCTGATGGTGCTGCCTTCGCCTCAGCCCTGATCGGGCCGCAGCAGGGCCCGCAGGCGGCGGGCCAGGGCCTCCAGCGGCTCCCCCTGGGGCGGACAGCTGCAGCGCAGCCCCGTGGCCCCATCCATCCAGACCGGATGGCTGCCCTGCCACAGCAGGGGATGGTCCTCCCCCTGGCGCCAGGCCAGGGTGAGGTTGAAATCCTCACCGCTGCGGTAGATCTCCAGCTCCAGATCCTCCGTCGGCACCCGTTCGCCCTCGGGTGTGCGGGCCTCCAGCCGCAGGCAGAGATCCAGGCTGTCCACCTCCTCGGCCGCCGCCTCCACCCCAGCCCCCAGGGCGCCTGGGTCGGGGTTGACCACCGCATGGCGCAGGGGTCTGCGGCAGAGATCGGCCGCCGCCGCCACCAGCTGGCAGAGGTCGGTGTTGGCGCTGCCGATGGAGGACTCAGGCGACGGCATCGATCGCCATCAGCTCCAGGCTGAGCGGGCCGGCCCGGAAGCCCGGGTTGGCGGAGCCGTCATCACCGAACTTCGAGTGCAGGATCTGCAGCCGGGTGATGCGCTGGGCGTCGAAGCGCAGGGGCAGGCCGAGGGGCAAAGCCTCGATCGGCTTGGCCCGGATCGAGGGCCGCAGCTGGGCGAAGGGGATCCTCACCCGGCAGGGGCCCGCCGGGTCGGTGGCGAAGTTGGCCACCCAGCGCACGCCGCCGGGGATCATCTCGGTGAGACCCGCCACCCCGTCGGCGCAGGCCACCGCCAGCTTGTAATGGCGGCCATCGCCGTGGAGCTCCAGCTCGAAGGCGGCCTGCTCCGAGAGATCGAGGGGCGGGGAGAACACCGGCGAACGGCAGCTCACGAAGCCGCCGCCCTGTTCCACCACCTCCGCCTCCAGCCGCAGCCCGCGGCTGCTGACCGTGCAGCTGCCGCTGCTGCGGCCGCCCATCACGGTGTCGTTGAGGGCATGCCAGCCACTGAAGCCATCGCCGCGGATCACCGGCATGGGAGCCCTCAGGCGCCGGGGAGGTCGGCGGCGGCGGCGGCATCGGCCAGGATCACCACCACGCCGGCCGGCCGCACCAGCCGGGCGGGGGTGCGCTCGGCGGGCTCACTCGGGTCGAGCAGCCGGGCGAGCGCCTGGCGCTTGCCGGCGCCGCTGACCAGGAAGATCACCCGGCGGGCCGCCGAGAGCACCGGCGCGGTGAGGGTGATGCGGGGCAGGCCCTTGCCCTCGCCAATGGTGACCGGACGATCGCTGACACCGGGGGCCGCCGTGCCGGGGAACAGGGAGGCGGTGTGGCCGTCGTCACCCAGGCCCAGCAGCAGCACATCGAAGCGGGGCAGCGCGCCGGGGCAGAGCACCGCCAGCTCGGAGGCGTAGGCCTCGGCGCTGGCCTGCGGGGTGGGGCGGTCGGTGGGCACCGGGTGGAAGCGCGCGCGGCTGGCCGGCGACTGGGCCAGCAGGGTTTCCCGCAGCATGCGGGCATTGCTGGAGGGGTCGTCGGCCGGCACCCAGCGCTCATCCCCCAGCAGGACATCGACCCGCTCCCAGGGCAGGTGCTCCTCGGCCAGCCGGGCGTAGGCCGCCCGGGGGGTTTCGCCACCCGCCAGGGCGATCTGGGCCCGGTCCCGCTCCGCCAGGGCCAGATCGATGCCGGTGGCGATCTGCTCCGCTGCCTGGCGGGCCAGATCTTCCGGGCTGGTGGCGACGATCAGCTGGTAGCGCGTGCTTGGTTCGGTCAAACGAGCCACTCGGTGTGGAACGCGCCGGGGCGGTCCGTGCGCTCATAAGTATGGGAGCCGAAGCAGTCGCGCATGGCCTGCACCAGGTTCTGGGGCAGGCGACCGGTGCGGTAGCTGTCGATGTAGTCGAGGGTGCTGCTGAGGCAGGGCACGGGAATGCCAGCCAGGGCCGCCCCCGCCACCACCTGGCGCAGGCCGGCCAGGCGCTGGTTGACCTGGGCGGCGAACCAGGGATCGAGCATCAGGTTGGGCAGGGAGGGATCGGTGCCGTAGGCGTCCTGGATGCGTTGCAGCAGCCGGGCCCGGATGATGCAGCCCCCCTTCCAGATCTGGCCGATGGCCGAAAAGTCGAGGTTGTAGTCGTGGAGTTTCGAGGCCTCCTGCAGCAGGGCCATGCCCTGGCCGTAGCTGGCGATGCAGGCCAGGATGCAGGCATCCCGCAGCGGCGCCATGCCAGTGGCGGGCTCGCCCAGCGGGAAGCTGTGGGGGGCGGGGGCGTGCAGGACCGCCTCGGCCGCCATCCGCTCGCTGCGCAGGGAGCTCAGCACGCGGGCGTTGAGGGCGGCGTAGATGGTGGGCACGGGCACCCCCATCTCCAGGGCGCTGACGACGGTCCACAGGCCGGTGCCCTTCTGGCCGGCGGCATCGACGATCAGTTCCACCAGGTCACCGCCGCTTTCGGGATCCTTGGTGCGCAGGCACACCTCGGTGATCTCCACCAGGAAGGAAGCCAGCTCTTCGGTCTGGTTCCAGCCCCCGAGCACGTCGGCCATGGCGTCGCCATCGAGGCCGCCGATGCGCTTCATCAGGTCGTAGGCCTCGGCCAGGATCTGCTCGATGCCGTACTCGATGCCGTTGTGGACGGTCTTGACGAAGTGGCCGGCGCCACCGGGGCCGATGTAGGTGACGCAGGGGCCGTCCTCCACCTGGGCGGCCATCTTGGTGACAAGGCTCTCGATGGCGTCGTAGGCCGCCTTGGTGCCGCCGGGCATCATGCTCGGCCCCTCCAGGGCCCCCTTGGCGCCACCGGAGACGCCCATGCCGATGTAGCCGAAGCTCTTGCTCTCCAGCTCCTTGACCCGCCGTTCGGTGTCGGTGTAGAGGGAGTTGCCGCCGTCGATCAGCAGATCGCCTTCCTCGAGCAGCGGCGAGATGCTGGCGATGGTGGCATCCACCGGATCGCCCGCCTTCACCATCATCAGGATGCGGCGGGGCCGCTCCAGCGCCGCCACGAACTCCTCGAGGGTGGCCGCTCCCACGATGTCCTTGCCGGCGCCGCGTCCGGCCAGGAACTCCTCGGTCTTGGCGTAGGTCCGGTTGTAGACGACGCTCGAGAACCCATTTCTCTCGGCGTTGAGGACCAGATTCTCACCCATCACGCCGAGGCCGATGAGTCCGAAATGCGCCTTGCCCATAGGAGCGTGGATGTCTTGCTTCATCGCCACTGTGGCCAGCGGTCGGCGGAGCGTCGGTGTCCCGGGGGGGGATGTCAGCAACTGCTGGCCCAGCCCTCCCCCGGCGCGGTCCTCAGATGACGGTGCCGTCGGCGATCGTGCCGTTCTTCACCACCACGACAATGCCGTTGCGGATGTAGAAGTTGAGCTCCGGTCGGTCGGCCTCCTCCACCCGGTCCTTGTTGACGATGGTGACGTCGCGGCCGATGCGCACGTTCTTGTCGAGGATCGCCCCCTTCACCGTGGTGCCCCGGCCCACGCCGATCGGGGTGCCGCCCCGCTCGCGCAGCACGAGGCGTTCCTCGGAGGATTCGAAGAAGTCGGCCCCCATCAACAGGGTGTCCTGGAGGACGACTTCGTCTTCGACCCGGGAGCGCACACCAAGCACGCAGTGGTGGATGCTGCAGGCCTTGAGCAGGGATCCCTCCCCGATGATCGACTGGGTCACCTGGGCGTCCTGCAGCTTGCTGGGGGGCAGGTAGCGGGGCCGGGTGTAGATGGGGAACTTCTCGTCGTAGAAGGAGAAGGCCGGGTTGGGCTGGTCAGTGAGGGCCAGGTTGGCCTCGTAGAACGCCCCGATCGTGCCGATGTCCTCCCAGTAGTCGTCGAAGAGGAAGGTCTGCAGGTGGTCACCACGGCCGAGGGAGGCGGGGATGATCTCCTTGCCGAAATCGGTGGCCTCCGGATGGCTGGCCAGCAGGTCGAACAGGGTGTTGCGGTTGAAGACGTAGATCCCCATCGAGGCCAGGTAGGGCCGCTTGGCGGCCTCCTCGGCGGAGAGGCCGAGGCTCTCGGTGTTGACCCGCATGGCCTCCAGGGCGTCGCCCTTGGGCTTCTCGCTGAACTCCAGGATCCGGCCGTCGGAAGAGGTGCGCATCAGGCCGAAGCCCTCCGCCTGGGCCGCATCCACCGGCAGGGCACCCACCGTCAGCTCGGCGCCGCAGTCGATGTGGTGCTGCACGAACTTGCTGTAGTCCATCCGGTAGAGCTGGTCACCGGAGAGGATCAGCACGTGGTCCACGTCCCACTCCTGGAACAGCCACTGGTACTTGCGCACCGCGTCGGCCGTGCCTTCGAACCAGCTGGGACTGTCGGGGGTCTGCTGGGCGGCGAGCACCTCCACGAAGCCCTGGCCGAAGCCGGAGGAGAGGTTGTAGCTCATCGTCAGGTGACGGTTGAGCGAGGCGCTGTTGAACTGCGTCAGCACGTAGATCTTGTTGATCTCCGAGTTGATGCAGTTGCTGATGGGAATATCGATCAGTCGGTATTTCCCGGCGAGGGGAACGGCGGGCTTCGCCCGCATCTTGGTGAGGGGGTAGAGACGCGTTCCCGCACCGCCTCCCAGGATGATGGCCAGAACGCGTTTCATGAGCCCAGTCCTCGGTCCTTGGCTGGCCAGACCGTACTGGAGCGTGGTGACGCGGAGCGCCGCGCTGCTGCTTCTCGGTTCATGTTCCGTTGCAGTGAAATGGGGTGCTGGTGCCGGTGAAGCGGGGACCCTCCCGGGGGGCGGGGCTCAGGCCTCCGGCGGGTCGTCGTGAAGCTCGAAGAGGTCCTGCAGCACCCCCATGGCCGCCCGCCGCTGCTGGCGGGGCTGGGGGGCGCGCAGCCGGGTGACGGGCGTGTGCAGGATCTTGTTGATGATCCCCTTGCTGAGGGCTTCGACCACCTTCCGCTCCCGGGCGGAAAGGTCCGGGCCCATGCGGCTGAGGGCCTTCTGCAGCTCCTGCTCGCGGATGTCCTCCAGCTGGAGACGCAGCCGGTTGACCAAGGGCACCGCCTCGAGGCCGTCCCACCATTCCAGGAACAGGCGTGATTCCTCGGCCAGGAGCCCCTCGGCCTCGGCGGCCATCTCCCGCCGGGCCTCCTGGTTGCGGGCCACCACCTCCTGGAGATCGTCGACGTCGAAGCTGTCGACACCCTGGAGTTCGGCCGCATCGGCGCTGATGTTGCGGGGCACACCGATATCGATGAGCATCAGGCTGGAGCGGCGGTTGAGGCCCTCCAGCCGCCGGGCCGTGATGATCGGCTCCTCGGCGCCGGTGCTGGTGAACACCAGCGAGCAGGTGCTCAGGCAGTGGTCGAGGTCGTCCAGGGGACGGCACTGCACGGGCAGGGCGGGGAAATCGGCCGCCAGGGCCTCGGCCCGGGCGACGGTGCGGTTGAGCACCACCACCCCCCGGCAGCCCTTGGCCTGCAGGTGCTGAAGCAGCAGCCGGGCCATGCGGCCCGCCCCCACCACCGCCACCTGCTCCTGGTCCAGCGGCACCAGCTCATCGGTGCCCCGGGCCTGGCCCACCTTCAGCTGGGCCAGCTCGACGGCCGCCGAGCTGATCGACACCGCCCCGGTGCCCAGGTTGGTCTCGGTGCGCACCCGCTTGCCGGTGCTCACCGCCTGGTTGAGCAGGCGGTTGAGGATCGGGCCCACGGAGCGGTGCTCCTGGCCGAGGCGCACCATCTTCTTCACCTGGGAAAGGATCTGACCCTCTCCCAGCACCAGGCTGTCGAGCCCGGCGGCCACCCGCAGCAGGTGGCCCACGGCCTCCTCGTGGTGGTAGGTGAACAGATGGGGGCGCAGCTCCTCCAGCGCCAGACCGGACTGGCGGCTGAGGAAGTCGCCGACGGCCGTGATGCCCTGTTCGGGATGGCGCAGGAGCGTGTAGATCTCCAGCCGGTTGCAGGTGCTCAGGATCGAGGCCTCGATCACCTGCTCATCCGCCCGCAGCCTCTGGAGGGAATCCTCCATGGTCTGCTCGGGGATGCTCAGGCGCTCGCGGATTTCCACCGGAGCCGTGCGATGGCTCAGACCGACGACGGCGATGTGCATGGAGGCGGGCTCCGAGGTCCGGACTCTGGTGGGATCAGCGCAGGGCGATGCTCTTGGCGCCCTCCTTGATATGCACCGTATCGGTGAAGCGGGCGCTGCGGTCGAGGGTGCTGATGATCAGGCTGCTGGTGCGGGTGCAGTCGGCCTCGAAGACCACGCCGTTGAACAGCAGGCCGGGGGTGATGCCGCTGCCGGCGAAGACCACGTTCTCGCCGGAGGCGAGCTCTTCGGCCTCATAGACCTTGTCGACGTCGGTGATGCCCATCTCGTTGAGGCGGGCGATGTTGCCCTCCTTGGTGTAGTCGGCCCACTCGCTGGTCTGGGCGACGGCGGGGTCGTACACCAGCTGGCCCTGGAAGTGGCCGCCGAGGGCCCGCAGGGCGGCGGCGGAGATCACACCCTCGGGGGCGGCGCCGATGCCCATCAGGCAGTGGGTGCCGGTGCCGGCGAAGCCGCAGGCGATGGCGGCCTGCACGTCACCGTCGCTGATCGGCTTGACGCGGGCGCCGGTGGCGCGGATCTCGGCGATCAGGGCCTTGTGGCGGGCGCGGTCCATCACCACGATGGTGAGGTCGCTGGCGGGGATGCCGAGGCACTCGCTCAGGATGGCGATGTTCTCGGTGGCACTCTTGCGGATGTCCACCTTGCCCTTGGCGGCCGGGGGCGCCGCCAGCTTCTTCATGTAGAAGTCGGGGGCATAGAACAGGCCGCCGCGGTCGCTGGCGGCGAGTACGGCCATCGAGCCGTCCTGGGCGTTGGCGCAGAGGTTGGTGCCTTCGCAGGGGTCGACGGCGAAGTCGACACCGGGGCCGGTGCCGCTGCCGACTTCCTCGCCGATGTAAAGCATGGGGGCTTCATCGCGCTCCCCTTCCCCGATGACGATCCGGCCCTGCATGGCAATGCTGCCCATGCGGGTGCGCATCGCCTCGACGGCGGCCGCATCGGCTTCGTCCTTCTTGCCGAGCCCGGTCAGGCGGGCAGAGGCAATGGCGGCCTGCTCGACGACTTCGAGCAGTTCCTGGATAAGAGTGCGATCCACAACGGTCCGGCAGGGGGAGGGGCCTCAACGAGGGGCCGGCACGCCGGAGGCGGACCGCAGGCAAAGCGGGGAAAGATCCAGCCGCTGCAAGGCCTCTCGGAGTCGAAGCGGGGCCATCGTATCAGCGCGCCCGGGAGCACCCCGGGAGACCCATGGTGGGCCGCTCCTTACAATCCCTTCATTCTTCCGCTGCGGTGGCCGTCCATGAGCACCAAGCCCCTGGTGATCTCCCCGTCGATCCTTTCGGCCGACTTCTCCCGCCTCGGCGACGACGTGCGGGCCGTCGACGCCGCCGGTGCCGACTGGATCCACGTGGACGTGATGGACGGCCGCTTCGTGCCCAACATCACCATCGGCCCGCTGATCGTCGAGGCCCTGCGCCCGGTGACGACCAAGCCCCTGGACGTGCACCTGATGATCGTCGAGCCCGAGAAGTACGTGGCCGATTTCGCCAAGGCCGGCGCCGACATCATCAGCGTCCAGGTCGAGGCCTGCCCCCACCTGCACCGCAACCTCAGCCAGATCAAGGACCTGGGCAAGATGGCCGGTGCCGTGCTCAACCCCAGCACCCCCCTCGACACCCTCGAGTACTGCCTGGAGCTCTGTGATCTGGTGCTGATCATGAGCGTCAACCCCGGCTTCGGCGGCCAGAGCTTCATTCCCTCCCAGGTGGAGAAGATCCGCCAGCTGCGCCGCCTCTGTGATGAGCGAGGTCTGGATCCCTGGATCGAGGTCGACGGCGGCGTCAAAGGCAGCAACGCCTGGCAGGTGATCGAGGCGGGCGCCAACGCGATCGTCAGCGGTTCGGGGGTCTTCGGCCACGCCGACTACGCCGAGGCCATCACCGGCATCCGCAACAGCCGCCGCCCCGAGCCGGCCCTGGTCTGAGGGCCGCAAGGCCGCCCATGGCTGGCGGCCTTCTGATGGGCAGGAGCTTGAGAGGGGGCCCGTGACGAACGGGCCCTTTCTTGTTGCGCGTTAGCTCAGCTGCCCAGGAACCAGCCGTAGCTGTGCAGGCCGATGCCGAGCAGATTCACGCCGATGTAGCAGACGGCGATCACCACCAGGCCGGCCGACGCCACGATCGCCGGTCGGCGTCCCTGCCAGCCCCGGATCAGACGGGTGTGCAGGTAGGCGGCATAGACGAGCCAGCAGATCAGGGCCCAGGTCTCCTTGGGATCCCAGCTCCACCAGCTGCCCCAGGCCTCATTGGCCCACACCGCGCCGCTCACCAGTCCGACGGACAGGAGCAGGAAGCCCACCGTGATCGTGCGGTAGCTGAGGCTGTCGAGCTGCTCGCTGATGCGGAAGCTGCTGCTGCTCAGCGCCATGGCACCGGGGCCGTCGCTGGCCAGCTGGGCCTGGCGGAAGCCGCCGCTGCCGATCGAGCTGCTGCGCAGCTCGAGGTCCTCGTTGCGGTCGACGAACAGCACGGCCACCGACAGCAGGGAGCCCACCAGCAGGGCGGCATAGCTGACCATGATCACGCTGACGTGCATCACCAGCCAGCTGGAGCGCAGCGCCGGCACCAGGGGCGAGGCCTCCTGGAGGCGATCCGGCAGCGCGAAGCTGGCGAAGGCCACGCAGCCCAGGCCCATCGGGGTGGCCGCCGCCGCCACCAGTGGGTTGGGCCAGCTGCGCTCCACCAGCAGCTGGGTGAGGGTGCAGGCCCAGGCCAGGAAGCAGAGCGACTCGTAGAGGTTGCTGATCGGGAAGTGGCCCGACTCCCACCAGCGCAGCACCAGCTGGGCAGTGAGGCAGAGATTGGCCGAGGCCACCAGGATCCTGACCACCGGGTTGCTGTGGCCGCCGCTGACGGACCAGAAGGCGATGGGCAGCACCAGCAGGAGCAGGGCGAAGGCCGCGAGGCCGAGGCCGATGACCGGATCGTTCACCAAAGGAGCGGATCGAAACCGATCCACTTTGCCGTGCCGTCCCCCCGATGGGGCCTCAGCGGCTCGCCTGGCGCAACAGCCAGAGTCCTCCGGCCAGGCCGATGACCACCGGCAGCCAGGCCGCCATGAAGGGCATCAGGGTGCCTGTGATCCCCAGGGAGCTGAAGATGAAGGACATCAGGTAGTAGCCGAAGATCAGCAGCACGCTGATGCCGAACCCCTGGCTGCGGCTGGTGCGCGAATTGGGCCGCACCCCCAGGCTGCTGCCGATCAGGCCGAACACCAGGCAGATGGCCGGGAAGGCGAACTTCTCCTGGATCCGCACCCGCAGCCGCCGCGCCTCCTTGGTGTTGTTGGCCTCCAGCAACAGCCGCTCCGCCGTCAGGGCCTGGCCCACGGTCATGGTGCTGGCGTCGGTGGGCAGCTGGGCCACCTCGATCGGATCGCGGGTGAAGGGGTAGAGGTAACGGTCAAAGCTGGCGGAGGTGGTGGTGCCGGTGGCCACGTCGATGTTGGTGATGCGGCCCTTGTTGAACTCCCACATGCCCTCCTCCTCGTTCCACTTGCCGGTGAGGGCCGTGAGCATCTGCCGGTAGCCGTGGCGTGAGAAGTCGAGCAGGGTGACATCGAGCATGACCCCCTTGCGGAACTGGCGGGCATGGAAGATGTGGGTCAGCCACTTCACCGATTCGCCGTTGGGCAGCTTGACGTCGGTGAAACGGGAATAGAGGGCGTTGTCGCTCTGCTCGGTGGCGATGGCCTTGCCGAGGGCCCGCTCCAGGCTGTTGGTGGCCTCCAGATTCGCCCGCGGCACGATCGCGTCGTTGAAGACGAAGGTGAGCAGGGTCATCACCAGGGCCAGGGCCATGGCCGGCAGCACCATGCGCCGGGTGCTCACGCCCACGCTGCGCAGGGCGGTCAGCTCGCTGCTGCCCGACAGGCGGCTGTAGGCCAGCAGGGTGGCCATCAGGGTGGCCATCGGGAAGGACAGCACCAGGAAGGAGGGCAGCCTCAGCAGCAGCACCTTCATCGCCGCCAGCACCGGCAGGCCGGACTCGGCCACCCGGCGCACCAGCTCGAACACCGCCCCCACGGAGAGGGACACGGCCGTGAAGGCGGCGATGCCGAAAAGCAGCGGGCCCAGCAGTTCCTGAAGTAGCCAGCGGTCGAGCAGGGGCAGATCCCGCCAGCGCGGCACCCGCTTCCAGTCACGCAGCCGTTCGGCGCCCGGCAGCTGCAGCCAGGTGGGGCGCTTCTCCAGCAGGGCCCCCTTCAAAGCTGGAAACCCTCGCCGAGGTAGTGACGCCGCACCAGGGGATCGTTGGCCACGGAATGGGAGGCACCGGAGGCAAGGATCCTGCCATCGGCCAGGATGTAGGCACGGTCGGTGATCGCCAGGGTCTCCCGCACGTTGTGATCGGTGATCAGCACGCCCATGCCCCGGCCCCGCAGGCTGTCGATCAGGGCCTGGAGATCGGCGACGGCCATGGGATCCACCCCCGCGAAGGGTTCGTCGAGCAGCAGGTAGCGGGGGCCCTGGTCGCCCACGGCGAGGGCCCGGGCCACCTCGCAGCGGCGCCGCTCACCGCCGGAGAGCTGGTAGCCGCGGCGGTGCTGGAAGCCGCCCAGATGGAAATCCTCGATCAGCACGTCCAGGCGGCTGCGGCGCCCGGCCGGATCCGAGCCGCTCTCCTGCAGGGCCAGCATCAGGTTGTCGCGGACGCTGAGCTGGCGGAACACGCTCGCCTCCTGGGGGAGGTAGCCGATGCCGAGGCGTGCGCGGCGGGGCATCGGCAGGTGGGACACGGACTCCCCGTCCAGGAGCACCTCGCCGCAGTCGGGCCGGAGCAGACCGGTGATCAGATTGAAGGTGGTCGTCTTGCCGGCCCCGTTCGGACCCAGCAGCCCCACCACTTCCCCCGGGCGCAGATCCAGGCTCACATCGGTCACCAGGGGGCGGCCGGCGAGGGTGATGGCCACCCTCTCCAGAACCAGGCTCACGGCTTGGGGGTGGCAGGCTTGGCTGCGTCAGGCTTGGAGGTGCCCTGCTGCTGCAGGCGGAACTTACTGAAGACCTGTTTGCCGGCGGGCGGCTCCGCCAGCATGCGCTCGCTGTCGAGCTGATACACCAGCCGCTCCGCCCGCAGTCGCTGGCCATCGGTGTCGATCACGTCGACATCGCCGGTGAGCACCAGGCGCCCCTCATTGCTGAAATACTGGGCCTGCCGCGAGGTGGCCGTCATGCCGCGATCGGCGTAGACGATGCGCACGTTGCCCGTGGCGGTGACGATGCCGTTCTGATTGTCGGCCTGCTGCACGTCGGACTCGATCGTGACCATGCCGGTGGCGGGCGTCTTCGGCCGCTGGGTCTGGGCCGTGGCGGCCGGCGCCTGGGCCGCGACGGGGCGGGACGGGAGCACCAGCAGGGCGGCGCCCACGAACCCCGCGGCGAGCACGAACAGCAGTGGGCGGGGGGGCAGGGTCAAGGTGGAAATCGTGGAGGCCTTGAGTGTGCTCAATGTACCGGCGCCGTGCCCGTTCCCCGCGCCAGTTCCAGGCGCGGCAGGGGGAGGCCGCTGAGGTCGGCCTGCTGCTGGAGGGCCTCCAGCCGCTGGGCGGCCAGGAGCCGGACCGGCCCCAGGGCTAGGCCCAGGGCTTCGTCGCCGCAGCCCCGCAGGCGGCCCAGCCCCTCGCCCATCAGCACCGTGGCGCCGCGGCGGTTGTCGCGTTCCAGATGCAGTTCAGCCACCGCGATCTGCAGCAGACCCTGGAGCACGGGCCGCATCGGACCCTGGGTCTCATGCCAGAGCTCCTCGAAGCCGTCGTGGCAGGCATACCACTCGGCCGCGTTGAAGTGTTTGATCGCCTGCTGCAGGCGTGGGTCCGCCTGCAGCAGGGTTTCCTCATCGGCGGATGGGGCGCCGGGACTCAACGCTTGGCGGGCTTCTTCACCGGCATCTTGCGCAGCCGGATCGACTCGGGGGTGACCTCCAGCATCTCGTCGGGGCCGATGTACTCGAGGGCCCGCTCCAGGGTCATCTGGATCGGCGACTGGAGGGTGTCGAGCACCTCAGCGCCGGCCGAGCGGATGTTGGTGACCTGCTTGGCCTTGCAGACGTTGAGCTCGAGATCGGGCGGGCGGTTGTGCTCACCGACGATCATCCCCTTGTAGACCTTGGTGCCGGGGGTGATGAAGAACTGGCCGCGGTCCTCGGCGCCCTTGAGGGCGTAGAAGGTGGCGGTGCCCTCCTCGAAGGCGATCAGGACGCCGTTGCGGCGGGCGTCGAAGTCGCCCTGCATGGGGCGGTAGTCGAGGAAGGAGTGGCTCATGATCCCCTCGCCCCGGCTGGCGCGGATGAACTCGCCCCGGAAGCCGATCAGACCCCGGGAGGGCACCACGAACTCCAGCTGGGTACGGCCGTCGCTGGTGGCCTCCATGTTCTGCATTTCGCCCTTGCGGATGCCCAGCTTCTCGATGCAGCTGCCCACCGCCTCCTCGGGCACGTCCATCACCAGGGTCTCGAACGGCTCGTGGGGCGTGCCGTCGATGGTGCGGAAGATCACCTGGGGCTGGGACACCTGGAACTCGAAGCCTTCGCGACGCATCGTCTCGATCAGGATGCCGAGGTGCAGCTCACCGCGGCCGCAGACGGAGAAGCGGTCGGGGGAGTCGGTGTCCTCGACCCGCAGGGCCACGTTGGTGAGAAGCTCCCGCTGCAGGCGATCACGCAGCTGGCGGCTGGTGACGAACTTACCTTCCTTGCCGGCGAAGGGGGAGTCGTTGACGACGAAGGTCATCTGCAGGGTGGGTTCGTCCACCTTGATCAGCGGCAGGGCCTCGGGATGGTCGGGGCAGGCGATGGTCTCGCCGATGTTGACCTCATCGAAGCCGGCGACGGCCACCAGATCGCCCGCCCGGGCTTCGGGGATCTCCACCCGCTGCAGACCCTGGAAGCCGAGCAGCTTGCTGATGCGGCCACGCTTGATGCTGCCGTCGTCGCGGATCAGGGCGACGTTCTGTCCGCCGGCGATCGTGCCGTTGTGGACCCGGCCGATCATGATCCGGCCGAGGAAGTCGGAGTAGTCGAGGGTGGTGACCTGCATCTGCAGGGGCTTGGTGGGATCACCCACCGGCGGCGGGACATGCCGCAGGATGGCGTCGAAGAGCGGCTTCATGTTGTCGCTCTCGGTGGCCATGTCGGGCTTGGCGTAACCGCCCATGCCGCTGCCGAAGAGATAGGTGAAGTCGCACTGGTCGTCATCGGCGCCGAGCTCGATGAACAGATCGAGCACCTTGTCGACCGCCTGCTCGGGGTCCACCCGGGCCCGGTCGATCTTGTTGACGAAGACGATCGGCCGCAGGCCCTTCTCCAGGGCCTTCTTGAGCACAAAGCGCGTCTGGGGCATGGGGCCTTCGTTGGCGTCCACGATCAGCAGACAGCCATCCACCATGCCCAGCACCCGCTCCACCTCACCGCCGAAGTCGGAGTGACCGGGGGTGTCAACGATGTTGATGCGGATGCCGTTGTAATCCACGGCGGTGTTCTTGGAAAGGATCGTGATCCCCCGTTCCCGCTCCAGATCGTTGGAATCGAGCACACAGGTGGGCACCGCTTCACCTTCGCGGAAGATGCCGGACTGCTCGAGCAGGGCATCCACCAGGGTGGTCTTGCCGTGGTCGACGTGGGCAATGATCGCGATATTGCGTATCGGGGCGCCTTTGATGTCGCCGCTCATGGGGATGTCGTCCTGCGAAGGTGAGGGAAGGGGTTCGACGGAATCGAATCGACGGTGGTCGTTTCCAGGGAAACGGGGCGTTGATGGCGAGACGAAGAAGACATGTCGCTGCCAACGTTGCGTTCAGCTAGGCGTTCAGGTGGACGGAATGGGAAATCCAGGGCCCTGAACGGGGACCAACCAGCGCTCTGACGCTTCGTCAGGGTTTTCGGGGAACCCTGCCGCGCCGGCCCGGTGGGACATGTGGCGAACGTTGAAGCGATTCTTTATCCTACTCCCACCCCCTCCCGCGGCACCGGCGGCGGGTCCCCGAACCTGGCGGTTCAGCGGGCCAGGCGCTGGGCGGGCTCGAACATCTCCAGGGCTTCGGTGGACCCTTCGAAGCGCCAGTGCCAGGGTTCGTAGCTCACACCCTGGCGGTTGCCCCTGGGGAAGGAACGCACGAAATGGAACCGGGCCGCGTGGCGATCGAGCCAGCGGTAGGCGTCGGTGGTCTCGAAACTCTCCATCAGATTGGTGGCCGGCAGGCGACCGTCCCCCAGGTCCACGGCGAAGCCGGTGCTGTGTTCGGAGAAGCCCGGCGGCGCACTGACCCGGGCCCGGTCGGCGGAGGTCTGGTTGCGCTCGGCCTTGACATCGAAGAACAGCTGCTTCTGCAGATCAACGCTGCGCCAGGCACTCAGCACGGTGAGGACGACACCGTCGGCATCGGCGGCGGCGCGCATGTCCTCGAGGGCACGGGCCGCGTCCGGCCGCAGGCGCAGGCCGGGAGCGATGGCCACCAGGTCGGCGGGCCCGGCCTCGGGATAGGGAAAGTGGCCGAGGAGCCGACCGTCCGGCCCGAGACGGGCCGACAGACCCGGAACGGGCGTGGGGGTGATCCAGGTGCGCAGGGGGCCGATCAGCAGCAGAACGGCAGCACCGGCCAGCAGGGCGCCGGTGAGTCCCACCTGGGCCATCCGCCTGGGGAGGGAGGCCGGCCGGCGCGGGCGGGGCGTGGTGCGCCGGGCCAGCGGGATGTCGTCACCGAGGGGCATCACCGAGGGGCATAACCGGGCGGAATCACCGAGGGCCATCTCCGATGCGGGGCGGAGACGGCCTCTGCTCCGGGCCTGACCCATCTTAGTTGGGGGTCATTTCATAGGTTTCTCTACCGGGCGGTTACCCGCACGGCGGTGTTAGCTTCCAACCCACATCCCAATGGCGGAGCAGGTTTCAAGATGTTGCGAGTGGCAGTCGTGGGCGGCGGCCCCAGCGGTTCCTGTGCTGCGGAAGTTCTCGCCAAGGCCGGCATCGAGACCTGGCTGTTCGAGCGCAAGCTCGACAACGCCAAGCCCTGCGGTGGGGCGATCCCCTTGTGCATGGTCGAGGAATTCGACCTGCCGGAATCGATCATCGACCGCAAGGTGCGGAACATGCGGATGATCTCTCCCTCCAACCGGGAGGTGGACATCCACCTGGAGAACAGCAACGAATACATCGGCATGTGCCGCCGGGAGGTCCTCGACGGCTTCCTGCGCAACCGGGCCGCCGAACTGGGCGCCCATCTGGTCAACGGGCTGGTGCAGAGCATCGACACCGGCAGCCAGCGCCAGGGTCCCTACACCCTCCACTACGCCGACTACTCCTCCGGCGGCCCCACCGGTGAACTCAAGACCCTCGAGGTGGATCTGATCGTCGGCGCCGACGGGGCCAACAGCCGGGTGGCCAAGGCCATGGACGCCGGTGACTACAACGTGGCGATCGCCTTCCAGGAGCGGATCCGGCTCCCCGCCGAGGAGATGGCCTACTACGAGGACCTGGCCGAGATGTACGTCGGCACCGACGTCTCGCCCGACTTCTATGCCTGGGTGTTCCCCAAGTACGACCACGTGGCGGTGGGCACCGGCACCATGCAGGCCAACCAGTCCCTGATCAAGGGTCTCCAGAAGGGGATCCGCGAGCGGGCCAGCCGCCGGCTGCTGCGCGGCGAGGTGATCAAGGTGGAGGCCCACCCCATCCCCGAGCATCCCCGCCCCCGGCGGGTGGTGGGCCGCATGGCCCTGGTGGGCGACGCGGCCGGTTACGTCACCAAGAGCTCCGGCGAAGGCATCTACTTCGCCGCCAAGAGCGGCCGGATGTGTGCCGAGGAGATCGTCGCCGCCAGCGCCTCCGGCAGCCGCATCCCCACCGAGAAGGATCTCAAGGTCTACATCCGCAAGTGGGACCGCAAGTACGGCGCCACCTACAAGGTGCTGGAACTGCTCCAGAACATCTTCTACAGCAACGATGCCGCCCGTGAGGCGTTCGTCGAGATGTGCGATGACAAGGACGTTCAGCGGCTCACCTTCGACAGCTACCTCTACAAGCGGGTGGTGGCGATGAACCCCTGGCAGCAGATCAAGCTCACCGTGCTCACCCTGGGCGCCGTGCTGCGGGGTCAGGCCCTGGCTCCCGCCGGCTACAAGCCGGTCCCCAGCGCCGTGCGCTCGGCCGAGGAAGCGGAGGCGATCCTGGCGGCCGCCGAGCCCCGCTCGGCGATGAAACCAGCCGGCGTCCATGCCGTGACACCGCCCGTGGATCCCGATCCCGACACCGTCAAGGAGCCCGTGCTGGTCGCCAAGTGAGAAGGGGGGCTACCTGAGGCCAGCCGGCCTGAGGAGAACCTCAGGCCGGTTCCTTGTCGGCTTCGATCCAGCTGACCAGCAGTTTGTCGACCCGGTTGCCGTCCATGTCGACGACCTCGATACGCAGGCCGTCCCACTCGAAACAGTCGCCGGCCTTGGGAATGTGTTCGAGGTAGTGCATCACGAAGCCCCCCAGGGTCTGGTAACCGCCGCGGTCCTCCTCCGGGAGCCGGCCCTTCCCCACCAGATCCTTGAAGTCAGCAATGTCCAGGGCGCCATCGAGGAGCCAGGAACCGTCCTGACGGACGATGATCATCGGATCCTCCCGGTCCTGGCCTGAGGAGAGATCACCGACGATCGCCTCCATCATGTCGTTGAGGGTCACCAGCCCTTCGATGCCGCCGAATTCGTCGGTGACCAGGGCGATATGGACCCCCGAGCTGCGGAACTGCTCGATCAGCTTCAGGGCCCGGGTGCTTTCACCGACGTAGAGGGGTGGCTGCAGCAGGGCCTCGATGTCCCGTGGCCCGTCACCAAGCTGGGCCGCCAGCAGGTTGCGGCCACGGACCACGCCGACGCAGGCGTCGAGGCTGGCACGGGCCACCGGAAACAGGGAGTGGTTCGCCTCCATCACCCGCTGGAGGTGGGTCTGCGGCGATTCGGCCAGGTCCAGCCAGCAGATGTCGGTGCGCGGCGTCATGATCGCCTTGACCGGTCGGTCGGCCAGCCGGAACACCCGCTCCACCATGGCGTGCTCAGCCACCTCGAACAGGCCGGATTCCGTTCCCCGTCGCAGCAGGGTCCTGATCTCCTCCTCGGTGATCTCCGGCTCACCGGTTTCGCCGATGCCCATGAGGCTGAGGAGGCGGTCGGTGGAGGCGCCCAGCAGGTGAGCGAGGGGGGCCATCCAGCGCGACAGGGCCCGCATCGGGGGCGCCACGGCGCAGGCGATGCGCTCGGGGTCGTTGAGGGCGATGCGCTTCGGCACCAGCTCCCCCAGCACCAGGGAAAGAAAGGTGATGGCGGTGACCACGAGTCCGAGGGACAGGGGGTCGGCCCAGGCCCGCAATGGCGGCACGGCCTCAAGCAGCGGCCGTAAGGCTTCGGCCACCCGCGAGCCGCCCAGCGCACCGCTGAGAATGCCGATCAATGTGATGCCGATCTGCACCGTCGAGAGGAAATCGTTGGGGGATCGGATTAGTTTCAGAGCCACTTCCGCCTTTTTCTCCCCAGCCTCCGCCTGGTGCTCAAGGCGCAATCTCCGAGCCGACATCATGGCCAACTCCGAACCCGAAAAGATCCCGTTGATCAGAATCAGAAGGACAATCAAAAAACTGTCGAACAGCATCGGCAAATCCAGTGATGGCCCCTCGGCCAGCGGCAGAACAAAACGACAAGTTAGGTGACGACGGCTGTAGCTCCCCGCCGGATGACCCTTCGGCGAAGTCCTGAGCGGCCGTGGAGCCGTCCTGTCCCCCCAGCCGCCCAACCCCCAGCGCCCTTCTCCGATGCCTTGGCAGCCCCTGGCTGAGCGAAACCGACAGCCGGAGTGGATGGATCAGTCCGGCCTCGACGCCGCTGCCCATCAGCAGGCCCTCCAGGGCCTGCGACGGATCAACGCCATCAGCCGCGCTGTGGGGTGCCTGTTCACGCCGGTTCAGGCCCTGGCCGCCGCCCTTGGCCACGGCCGGCCCCTGCGGATCCTGGATGTGGCCTGCGGTGGGGGCGACAACACCATGGCGCTGGCGCAGCGCTGCCGACGCAACGGTCTGGCCGTGCAGGTCGACGGCTGCGACCGCAGCCAGCAGGCGGTGGCCATCGCCAACGGCCATGCCGCCGGCACTGCCCTGGGGAGCCGCTTCTTCCAGGCCGACGTTCTGGAGGATCCCCTGCCGGCCGGTTACGACGTCATGGTCTGCAGCCTGTTTCTGCATCACCTCGAGAACGCCGACGCCGTCGAGCTGCTCCGCCGCCTGGGCCAGAGCTGCCGCCATCTGGTGCTGGTGAACGACCTGATCCGCAGTCCGCTGGGCTACGGCCTGGCCTGGGTGGGTTGCCGGCTGCTGAGTCGCTCGCCGATCGTTCATTTCGATGGTCCCGTATCGGTGCAGGGGGCCTTCCGGATGGACGAGGCGCTTGATCTGGCAACCCGGGCCGGCCTGGGGGGAGCCAGCATCCAGCGCCACTGGCCCGAGCGCTTCCTGCTCAGCTGGCGCCGTCCTGACGGGGCGCTGGAAGCGCCATGACGGCTCCCGAGTGGGATGTGATCGTGCTCGGGGCCGGACCCGCCGGTGCCCTGGCCGCCCACCAGCTGGCCAGGCAGCGGCTGCGGGTGCTGCTGGTGGACAAGCGGACCTTTCCCCGCTGGAAGGTCTGCGGCACCTGTCTCAACGGCCTGGCCCTCGAGGCCCTGGCTCAGGCGGGCCTGTCGGGCCTGGTGGATCGCCTCGGCGGTGTGCCCCTCACCCGGCTCCACCTCGGACTGCAGAACCATCAGGCGGAGCTGGAGCTACCCCTGGGCCGCTCCCTCTCCCGAGGCCGCCTCGACCTGGTCCTGGCCGAGGCGGCGGAAGCCGAAGGCGCGGTGTGGCGGCGGGGCACCGAGGCCACGGTGACTGGCCCCTGCCCGGGCGGCCGGCAGGTGCGGCTGTGCAGCGGCGGTGCGGCTGAAACCACCAGCGCCCGGGTGGTGCTCGTGGCCACCGGGCTGGGCAGCCCGGGACTGACCCCTGCCATCGGGATCCGGAACCGGGTCGAAGCCCACTCCAGGGTGGGGGCCGGCTGCCGCGTCGATACCGGCGCCGGCGGCTATGGCCGGGGCACGATCCACATGGCGGTCGGCCGCCATGGCTATGTGGGGCTGGTGCGCACCGAAACCGGATATCTCAACCTGGCGGCGGCCTTCGACCGGGCCCATCTGATCCAGGCCGGAGGGGCGGCAAGCGCCGCCGCGGGCGTGCTGGCGGAGGCTGGCTTCGAGCCGGTCCCCGAGGCCTCGGCCAGCGCCTGGCTGGCCACCCCGGCCCTCACCGCCCACCGTTGGCCGCCGGCGGCCGAGCGGGTGCTGCTGCTGGGAGATGCCGCCGGCTATGTCGAACCGTTCACGGGGGAGGGGATGGGCTGGGCCCTGCTGGGGGCCCTGGCGGTGGTGCCATGGGCCGTTCAGGGGCAGCACCAATGGAGCAGGGAGCTCGAGCGGCAATGGGTTCGCCGCTACGGCCGGCTGATCGGATGCCGCCAGCGACTCTGCCGGGGCCTGGCCTTCGCCCTGCGCCGCCCCGGCCTCAGCCGCTGTGCCCTGGCGGCGGTGGAGCGCTGGCCGGTCCTGGCCTCCCCCTTCCTGCACCCCTTCGATGGCGCCGGCGTGAATTCGCTGGTCCCTGAACCATGTCCCTGACCATCCAGGGGCTGGGAACGGCCCTGCCTCCCGAACGGATCGCCCAGGGCGATGCCGCCACCATTGCTGCCGAGGTGGCCCTGCCCGCCCAGACCCCCTCCCCAGGCCAGCGCCGGCTGCTGGAGACCCTGCACCGCCGCTCGGGCGTCGCCAACCGCCACAGCGTCCTGCTCCAGCCCCCCGGCAGCGACCCCCGGCAGACCTTCTTCGGAGCCACCAGCCCCGGCACCGGGGAGCGGATGCGGCGCTACGCCCTCGAAGCACCGCACCTGGCCCTGCGGGCCGTCCGGGCGGCCCTGGCCCAGGCCGGGCTGAGCGCGGAGCGGATCACCCATCTGGTCACGGTCTCCTGCAGCGGCTTCCATGCCCCCGGCGTCGATCTGGCCCTGATGGCCGCCCTGCCGCTGGACGCCGGCGTGGCCCGCACCCATGTGGGGTTCATGGGCTGCCATGGGGCGCTCAATGGTCTGCGGGTCGCCGCCGGGTTCACCGGTGCCCAGCCGGAGGCCTGTGTGCTGCTCTGCGCCGTCGAGCTCTGCAGCCTCCATCTCCAGTACGGCTGGGATGGGGAGCGGATCGTGGCCAATGCCCTGTTCGCCGATGGCGCCGCCGCCCTGGTGGCCACGGGGGAGCCGCCGGAGCAGGCCGCACCGACCACGCCACCGCTGGGGCGGCTGCTCGCCAGCGGTTCCCTGCTGGTGCCCGCCAGCACGGAGGCCATGTCCTGGGGGATCGGGGACCACGGCTTCGCCATGGGTCTGTCACCGCAGGTTCCTGACCTGATCGGCGAGCATCTGCGGCCCTGGCTCGAGGGCTGGCTGGCCGGCCACAACCTCAGCCTCGATGCCATCGGCTCCTGGGCCGTGCACCCCGGTGGCCCCCGCATCCTCTCGGCGGTCACGAAAGGACTGGGACTCGATCCAGGGCTGATCGAACCCTCCCGCTCGGTGCTTCGGGACTACGGCAACATGTCGTCCCCGACCCTGCTGTTCATCCTCGAGCGCCTGCAGCGCAGCGGCGCTCCGGGCCCCTGTCTGGCCATGGCCTTCGGACCCGGCCTGTGCATCGAGGTGGCCCTGCTGGCCTGAATCAGCCCCCCAGTCGGCTGAAATCGGCGAGCACCGAGGCCTGGTTGCGCAGCACCGCCAGCAGCCGCAGGCGGTTGCGGCGCACCTCGGGCTCGTCGCAGAGCACCATGACGCTGCCGGGGCCATCGAAGAAGGCGGCCAGGGTGGCGCCGCTCTCCCCCAGCATCCGGGCCAGCGGTTCGTAGCGGGCGGTGCCGGTGGCGGCGGCATGGACCGCCAGCCGCTCCAGCACCGCCAGCACGGCGGCCTCGCTGGGGGAACCGAACAGATCCGCGTTCACCACCCCATCGGGGCTGACCAGATCCTCCGCCAGGTCGGCCTGTTCGGCCAGGCGGGAGGCCCGCTGCACCACCGCCTGCACCAGGGGCAGGCTGCCTTCGCTGCGCAGACGTCGCAGCAGCTCCACCCGGGCCCGGGCATCGGCCGGATCCCGCAGCAGCCGCTCCAGGGAGACGCCATCCCCGGCCACGGCCTGGACCAGATCGGCGCTGGAGCCCTCCTCCTCCAGCAGGCTGGCCAGGCGTTGGCGCAGGAAGTCGAGCAGGTCGGCGGCCAGGGCCAGCGGCTGCACTGCCAGCTCAGGCAGCAGCCGCTGCCAGTGGGCGGTGGCCTCGGCCATCAGGCCCACCAGGTCGAGCGACCAGCCCCGATCCCAGAGGATCTGCAGCAGGCCGTTGCCCGCCCGGCGCAGGGCATAGGGATCGGAGGAGCCGCTGGGCCGCTCCCCCCTGGCGAAGATGCTGAGCAGCAGCTCCAGCCGTTCGGCGAGGGCCAGCACCGCCCCCGCTTCGGACCCCGGCAGGGCGTCGCCGGCGCCGCGGGGCTGGTAATGCTCCAGCACCGCCAGGGCCACCGCACGGGACTCGCCCTCCGCCAGCAGGTACTTCGCCCCCATCACCCCCTGCAGCTCGGGGAATTCCCCGACCATCTGGCTCACCAGGTCGTGCTTGCACAGGGGAGCGGCCCTCCGCGCAGCGACGGCGGCGGCATCGCCCACCGGCAGGCGGCTGCACAGCAGATCCGCCAGCCAGGCCAGGCGCTGGGTGCGATCGGCCAGGCTGCCGAGACCCTCGGCGAAGGTGACCCGATCGAGGGCCTCCACCCGCTCCGTGCTGCTCTGACGGCGGTCCGCCGCCAGGAAGAAGGCCGCATCCGCCAGCCGGGCCCGCAGCACCCGCTCATTGCCGCGCCGGATCGTGTCGGCGGCGGCGGCCAGGCCGTTGGACAGGCACAGGAACCGGGGCATCAGGGCCTCCCCGGCCACCAGGGCCAGGGGATCGGCCGGGGCGTCCGCCAGGCGCAGGGGCACGTAGCGCTGGTGGGAACGCATCACGGTGCTGAGCACCTCCGGGGGCAGGGCCAGATAGTCGGCATCGATGGAGCCCTCGATCAGCCGGGGGGACTCCACCAGGTCGACCAGTTCGTCGAACAGCGACTCCGGCAGATCCAGCTCGGCCCCCGCCGCTGTCGCCGCCGCCTCCAGGGCGGTGCGGATCGCGGCGCCCCTGGCTTCCCGGTCGACCTGGACATCGGCGGCCTCCAGGGCGGCGGCATAGCCCGTGGCGGAGGGGATCGTCACCGCTCCGGCGTGAAGACGGTGGCCGCGGCTGAGGCGATCGCTGGCCACAGGCGGATCCACGTCGGTGAGCGCCACCGGCACCACCGCCTCGTCGAGCAGCGCCACCAGCCAGCGCAGGGGCCGGCTGAAGCGGCCATCCCCGGCGCCCCAGCGCATGAAGCGCCGCCCCTGCAGTGAGCGGATCCAGCCGGGGATGCACCCGGCCAGCACCTCGGCGGTGGGGCGACCGGCCTCGGTGGTGCGGGCGAACACGAAGGGGCCCTTGTCGGTCTCGCGGATCTCCAGCTGGTCGGGGCTGCAGCCGCAGCGTCGGGCGAATCCGATGGCGGCCTGGGTGGGCTGGCCATCGCGGAACGCCTGCTGGGCCGGCGGACCCTTGCGATCCTCGACCAGGTCCTCCTGCTCCCGGGGCAGGCCGGTGACGGTCACGGCCAGGCGCCGGGGGGTGCCGCCGGTGCTGATCGTGTCGCAGGCGAGGCGGGCCTCCCGCAGGTCGCGGGCCACGATCGCCTCCAGCTGGGGCTGGGCCAGGCGCACGAAATCGGCCGGCAGTTCCTCGGTTCCGATCTCCAGAAGAAAGGTGGCCATGCAGGGGAGAGGGCAGAACGCGACTGTATGCAAAGGAGGGAAACGGCCGGAACCTCCGGCGGTGCGCCACGTCCCGTTCGCTAGTTTCAGTTCAGATACCGTTCCGCATGCCGATGTCCTCGACGACGGTCGCCGACAGCACGTCGCTCCCATCGGCTCCTCCCGCCAAGCCCCCCACCAAGCAGGAGGCGCTCAAGGCCGGCAGCGGCCACCTGCATGATCCCCTGGCGGGCGAACTGGGCAACGATCTGCCCAGCTTCACGGATCCCGCCGTCCAGATCCTCAAGTTCCACGGCAGTTACCAGCAGGACGACCGGGACAAACGCCGCAAGGGCGCCGACAAGGACTGGCAGATGATGCTGCGGCTGCGCAACCCCGGCGGGCGCATCCCCACCTCCCTTTACCTGGCGCTGGATGCCCTCGCCGATCGCTTGGGCAACGGCACCCTGCGGATCACGACGCGCCAGGCCTTCCAGATGCACGGCGTCCAGAAGACCGACCTCAAGGAGGTGATCGGCGGCATCGTGCGGGCCCTGGGCTCCACCCTGTCGGCCTGCGGGGACATCAACCGCAACGTGATGGCCCCGGCCGCCCCCTTCGAGCGCGACGGCTACCCGGAGGCCCGCCTGCTGGCCGATCGCATCGCCGACCTGCTGGCTCCCCAGGCCGCCGAGGGCTCCTACCTCGACCTCTGGGTCGACGGCGACCTGAGCTATCGCATCAAGCCCAAGGGCCCGGTGAAGAAGGCGCGCCGTCTGCAGGAGAGCGGTGCCGTGTTCAGTGGTGACGCGGCCGAACCCCTCTACGGCTCCACCTACCTGCCGCGCAAGTTCAAGGTGGCCGTCACCGTCCCCGGGGACAACTCGGTGGACCTGCTGACCCAGGACATCGGCCTGGTGCTGTTCAGCGACCCCTCCGGCCGGCCGCTGGGCTGCAACGTCTATGTGGGCGGTGGCATGGGGCGGACCCACAACAAGGACGAGACCTTCGCCCGCACCGCCGATCCCCTCGGCTATGTGGCCGCCGCCCATGTGCTGGAGCTGGTGCAGGCGATCGTCGCCCTGCAGCGGGACCACGGCGACCGGGAGCAGCGCCGCCACGCCCGGATGAAATATCTGATCCACGACCGGGGGGTGGACTGGTTCCGCACCGAACTGGGCCGGTACTTCCCCCATCCGATCAAGGGGATGCGCCGGGAGCCCCCCGCCGTCCTCACCGACTACCTGGGCTGGCATCGCCAGTCCCCGGGTCTGTGGTTCGTGGGGCTGCCGGTGCTGTGCGGACGCCTGCAGGGGGAGCTCAAGAGCGGCCTGCGCCGTCTCATCGAGACCTACCAGCTGGAGGTGCGGCTCACCCCCAACCAGGACCTGCTGCTCTGCAACATCGGCAGCGCCCAGCGGGCGTCGGTGCGGGAGGGTCTGGCGGCCCTCGGCCTCACCGCCCCCGAGGCGCCGGCCCCCCTGGCCCGCCATGCCCTGGCCTGCCCGGCCCTGCCCCTGTGCGGCCTGGCGATCACCGAAGCCGAACGGATCCTCCCCGAGGTGCTCGACCGCCTCGAGGCCCTGCTGGAGCGGCTGGAGATCCGCAAACCGCTGCTGGTGCGCATGACGGGCTGCCCCAATGGCTGCGCCCGTCCCTACATGGCCGAGATCGGGCTGGTGGGCAGCGCCGTGGACGCGTACCAGCTTTGGCTCGGCGGCAGCCACGGCCTGACACGGCTGGCCAGCCCCTACCTGGAGAAGATGCCCCTGGAGAAGCTCGAGGCCACCCTGGAGCCCCTGCTGGTGGCCTGGCGCGACGAGGGCGGTCCCCGCAGCCGCTTCGGCGACTTCATCGAGCGGATCGGGGCCGAGCGGGTCACCGGGCTGCTCGCCGCCGCCTGATGGGCCACCCCTCCGCTGGCCCCATCCAGCCCCTTCTGGGCGCCCTCCTCGGCACGCTGCTGGCGGGGCTGCTGCCCTGCTCAGGGCGGACCAGTGAGGCGGCGGAGCGGCCGCGGGCGCCCGAGGCCCCGGTGCAGTACTTCCAGTCCGATCCCCTGGCCTGCCAGCCGGACTCGATCCGGGCCGCCTACAAGGCCCATCTGCAGCCCTTCGCCGACCAGAGTCCGGCGGTGCTGGCCAAGCTGCGCCGCGTGCAGGACGACATGACCCTGGCCAGCCTCAAGCGCTGCGTCCAGAAGGGTCTGCTGACCCGCCCCCAGGCCAGCGTTCTGTTCCGGGAACTGGGCCTGACCCTGCCGGGCACCGTGATCCCCGTCACCAACAGCCCGACACCCTCCACCGCTCAGCCCACACCGTCCCCGGCACCGGCCACGGCGCCGTAGAGGGCCTGCGGTTCGCCGCGGCGCCAGGCCCAGAGCTGGTCGCCGTGGCTGAAATGCCACCACTCGTTGGGGTGCTGGGCGAAGCCTGATTCCTCCATTACCGCCGCCAGCAGCCGGCGCCGTTGGTGCCACTCGGCGGCCTCGCTGCCGGGGGCGGCCCCGGCGTGGTGGTCGGGCTCGGAGATGGCGCCGATCGCGTCGATCTCCCCGCCCATGGCCAGGGGGCGGCCGCTGGCCTCGGCCAGGGTGAGATCCACCGCGGCACCGGTGCTGTGGGGGGGCGGGGTGGCCGGATCGGCACTCGGCGGGGCCCAGAAACGATCCACCTCCGCCGCCACGGCCTGCTGGGGGAGGCCGAAGGCGTCGGGGTCGAGGCCCCGCTCGCGGCAGGCCTCACGGAAGGCCTGGCGGACCATGAACGCCTGAACGGCGATGGGGCGCCAGGCGTCGAAGATGGCCAGCCGCCAGTGGGGCCGACGCTGCTGCAGCCGCTCCTGGGCCCGCTCCAGCCGATCGATCACACCGCGCCGCAGCCGGAAGGGACTGGCACCGGCGCCATAGGGCGCCCCCAGGGCCTGATAGGGATGGGGCTCGAGCCGCCACAGGCTCGGCGGCAGGTCGTTCAGGGGCTCGCCCCCATCGGCGATGGGGATCGGACTCCAGGGGCGCAGGGGCGGCATGGGGGCGGCGGGTCCGGCTCGGCCCGGTGGTCTGGCTCAATTCAACTGGGCCGCCTCCACCGAGCGGCGCCGCTGGGCCTCGAGGGCCCCGCGCAGGTGCGGGTGGTTGGCCAGGTCGGGATCCAGCGACAGAATCCGCTGCGCCGCCGTGCGCGCCTCCTCAAGCACCGCTCCGTCGTCGCTGAGGCTGGCCAGGGCCAGGTCCGGCAGGCCCGACTGGCGGGTGCCGAGCACCTGGCCGGGCCCCCGCAGCCGCAGGTCCATCTCGGCGATCTCGAAGCCGTCGCTGCTGCGGGCGAGCAGCTCCAGCCGCTGGCGGGCCATGGCGTTGTCCCCCTCGTGCAGCAGCAGGCAATGGGAGGCGGCGGCCCCCCGACCCACCCGGCCCCGCAACTGGTGCAACTGGGCCAGACCGAAGCGCTCCGCATGTTCGATCACCATCACGCTCGCCTCCGGCACGTCCACCCCCACCTCCACCACCGTCGTGGACACCAGCACCTGGGAGTGCCCGTCCTGGAAGGCGCTGATGGCGCGCTGCTTCTCATCGCCAGTCATCCGACCGTGCAGCAGGCCCACCGTGAGTTCGGGAAACACCTCCTCATCGAGGTGGCGGTGCACCTCCACCGCCGAGCGCAGGTCGAGCTTCTCCGATTCCTCCACCAGGGGCAGCACCACGTAGGCCCGCTGCCCCTTGGCCACCTCCTGACGCACCAGCTCCCAGGCGCCAGCGCGCTCGGATCCCCGCAGCAGCCGGGTGCGGATCGGCGTGCGGCCTGGCGGCAGTTCATCGATCTGGCTGAGGTCCAGATCGCCGTGGATCGAGAGGGCCAGGGTGCGGGGAATGGGGGTGGCGGTCATGGTGAGCAGATGGGGCTGGAGCCCCTTGGCCAGCAGCCGGTTGCGCTGCCGCACGCCGAAGCGGTGCTGCTCATCGACCACCACCAGCCCGAGGCGGTCGAACTGGACAGGATCCTCCAGCAGGGCATGGGTCCCCACCAGCAGCTTCACCTGGCCGTTGACCAGGTCCTGCAGCACCTGGCGGCGGCGGCGGGCGGGGGTGGAGCCGGTGAGCAGCTCGATGCTGACGTCGAGCTGGGGCAGCCAGCCGGCCAGCTTGTGGAAATGCTGGGCCGCCAGCACCTCGGTGGGCGCCATCAGAGCCCCCTGGCAGCCGGCGGCAATGGCCCCCAGCAGGGCCGCCAGGGCCACCACCGTCTTGCCGCTGCCCACATCCCCCTGCACCAGCCGGGCCATGGGCTGGGGGCGCTCCATGTCGGCGCGGATCTCCGCCAGCACGCGGCTCTGGGCGCCGGTGAGGGGAAAGGGCAGCAGGTCGAGGAAGCGGCTCACCAGGTCCTCGCCGCCGCTGGGCAGGAGCAGCGGCGGCGCCGGGGAGCGGCGCAGGCGCTCGCGCCGCTGCCCCAGGGCCAGCTGCAGCAGCAGGAATTCATCGAAGACCAGGCGCCGGCGGCAGCGCTGCAGCTCCTCGCGGTCGGCGGGGCGATGGAGCCCCAGCAGCGCCTCGCCACGGCCCGTCAGGCCCAGCTCCAGGCGCAGAGACTCCGGCAGGGGATCGGGCCAGCGGCTCGCCGCCGGCAGCACCGCGGCGATGGCCCGGCCGAGGGCCTCGCCACTGAGGCCCTCTGTGAGGGCATAAACGGGCACGAACCGTCCGATCCGCTCCGACCGCACCGGCGCGCCGGGGGCCTCCAGCACCTCCAGCAGGGGATCGCCGAAGCAGGGGCCATAGGGGCTGTCCTTCACCAGCCCGCTGACGGCCACCGTGGCCCCCACCGGGTAGAGCCGCTGCTGGGCCTTGAGCCAGCCGGGACTGCTGAAGCGGCGACCCGCAAAGAACCGCGTCACCTTCAGTCGGCCCGTCACGTCCTGCAGCTGCAGCTCCAGGATCGCCAGGTTGGGGTTGCGGGGGCTGCCGAAGGCATGGCAGCGGCGCACCGTCGCCACGATGGTGGCGGTCCGCCCCGGCTCCAGGGCCGCGATCCGCACCAGATGGGCGTAATCGAGGTAGTCGCGGGGGTAATGGTGCACCAGATCGCGCACCACCAGCAGGCCGAGGGCGGCGAGGCGGGTGGCGGTCTTCGGGCCGATCCCGGGCACCTCCGCCAGGGGGGTCTGGGGATCGAGCCGCTGGGGAGCGCCGGCGGTTGGCCCCACCGCAGGATCAGGGGCCCCCAGCCGCAGGCGTGGGGGTCCCACGGGCCGGACCTCCTGCCGGCGGCGGCGCAGTTCATGCAGCGCCTGCCGCAGGCGCCGCACCAGCGACTGGCGGCCCGCCAGCGCCAGGGCGCCGTAGCCGGCGAAGTCCCGGGACAGGGCGGCCAGCTGCTGGCGCTCGGCGGCTTCGAGCCCCTCCGGCGCCGCCGCCAGGGAGCTGCCGATGAAGCCGCTGAAGCGGTCGCGACGCCCCTGGAGATCTGCGAAGCCGGCTTCGGCCTCGAGGCGGCAGGCCAGCTGCAGGGGTGTGCACCAGCGCTCCAGGGCCTCAGGCAAGGACGCCGCCGGCCCTTCCACGGAGGGGGTGCCGTTCAGTCGCTCGGAATCGATGGGGGGCGGATGTCCTGCAGCCAAAGCTGTTCGGCCTGATGGATCCGTAGCCGCCGTTGCAGGCGACGGAACTGCTGGGCCATTCTGCGAACCTCCTGCCGATGCTGCTGCAGCCGCCGCCGGCAGGTGCGCAGGCGGGGTTCCTCCAGCTCCAGATCCGTGGGCCGCAGCAGCACCGCCAGCGTCTGGGCCTGGGGTCCGCGGGCGCCAGGGAAGGGCAGGGGCAACCGCATCAGGTTGGCGGGGGCGGCCATCGTCTCGAGCTGGCCGGCCAGGACCGCATCCAGCAGGCTCACCGGCAGCAGGCTGCGGCTCACGCCACCGCGCAGCAGCTCCACATTGATGGCATGGGAGAGGTTGCGCAGCCGCCGGGCCAGGGCCAGCTCCATGCCGTCCATCCAGCGCAGCACCCGTTCGGGATCGTCGGGAAGCCGCCCCGCCTGCCACAGGGAATCCTCCTCGGAGCCCTCCGGGGGCTCCTCGTCGGGATCGTCGCGGCCGTCGTCGGGATCGTCGTGGCTGTCATCCTCCCGGTCGTCGTCCCGGTCGTGGGGGCGCACGTCATCCTCATCGTCCCGCTCCCCTTCGTTGGTGTCCGGCGGGTGGGCTTCCCCATGGCCGAGAGCCCCCCAGAGGAAAGATCCGCCGGCGAGGGGCGGTGCAAAGGCGATCTGCACCGATCCCGGCGGCAGGGACTCCGGTTCCCCGCCCCCGCTCTCCCCCTCCCAGGTGAGTTCCTCCAGCAGCTGTTCCCGGTCGTGGCGGTCGCGGCGCTGGCGCTCCCGGGAGATCTGGGCCGCCAAAATCACCAGCTGCTCGACCGTGAGCAGGCTGCAGCAGCGCCCCACCAGCTCCTGGATCTGGCCATGCAGCAACCTCCTGCCCTCAACCGGGAGTTCGGTGTAGCGCTGGGGGTGGACCTGGGTGGCGAGATGGAAGCAGGCCTGGCGGACCTGCTGGGGCAGCGCCTGCCGCAGTACCTGGAGGTACAGGGCGACGTGGCGATAGAGCTCCGGGTTCGACTGCGTCAGCCGCCGGGTCAGGGCCTGGAGCTGACCCGGCAGATCGATCGAATCGGACGGGTCGCTCAACGGCTCCGGCTCAGGCCGCCTTGCCCATCGCCGCCACTTCAGCGGCGAAATCCGACTGCTCCACCTCAATGCCCTCACCGAGGGTGTAGCGGGTGAAGCGGCGCACCCGGATGTTCTCGCCGGTCTTGCCGGCGGCCGACTTGACCATCTCCCCGACGGTCACGGTGTTGTCGCGGATGAAGGGCTGGTCCATCAGGGCCAGTTCCTTGAGGCGCTTGCCGATGCGCCCCGCCACGATCTTGACCTTCATCTCCTCCTTCTTGCCGGCGAGATCGTCGCGACCCATCTCGATGGACTTCTCCCGCTCCGCCACTTCGGGGGGGATGTCGTCGGTGCTGACGTATTCCACGTTGGGGCAGGCGGCGATCTGCATCGCCACGTTGCGCACCAGCTCCTGGAAGAGCTCACCGCGGGCCACGAAGTCGGTCTCGCAGTTCACCTCCACCAGCACGCCGACGCGGGCACCGGTGTGGATGTAGCTGCCGACGGCCCCTTCGGCCGCCGTACGACCGGCCTTCTTCTCGGCGGTGGCGATGCCCTTCTGGCGCAGCCATTCGGCGGCCTTGGTGGCATCCCCACCGGATTCGGTGAGGGCCTTCTTGCAGTCCATCATGCCCGCGCCGGTCTTGTCGCGCAGGTCCTTGACGAGCTTGGCAGTGATCTCAGCCATGGGGTGGGAGTAGGGGAGGTCGGGAGGGAGAGAACGGCTCAGGCGTCGTCGTCGCCGCCGCGCTGATCCTGCGCTCCATGGCGGCCTTCATTGATGGCATCCGCCAGCCGGCCCAGCACCAGCTGGACGGAACGCACGGCGTCGTCGTTGCAGGGGATGGGAACGTCGCAGAGATCGGGATCGCAGTTGGTGTCAAGCATGGACACCAGGGGGATGTCGAGCTTGCGGCACTCGAGCACGGCGTTGGTCTCACGGCGCTGATCCACCAGCACCACCACATCGGGCAGGCGGCGCATGTTCTTGAGGCCGCCCAGATACTTCTGAAGACGGTCGAGCTCACGCCGCAGCACGGCGGCTTCCTTCTTGGGCCGCATGGCGATGGCGCCGGAGGACTCCATGCGCTCCAGGTCCTTGAGGCGGTCGATGCGGGCCCGCATCGTGCTCCAGTTGGTGAGCATGCCGCCCAGCCAGCGCTGGTTGACGTAGGAAGCGCCGCAGCGGGCAGCTTCCTGGGCGATGACCTCGGAGGCCTGCTTCTTGGTGCCGACGAACAGGAAGCGCTTGCCGCTGCGGGCGGCACTGCGGGTCCATTTGTAGGCGTTGTTCATGCAGACGGCGGTCTGCACGAGATCGATGATGTGGACTCCGTTGCGCGCGCAATAGATGTAGCGCGACATCTTGGGATTCCAGCGACGGGTCTGGTGTCCGAAGTGGGCACCAGCTTCCATCATCTCGGCGAGAGTGACGACAGCCATTGGGGTTGTGGGGTTTCGGGTTGGCCTCCACCTGCCAGGGATGCCGCTCCCAGGGAAGGGGGGCGGATCACCCGAAACGTGCAGGTGTGCGGTGTTGGTGTGACCGGGTCAACCTACCAAATGGCCCTGCTGGCGGGCTTCGGCATGGAGGGCCCGCACCCCGAAGCGGTTGAGGGGCAGCCGCAGCAGCTCCATCGCCAACCCCGCCTTGTCGTGGCGGATCAGCCAGCGCAGCAGGGGCCTCAGGGTCCGTTCATTGATCAGGCCGCCGAGGGTGAGCAGCTCCCACAGGGCCAGATGCAGCCAGGTGTACTGGATGATGAAGCGCACCCGCCGGGTGGGGTGCTTGCGGTAGAAAACCAGGCCCATCTTGGCCCGTTCCCGCTCCACCCGCACCAGATCGGGGATCTGCTCGAGGCTCAGGGGCGGATGCCAGTGGTAGCCCACGGCCTCGGGGCAGCGCACCAGCCGCACGCCCATGCGACGCAGCCGTTCCCCGAGCTCCAGATCCTCCCAGCCGTAGAGGCGGAAGCCGGTGTCGAACAGGCCCGACTGCTCCAGCACCCGGCGGTCGATCGCCACGTTGCCGGTGGCGAAGTAGGCCCAGGAGAGATCCCGCAGCTTGTGGGGCTCCGACGTGGGCGCTTCGAAGTTGTGGGTGTTGATCACGGCGCCGTAGGTGAAGCAGAGCCGGTCGCCGCTCTCTTCCCAGGCCCGCGCCAGGGCCGTGGCGTGGTGCAGCAGGAACCGCTCCGTCACCACCAGATCACTGTCGATAAAGACGATCACATCGCCGCGGGCCTCGTCCACGCCCCGGTTGCGACCTTCGGCGGGGCCACCGTGGTCCTGGCGGATCAGGCGCAGATGGGGGAACGCGGTGGCATGGGCATCCAGCCAGCGCACCGTGTCGTCGGTGGAGCCGTCATCGACCAGCACCACCTCGTAGGCCTGCAGGGGGCCGCCGGTCTCCTGGAGTTCCAGTGCCTGCAGGCACTGGCGCAGGATCGGCAGCCGGTTGTAGGTGGGGATGACGACGCTGATGAACATCGGGTAAAGGTGCGAGGCAGGGCCGCAGGCAGCGGGTGGGTCGGTCGTGGCAGCCATGAAAAAAGGGGGATCCCGATCGAATCCCCCCGGTGCCGCCTTGACCGGACAGGCGTGATCAGTCGGCGGCGCCGCCGTTGTTGGCCGTGCCGGTCACGCCGTTGCCGGCCCCTTCACCGCGGCCGTCGTTACGCAGCTTGCGCTTCTTGAACTTGCGGGCGTAGGCCCGGTTGCGCTCCTGCTTTTCCTTCTTGAGGTTCCTGCGTTTCGACATAGGTGATGCGAGCCTTGAAAAGACTGTGATGCTCCACCCTACTCACCCGACCACGGCCTCACCGGCCCACAGCCGGCCATCCTCCATCCGCACCAGGCGGTCGGCCACATCGAGGATGCGGGGGTCGTGGGTGACCATCAGGACGCCGCAGCCCTCGTCCCGGGCCAGGCGCTGGAGCAGTTCCACCACCTCCCGGCCGGTGCGGCTGTCGAGGGCGGCGGTGGGCTCGTCCGCCAGGAGCAGGCGGGGGTGGGCGGCGAGGGCCCGGGCGATCGCCACCCGTTGCTTCTGGCCTCCGGAAAGGTCGTGGGGGAGCTTGCCGAGGTGGTCGGAGAGGCCCACGGCCCGCAGCCATTCCCGGGAGAGGTCACGACGGGCGCGGTAGCCCAGATCCGGCAGCAGGTCGGCCCCCATCTGCACGTTCTGCTCGGCGGTGAGGCAGCGCAGCAGGTTGTGGCCCTGGAAGATCATGCCGACGCTGCGGCGCAGCAGCTGGCGCTCATGGCGGCTGGAGCCGTTCAGCTCGCAGCCCAGCACCCGCACCGACCCCTCCATCACCTGGCGCAGGGCCCCCACCAGGGTGAGCAGGGTGGTCTTGCCGCAGCCGGAAGGCCCCGTGAGCAGCACCACCTCGCCGGGGTGGATCTCCAGATCGATGCCCTGGAGCACCTGGCGCCGCATGGCGCCGGTGCCGTACCAGTGGCTGAGCCCCCGCACCGACACCGTGGCGGAGCCATCGGCCGTTCTGGCGACGGGCGGGGCGGAACCGGTGTGGAGCGTGGTCATCGGCTCAGGAAGGAAGGGCTCAGAAAATGTCGGCCGGATCGGCGTCGCCCAGCTTGCGCATCGCCATCGCCGCCGACCCCATGCACATCACCAGGATCATCAGGAAGACGGTCATGGACCGGTCGCCGGCCATCGCCACCGGCAGCTTGGTGGCGGCATGGATGGCGGCGTACAGCACCTGGCCGGCGATGTAGGCGGGCACGTAGCCGAAGATCGCCAGAAGCAGCCCCTCGCGCGCCACCACCCCCAGCAGGGTGAGCAGGCTGTAGCCCATGGCCATCAGGGTGGCGTATTCGGGCAGGTGGTCGCTGACGTCGGAATAGAGGATCTGGTAGACGATCACGCAGCCCACCACGAAGCCCATGGCAGCGCCCAGGGTGAAGATGAAGCCGATGGCGGTGCTGGTGCGCCAGTAGTCCATCTCCAGGTCCAGGAAGCCCTGCTTGGTGAGCACGGTCACGTCCTCCGGCAGCAGGCGGCGCAAGCGGTCCACCACCTGGGCGGGGTCGGCCCCGGGACGCAGGCGGATCAGACCCAGCTCGATGCTGCCGGGCGGGTTGTTCGGCACCAGGCTCAGCAGGGTTTCCCGGCTGGTGAGGAGGTTCCCGTCGGCACCGAAGGACGGCCCTGAACTGAACAGGCCCGCCACCCGCAGCCGCTTGCCGGCCACCTCACTCTCCACGGTCCGGCCCTCCCGGAACCACTTCGCCACCGGTCCGAACTCATCGCGGGAGAGGTCGTCGAAAAGCACCCGGCCCTTCTGGGTGAGGCGGGGCGCCATGGCGGTGACGGCCGGATCAAGAAACAGGGGATCCCCCGGCTCAAACCCCAGGGCCAGGATCGAACGCGTGCCCTTGGTCTCGGGGTTGCGCCAGAGCAGCAGGTTCCAGTGCACCGGGGTGATGCCGGTCACGTCCGGATCGGCCTTGGCCTGCACCAGCCGTCGCTCGGGGAAGCCGGTCATGCTGATCGAGCTCTTGCTGCGGGGGCTGAGCAGCACCAGATCGGTGTCGAACAGCTTGTGCACCGTGACGCTGGAGTCGAACAGGGCGTCGCGGAAGCCCAGCTGCATGAACATCAGGATCCCGGCGAAGGTGATCCCGGCCAGGGCCACCGCCAGGCGCATCGGCTGGCGGGTGAGCAGCAGCCAGGCCAGCGGGATGCGGCGTCCCTGCCAGAGGCTCATGGCTGCATGCGGGCGATGACCTTGAGGCCGCTGAGGTCGGCGACCTTCGCCCCATCCTGGGGATCAAGCCGCACCCGCACCTCGACGACACGGGCATCGGCGTCGCCGGTGGGATCGGTGGAGAGGACCTCCCGCTGGCGGACCTGGGGACTGATGCGCGTCACGGTGCCCCGGAGGGTGCCGTCGAAGCCGCCGTTTTCGCTGGTGAGGGTGACCGCCTGGCCGACCCGGACCCGATCGATGTCGCTCTCGTAGACCTCGATCGAGGCCTCCATGCGATCGCTGGCCCCCAGCTCGAGGATGCCCTTGTCGCCGGGCCGTTCGCCGACGCGGGACTGGATGCGCAGCACCGTGCCGTCGATCGGGGCCCGCAATTCGGTGTTGACCAGGTCGGTGGTGGCCTTGACCAGGGAGGCCCGGGCCTCCTGCAGCTGACCCTGAAGCTCCAGGGTGCGCTGCTCAAGCACGTCGAGATCGGCGGCGGAATAGGCGCCGTCGCTGGCCAGCTTGCGATAGCGCGCCAGGTCGCGGGTCTGGATGGTGAGCCGGCGGCTCAGGTTGGCGATCCGGGTGCGGATCAGCTCGAGTTCCGCCCGTTGCAGGGGCTGGTTGTCGAAACGGGCCAGCAGCTGGCCCGCCCGCACCCGGTCACCCTCGGCCACCAGCAGCTCGGTGATGCGGGGGCTGCCGCCGATGCCCGTGATCGGCGCCGCCAGGATGCGCACGTCACCGTCGGGCTCCAGTTGGCCCAGGGCCGCCACGGCCTCCACCGGGGCCGGCGGACGGGCGACTGCGGCGGCCGGAGGCTTGGCGGGCTGCAGGCGCTGGTACAAGACGACACCGCCTACCAGCAGACCCGCCACACCGGCGACGATCAGGCCGTTGCGCCAGGGACCGGTGGGTCGTCGAAGAGCAGGTCCTCGATGTAGCGGTCCGCCCACTGGGGGTTGAACGCCTTCTCCAGCACCCTCCGGGTCTTGTCGTTTTGTTTCTGTTGCTTGCAATACCTCAGCTGCCCGCTCCATCGCGCAACCGTAGCCGGATCGTCATGGGCTTGGGAAGGGCTCGTTGCCGCCGCTGTGGCCAGCACGCCGAGGAACGTGGCCACCTCGTCGACGAACCCCTTTTCCTCCGCCTCCGACTCCGGCCGCACGAACAGCACGTGGGGGGAGAAGATCGACCCCCAGGGGGGCAGCTCGCGCACCTGGGCAAAGGCGGGCCGGGTCCGGTCGGCCAGGGCCGCCGCGATCGCCTCCGGCAGGGTCTCCCCAACGGGGGAGAGATCGACGATGGCGGCGCTCACCCCGGCCTTGCCGGCGACGATGTCGGCGCCGAACACCGGCAGGTCGTAGCGGGGATCGGGGAAGAAGACGCAGTGGAGGATCTGCAGCCCGGCCCCGAGGCGCGCCGTCTCCAGGTGCAGCTTGCGCAGCCCCCGGCAGCGGTGCACCTCGTTGCGGATGAACAGGGCATCCCCGTCCAGGCTGCCGCTGATCGCCTCCAGTTCCGGGTCGATCGCCAAAGGGGCCAGATCCGGCAGAGCGTTGCGACAGAGCCGGATCCGCTCCGCCAGGGAATCCACCAGGGGGTGGATGCCACCGTCAACGGCCGGTGCGACCTCACCCATGGACACGTCGTCACAGCAGAATGCGGATCCTGCCATGCATCCGTGAGCGATTCCCTGGGTTGTTGCGGGTCCTTGCTGCCCGGTCTGGCCGCCCCCGTCAGCCACACCCTCGCCAACGGGGTCGAACTGGTGCAGCTCGACCTGGAGGACGCCCCCCTGGTCTGCCTTGATTTCTGGTGCCGCGCCGGCAGCGCCTTCGAGACACCAGCGGAGAGCGGCCTGGCCCATTTCCTCGAGCACATGGTGTTCAAGGGCAGCGACGGGCTGGCGGCCGGGGAGTTCGATCGCCGCATCGAGGCCCTGGGGGGCAGCAGCAATGCCGCCACCGGCTTCGACGATGTCCACTTCCACGCCCTGATGCCCCCGGAGGCGGCGGCCGAGGCCCTTGATCTGCTGATGGATCTGGTGCTGCAGCCCCGGCTCGACGCCGACAGCTTCGCGATGGAGCGGCAGGTGGTGCTGGAGGAGCTGGCCCAGAGCGAGGACCAGCCCGAGGAGGTGGCCCTGCAGCGGCTGCTGTCCCTGGCCTGTCCCGACCATCCCTACGGACTGCCGATCCTGGGGCGGCGCCAGGCCCTGCTGGACCATGACCCGGCCGCCATGGCGGCCTTCCACCACCGCCAGTACGCCGCCGGGCGCTGCGTGCTTTCCCTCGCCGGTGCCGTCGGCGACGGCGCCCTGATGGAGCGGGCCGCCGCCGGCCCGCTCGCGTCCCTGGCGGCGAGCGGGGCGCCGATGGCCCCGGCGGAACTGCGGGTCACCCCGGGGGAGCACCGGCTGGCGGTGCCGCGGCTCGAGGCCGCCCGGCTGCTGATGCTGTGGTGGCTGCCTCCCGCCGCCGATCTGGAGGCCATGGTCGGGGCCGACCTGGGCACCACCGTGCTGGCGGAAGGGCGCCGCAGCCGCCTCGTGGAACGGCTGCGGGAGCAGCTGCAGATCGTGGAGAGCATCGATCTGGATCTGCATGCCATGGAGGGCGGCAGCATCGCCCTGCTGGAGGCCGTCTGCGATCCCGAGGAGCTGGGCGAGGTGCGGCAGGCCATCGAGCAGGTGTGGCAGGAGCTCCGCCAGGACGCCCTGGCTGAACAGGAGTGGGGACGGGCCCGGCGCCTCGTCGCCAACGGCTACCGCTTCTCCCTGGAATCCCCCGGCGGCGTGGCCTCCCTGATCGGCAGCAGCCGTCTCTGGGGCCGGCCCCAGCCCCTCGGCCATCCCCTGGAACTGCTGGAGCGCTGGTCGCCCCAGCGGCTCCAGGAGCAGATGCTGCCCCTGCTGGATCCGGCCCGGGCCTGCGTGCTCGAGGCGGTGCCGGCATGAGCATCGCCCCCCCACCCGGAAGCGAAGACAGCCGCGTCCTGGAGGGCGGCCTGCCGCTGCGGATCCTGCACCGGCCCGGGCCGGCGATCCTGGCGGCCCGCCTCGCCATTCCCGGCGGCAGCGGCCGCGACCCCGCCGGTGCCCGCGGCGCCCACCAGCTCCTGGCCGGCAGCATGACGCGCGGCTGCGGCGCGCTCGATGCCGAGGCCCTCGCCGACTGCGTCGAGGGGGCCGGTGCCGCCCTGCGGGTGGAGGCCCACGAGGACGGTCTGGTGCTGGCCCTGAAGTGCGCCGCCGA
This sequence comes from Synechococcus sp. CCAP 1479/9, assembly GCF_019038535.1. Lineage (NCBI taxonomy): Bacteria > Bacillati > Cyanobacteriota > Cyanophyceae > Synechococcales > Synechococcaceae > Synechococcus > Synechococcus sp. CCAP 1479/9. The sequence goes on along the minus strand of NZ_JAFKRK010000024.1, from coordinate 93,067 downwards.
CGACGCCACCACCCTGGTGCCCCTGCTCCTGGCCATGGCCCGGCGGCCCCGGCTCGAGGCCGACCAGGTGGCGATCGAGCGCCAGCTCAACCTCCAGATGCTGCAGCGCCAGAAGGAGGACCCCTTCCAGCTGGCCCACGACCAGCTGCGCCGGCTGCTCTACGGCGACGGGCCCTACGGCCATGACCCCCTCGGGATCGAAACGGAACTGGCCGGCCTCGGGCCGGACGATCTGCGCCCCCTGGTGGAACGGCTCGGCAGCGACGGCGCCGTCCTGGTGCTCTGCGGCGACGCCCCCGCCGACCTGGGGGAGGCGCTGGAACGGGAACTGGCGGCGTCCCCCTGGAACACCCACGCCCCGGTGACCCAGCCCTTCGCCGGTCCGCCGCCGGCCACGGGGCCCCTGGGCCAGCAGGTGCAGGACACCGAACAGGTGGTGCTGATGCTGGGGGCCGCCACCGTTCCCCTGGCCCACCCCGACGCCCTGGCCCTGCGGTTGCTGCAGGCGCACCTGGGCCTCGGCATGTCCAGCCGTCTGTTCATCACGATGCGGGAGGAGCGTGGTCTGGCCTACGACGTCGGTGTGCACCTGCCGGCCCACGCCGGCGGCGCGCCGTTCGTCATGCACCTGTCCACCTCGGCCGAGCGGGTGGCGGAAGCCACCACCTGCCTGCTGGACGAGTGGCAACGGCTCCTGGAGGAGCCGTTGGACGAGGGCTCACGGCTGCTGGCCCTGGCCAAGTTCCAGGGGCAGGACGCCATGGGGCGCCAGACCTGCTCCCAGATCGCCGAGCGCCTGGCCCTGGTGCTCAGCCAGGGCCTGCCCGCCGACCATGTGCGCCGGGTGCTGGTGCGGGCCCCTGGCCTGGCCGCCGGGGATCTGCGCTCGGCCGCCCGCCGCTGGCTCGCCTCCCCGGCCCTGAGCCTGGTGGGCCCGGCCCCGGCCCTGGCGCAGGCGCAGCTGGCCTGGCAGAACCACGGCCTCAGCCGTCGGCCGGGGCGGGTTCCAGATCCGTCGCGTTGATCAGGAAGGTGCCGCGGCGGAAGCGGATGGCCCGCAGATCCAGGGCCCTGATCTCCACCACGCGGCCCACCTCCCCCGGATCCACCAGATCCGGCGGGCGCAGCATCGGCATCGGGTCGGCGGTCTTGATGTAGCGCAGCGGCTGGCGCAGCCGCACGGCATCCCCCAGGTGGATCTCGACCGGCGGAACCGTCGGCGCCATCTCCTCGGCGGCGGGCGGGTCGGTGGGGGTTGAATCCGGCATCGGTACTGGGTCCGGCTGTAGGGGGCTCCGGGGCTACGGGTGCCCGGCGGGCGGGCTGGGGGGGGCCCTTCTCAGCCGAACCTAGCTGCAGCAGGATGGGCGCCAGCCATGGACGGTTCATTGCGGGCCCTTGCCACCTGGAGCGGAGCGATCGCCGGCCTTCTCCTGATTCTCGTCGGCGGTCTGGTGCCGGCTGCCTTTCCGGTCCATGAGGCCGCGGGCTGGGCCGTGCGTCCGCTCGGCATCACCCTGCAGGTGCCGGCCCTGCTCCTGACGGCCCTGGTCTGCGGTCCCCGCAGTGCCACGCTGGCGGCTGTGGCCTATCTCAGTGTCGGTCTGTTCCAGCTGCCGGTGTTCCATGAAGGGGGCGGCGTCGGCTACCTGCTCGATCCGGGCTTCGGCTACCTGGCGGGCTTCCTGCCGGCCGCCTGGATCACCGGCAAGCTGGCGCGCCAACCGGGCATGGACGATCCCCTGACCCTCGCCGGCGCCGCCGCCATCGGCCTGGTGGTGCTGCACCTCTGCGGCCTCGCCAACCTGCTCCTGGGGAGCCTGGCCGGCCGCTGGGGCGGGGACACCCTGACCCTGGTGGTGGGTTACAGCCTGGCCCTGCTGCCCCAGCTGCTGCTCTGCTGCGCTGCCGGTGTCCTGGCCTGGCTGCTGCGCCGTCTGCTGCTGGTGCCCTCGTGATGGCAAGAACGCTGCGCCAGCGGCTGGCCCCCCTGCTGCTGGCGGCCCTCGCCGTGGGGCTGGATCAGCTCAGCAAGCGCTGGGCCCTGGAACACCTACCCAGCGGCAGCATCCAGCCGCTCCTGCCCGGCCTGCTGCAGCTGCAGCGCGTCAGCAACACCGGGGCGGCCTTCAGCCTCTTCGCCGGGGCGCCGAACCAGCTGGGCCTGGTGAGCGCCCTGGTGAGCCTCGGGCTGCTGTTCTGGATCCTGTGGCGTCCTCTCGCCGGCCTCTGGAACGTGCTGGCCCTGGGACTGCTGCTCGGGGGCGCCGTCGGCAACGGCATCGACCGCTGGCGCCACGGGGCCGTGGTGGACTTCCTGGAGTTCGTCCCGATCCATTTCCCGATCTTCAACCTCGCCGACGTCGCCATCAACCTGGCCGTGGCCTGCTTCCTCATCGACCTGCTGCGACCCCATGCCGACCGCCATCCTTGAAGGGCTGGAGCAGCGGCTGCGGCCCCGGGCTCCCGGCCCCCGGCTCACGGTGCAGCGGCCGGGCCTGCCGGATCTGGAGCAGCCCCTGCACGGCAGCCTCTACCGGATCGGCCGCGCCGCCGACAACGCCATCGTCATCGACCACACGGCGGTCAGCCGCTACCACGCCCTGCTGGAGAACCACGGCGGGCATTGGCTGCTGAGCGACGCCGGCTCCACCAACGGGCTGTGGTGGCGGGGCCGGCGGGTGCGGGAGCTGGTGCTGCGCGAGGGGGACCGGGTGCGCTTCGGGCCCCCCGATCAGGCGGATCTGCCCACGCTCCTGTTCGAGCGCGACGGCAGCACCCGCGTGGACAGGCTGGGGCGCTGGGGGGCGCGGGCCGCGGCGGCCGTGGCCGGCGGCGGCAGCCTGCTGCTGGCCCTGTCCCTGCTCCAGGTGCCCACCCGCGGCAGCCTGGCGACGGTGCGAGGCCCCCTTCTCCTGTACGACCGCCAGGATCGACCGGTGGCCTCCGTGGCCGATCGCAAGCGGCGCGAGCTTGCCGAGCTCGGGGCCTACCCCCCGGTGCTGATCGATGCCCTGCTGGCCAGCGAGGACAACCGCTTCTGGTGGCATCCGGGCGTGGACCCGATCGGCACCGCCCGGGCCCTGGTCACCAACCTCCTGGGGGGCCGGGTGCTCGAAGGCGGCAGCACCCTCACCCAGCAGATCGCCCGCAGCCTGTACCCGGAGCAGGTGGGGCAGGGGGAAACCCTGGGGCGCAAATGGCGGGAGCTGCTGGTGGCCCTGCAGCTGGAGGCCCGTTTCAGCAAGGAGGAGCTGCTGCTCAGCTACCTCAACCGGGTCTATCTCGGTGCCGTCTGGGGGTTCGAGGACGCCTCCCGGCGCTTCTTCAACCGTCCGGCGTCGGCGCTGAAGCTTGAGGAGGCCGCCCTGCTGGTGGGCCTGCTCCCCTCCCCGAACGGTTACGACCCCTGCGTCGATCCCGCGGCGGCCCTCGCCTCCCGCAACCAGGTGCTCGACAAGATGGCGGCCACCAACCGCATCTCCGCCGACCAGGCGCGCCGCGCCCGGCGCCAGCCGATCCGCCTGGCCGCGGACGCCTGCCGCTCCGCCCAGCAGCGCGGGGCGCCCTTCTACACCGACCAGGTGCGCCGCGACCTGGAGAACCAGGTGGGCAAGGCGGTGGCCGCCGAGGGCAACTTCCTGATCGACACCCACCTCGATCCGCTGCTGCAGGAGCGGGTCGAGCTGCTTCTGCGCCAGCGCATCGACGCCAGCCGATCCCTGGGGGTGAGCCAGGGGGCGGTGGTGGTGCTCGACAGCCGCACCGGAGGCATCCGCGCCATCGCCGGCGGCCGGGATTATCTGCAGAGCCAGTTCAACCGCGCCTCGATGGCCCTGCGCCAGCCGGGCAGCACCTTCAAGCTCGTGCCCTACGTCGTCGCCCTGGAGCGGGGCGCCCGGCCCGGTGATCGGATCGGCTGCGGACCGCTGGACTGGGGCGGCCAGCACTTCAGCAGCGGCTGCGGCGGCAGTCTCAGCCTGCGCCAGGCCATGGCGATCAGCAGCAACACCGCCGCCCTGCGGCTGGCCCGCAAGGACGGCCTCGACGCCGTCGTCAGCAAGGGCCGGGACCTGGGCTTCACCAGCCCCCTGGCCCCGGTGCCGGGCCTGGCCCTGGGCCAGAGCGAGGTGACCCTGCTGGAGCTCACGGCGGCCTATGCCGCCGTCGCTGCCGACGGGCTCTGGCGGGCCCCGACCACGATCCGGCGGCTCACCGATGCCGAGGCGTGCGCCGCTTCCCCGACGGGGGCAACACCGGCCGGTGCCGATTGCCGGACCTCCGCCGGCAGCTCCAGGGCGGTCACCAGCCCGGGACGGCGGGTGATGAGCCCCGCCACCGCCAAGGCGATGCGGACGCTGCTGGAGGCGGTGGTCAGCGGCGGTACCGGCAGCGCCGCCTACGTGGGCACCGGCAGCTGGGGCAAGACCGGCACCACCAACGAGGGCCGGGACCTGCTGTTCGTGGGCTATGCCCCCAGGCGCCAGTGGGTGATCGGCATCTGGCTGGGCAACGATGACAACAGCCCCACCGCCGCCAGCAGCTCCCTGGCCGCCTCCCTGTTCGGCGAGATCGTGCGCTCCGCACCGCCGGGACCGTGAAGCTGCCGCCGCGGCTCTGGATCTGGGTCGTTCTGGGTCTGCTGGCGCTGGTGGTGCTGGGCATGGTGCTGCAGGCGATCCAGCAGCTGCAGTGGACCCTGAGCACCTGGCTGCCCTACTGGATGGTGGGGCCGCTGATGCTGGTCATGCTGGCGGCCCTGGTGGTGGCCCTGGCCCAGGTGGGCTGGCCCTGGCTGCGCCGGCTGCGGCAGGGCGGGACGATGGGCCCCGGCAAGTCCGCCCCCGCGGCGGTGCCCTCCAGCCGCCGGGAGGCGGCCCAGCGGAACCTGGGCTCCATCGACCGCACCCTGGCCCAGGTGCGCGACGCGGTGGAGCGGGAGGCCCTGCGTCAGGAACGGCAGCGGATGGAGGCGGAGCTGGAGCGGGGCGACCTGGTGATCGTTGTCTTCGGCACCGGCTCGACCGGCAAGACCTCCCTGATCCGCGCCCTGCTGCAGGAGCTGGTGGGGGAGGTGGGGGCGCCGATGGGCTCGACCACGGCCGCCACCCGCTACCGGCTGCGGCTGAAGGATCTGCCCCGGGCCGTGATCCTGGAGGACACCCCGGGAATTCTCGAAGCGGGGCGCGAGGGCCGGGAGCGGGAGCGCGTGGCCCGGGAACTGGCCGCCCGGGCCGACCTGCTGCTGCTGGTGCTGGACGGGGACCTGCGGGCCAGCGAGCTGGAGGTGTTCGAGACCCTGGCGGGGCTGGGCAAGCGGCTGCTGCTGGTGCTCAACAAATGCGACCTGCGCGGTGAAGAGGAGGAGCGTCGGCTGCTGGCACTGCTGCGGCAGCGCTGCGCCGCCCGCCTCGGCCCCGAGGATGTGATCCCCACCAGTGCCGCCCCCCAGAGCGTGCCGATGCCGGGCGGCAAGCCGCTGCAGCCGGCGCCGGAGGTGGAGGCCCTGCTGCGCCGCATCGCCGCCGTCCTGCATGCCGACGGGGAGGAGCTGATCGCCGACAACCTGCTGCTGCAGTGCCGTCGCCTCAGCCAGGCCAGCCAGGATCTGCTCGACCGCCAACGCCGCAGCGATGCCGGCACGATCGTCGACCGGTACATGTGGATCGGCGCCGGGGTGGTGATGGTGACGCCGCTGCCGGGCATCGACCTGCTCGCCACCGCCGCGGTGAACGCCCAGATGGTGGTGGAGATCGGCCGCGTCTACGGGGTCAGCCTCAGCCGCGAGAACGCCCAGGATCTGGCCCTGTCGGTGGGCCGCACCCTGGCGGGCCTCGGCCTGATCAAGGGGGGGGTGGGGCTGATCACCTCGGCCCTGAGCCTCAATCTTCCCGCCCTGGTCGTCAGCCGGGCGGTGCAGGCGGTCAGCGCCGCCTGGCTCACCCGGGTGGCGGGCCGCAGCTTCATCACCTACTTCCGCCAGAACCAGGACTGGGGGGATGGCGGGCTGCAGGAGGTGCTGCAGCGTGAGTACGACCTCAACCAGCGGGAGGGGATGCTGCGCCGCTTCCTGGAGACGGCCCTCAGCCGGGTGGTGGAACCGCTTCAGCAGCGGCAGGCGCGGCGGCTGCCGCCACGCCCAGGGCCTCGGGGGGCGGGGGCTGAAGGGGACCGCGGGAATCCAGGACGGTGATCAGCACCAGATAGGCCACCCCGATCAGGATCGAGAGGGCGCCAGTGAGGATCGCCACCCACCGGCCACGGCGGTCGGTCGCGGGGCGCGGCGGCGCCACCGGCTCCGGCTTCGGTTCAGCCATCGGCGGCCTCCGCCAGGCTGCGCTGCACCACCTGGGCCAGGCGCTCCAGGTGCTCGCTGCCCGTGTGGGGGTTGCCCAGCACCGCCTTGAGGTGATGGAGCCCCCGGTAGACGGGCCGCGACAGCATCAGCTGCTCCCCCAGCAGGGCCGCCCGGGTGGCCGCACTCCAGCGTTCGGCGCCGGCGGCGCCTGAGCCTTCAGGGCGGAAGGCAAGCAGGTGCAGGGGACCGCTGCAGAGGGTCAGGCCACCGATGGCCCGCAGCCGTCGCTCCAGCTCGCTGCGGCGCTGGACGGCCGCCTCGATCAGGGCGGCCATGCCGTCGAGGCCCAGCTGGCGCAGCCCCAGCCAGAGCTTGAGGATCTCCCCCGGCCGGGTGCCCTGCAATCCCGCCTCCCCCTGGTGGCCGCCGCCCCAGCTGGGCTCCATGTAGGGCAGGCCGGTGTTGAAGGCCCGCTGCAGGTGGCGGGGGTCGGCCAGCAGCAACAGGGAGGAGGTCTTGGTGATGCCGAGCAGCTTCTGGGGGTTGACCGTGATCGAATCGGCCAGCCCCAGGCCGCCCAGCAGGGGCCGGAGTCGCTCACTGAAGGCGAAGATCGCCCCGATGGCCCCGTCCACGTGCAGCCAGTGGCCGTAGCGGCTGCAGAGGGCGGCGATCGGCTCCAGCGGATCAAGGGCGCCCCGCACGGTGGTGCCGGAGGTGGCCACCACGGCGATCACGGGGGTGCCGGCCCGATCCAGCCGGGCCAGCCGCTCCTCGAGGGCCAGGGGGTCCAGGCCGCCGGCAGCGGTCACCGGCAGCCGCACCAGGGCCTCGGCCGGCAGGCCCATCACGGCGACGGCCTTGATCAGCGAGACGTGGGCCTCCTCGCTGCAGAGCACCACCGCGTCGCCCCGGGTCGCCAGACCCCGTTGGTGACGGGCGGTGACCAGGGCCATCAGGTTGCTGAGGCTGCCGCCGCTGGCGGCCACGCCGCCGGCACCCTCGGGCAGGCCGAGACGCCCCGCCATCCAGGCGCACAGGGCCCGCTCCAGGCGGCTCAGGCTGGGGGAGAGCTCCTCGGCCAGCAGGTTGTTGTTCAGCCCGGCGCAGATCAGATCGGCCACGATCGAGGCCGACAGGGGCGGCGGGTCGAGGTGGGCCAGGGCGCCGGGATGGTTGGGGTTGTAGGCCCCCTCCATCACCAGCTGGAGATCGGCCAGCAGCCGGTCGCTGCCCAGGCCTTCGGCCTCCGGCTCCACCACCGGCAGCACGCTCAGCCCGGGAAGGGGTGTGCCGTGGCCGGCCTCGCCCAGCCAGCGGCACAGCAGGTTCGACGCCTGATGCAAAAAGGCCTCAAGAGCCGGATCCACCTGGAACGGATCCACGAAGGAGACGCGCTCCCTGGGGGGCGGCGCTGGCCGCTGGGCGGGGGGGACGCTGGCCAACGGCGACGGTGGAGGCTTCGGCATTCTGCCGCTTGCCCCTCCGGAGGCATGGCTAGAAGAAGTCCATGCTGCATGACGCGTCCATGCTGAATGACGCCGCCAGCCTGCTGTGGATGGACCGGCTCCTACGGCTCGCCGACGCGGTCGGGGCCGGAGGGGAGATCCCGGTGGCGGCGGCCCTGCTTGATGAGGCCGGCCGCTGTGTGGGCTGGGGCAGCAACCGGCGCCACCGGCGGGCGGACCCCCTGGGGCACGCCGAACTGCTGGCCCTGCGCCGGGCGGCGGCGGCCCGGGGCGACTGGCGCTTCAACGGCTGCACCCTGCTGGTGACCCTCGAGCCGTGTCCGATGTGCGCCGGCGCCCTGGTCCAGGCGCGGGTGGGCACGGTGATCTACGGGGCGGCAGATCCGAAGCGGGGCGGCCTGGGCGGCAGCCTGGATCTGTCGCGCCACCCCAGTGCCCACCACCACATGGTGGTGCGGGGGGGCGTGCTGGGGGAGCGGGCCGGGGAGCAGCTGGAGGCCTGGTTCCGGCAGCGGCGCCGAGGCCGGCAGGAGCTCCGGGCCAGGAGAGAGGGCCCGGCCTGACTCAGGCGACCCCGGCCGCGACGGCCGCAGGCGACGGCCGGAAGGCGGGCAGCTCGCTTTCGAAGATGGCGAGCAGGCGGTCCACGTTCTCGGGGGTGCTGTTGTAGCCCATCAGGCCGATGCGCCACACCTTGCCGGCCAGATCCCCCAGCCCGCCCCCGACCTCGATGCCGAAGCGGTCAAGCAGGTGGCGGCTGAAGGCCTTGCCGTCGACCCCCTCGGGAATCCGGACCGTGGTGAGGGTGGCCAGCCGCAGGGGCTCGCTGACGTGCAGCTCAAGCCCCAGACGCTCCAGACCGGCCCAGAGGCGCTCGGCATTGCTGCGGTGGCGCGCCCAGGCGGCCTCCAACCCTTCCTCGGCCAGAAGCCGCAGAGCTTCCCGCATGCCGAAGTTCATGTTGACCGGGGCGGTGTGGTGGTACACCCGGTCGCTGCCCCAGTACTTGTTGAGCAGGGAGACATCGAGGTACCAGTTGGGCACCTTGCCGGAACGGGCGGCCAGCTTGGCCTCGGCCCGGGGGCCCATGGTGAAGGGGCCCAGGCCGGGGGGGCAGCTGAGGCCCTTCTGGCTGCAGCTGTAGGCCAGGTCCACCTTCCAGGCATCGATGTGCAGCGGCACCGCCCCCAGGGAGGTGACCGTGTCCAGCAGCAGCAGGCAGTCGTGCTGCCGGCAGAGGTCGCCGATGCCCTCCATCGGCTGGCACACCCCGGTGGAGGTCTCGGCGTGCACCATCGCCAGGATGGTGGGCTTGTGGGCGATCAGGGCGGCTTCGAGTTCGGCCAGGTCGAAGGCCTCTCCCCAGGGCCGCTCGATCGTGACCACCTCGGCCCGGTAGCGGCCGGCCATGTCGACCAGGCGCTGGCCGAAGTAGCCCATCACCGCCACCAGCACCTTGTCGCCGGGTTCGATGGTGTTGGCCAGCGTCGCCTCCATGGCGGCGCTGCCGGTGCCGCTCATCGGGATGGTGAGCCGGTTGTCGGTCTGCCAGGCGTAGCGCAGCAGCTCCTGCACCTCACCCATCAGGTCGATGTAGAGGGGGTCCAGGTGGCCGATCGGCATCCGGGCCAGGGCCTGCAGCACCGTGGGGTGGGCATTGGACGGACCAGGACCCAGCAGCAGACGCTCGGGGGTGGCGATGGGGTCCAGGGCGAGCCGGTGGGCGCTGCTGACGGATGGAGGCACTGGGAGAGAAGGCAAGAACTGGCGGGGAGGCAGTAGTGAACTGAGATTAGGGAACGGTCGCCTCAGCGGGCCCGGACGTTGCTGGAGCCGAGGCCGCGGCAGAGGTGCTCAAAGGGCGCCCGCACCAGGGCGGTATCCACCATGCCGGCATCGGCCAGCATCTCGGCGATCACCTCACCGAGCAGGGCGATGCTGCGGACGGTGGGACCGGTGGGCACCCCCAGGCTCTTGTAGGTGTCATCGAGACCATTCAGCACCCGCTCGTCAAGGATGGTGAAGTCGTCGGCCACCAGGGCGTAGCTGGCGTAGCGCAGGAAGTAATCCATGTCCCGCAGGCAGGCCGCCAGACGCCGGGTGGTGTAGGCGTTGCCGCCGGGGAGCAGCAGTTCCGGGTCCTCCAGCCAGAGGCGCTGGGCCGCCTCCCGGACGATGGTGGCGGCTTCCCGGTTGATCAGCTCGACCGCAGCCAGCCGCAACTCCGCCTGACCGAAATAGGAATCGATCCGATCGATCGCGGAGCGATCGAAATAGCGGCCCAGCTGGTCGTAGCGACCGATCAGACCGGTGATGGCATCTCGCATGGACGAAACGGATCGACGCACCTGAAGCGGAAGGTAGCACTCGCAATCCGCCAGATTCCTGTGCTGCGGCTGGTTCTGGGGAATCTGACAGAAACGGTTACGCGGCCACCGGCCGATCGGGGGGGCACCATCGTGGCGGCAGCCTTCCCACCCGCCTCCCGCCATGGCCACCTCCGCCCAGGACGTCCTGCGCCGCCTCGGAGACGACGGCATCGAGCGCATCGACCTCAAGGTGACGGACCTGGCGGGGCGCTGGCAGTCGATCGGCCTGGAAGCCCATCGTCTCGGGGAGGGGGCCTTCCACCACGGCCTGGCCCTCGACGGCCTGGTGCTCCATCCGGACCCGGCCACCGCCTGGATCGACCCTTTTCTCGCCCCCCGGAGCCTCAGCCTGATCGCTGCGGTCGAGGGGCCGCCCGACGGCGCTGGGCGCCTCCGCCATTGCCCGCGCAGCCTGGCGGCCCGCGCCCTGGACCTGCTGGCGGGCAGCGGACTGGCGGATGCCGCCCGCTTCGGCACCGAGTCCGGCTACTTCCTGTTCCAGGAGCTCACCTCCCAGGCCGACGAGCTCGGCTGCGGTTACCGCGTCGCCCTCGGGGCCGCTCCGCCGGAGGCTCTGCACAGCGAGCTGGCGCTGACCCTGGCGGCCCTGGGGATCCGGGCCCGCCTGCCGCTCCAGCCGGCGGCCGGTCCCCTGCAGCACCTCACGGTGGCCAGCGACGATCCGCTGCGGGCCGCCGACGCGCTGATGGTGAGCCGCTACGTGGTGCGGAACGTGGCCCGCCGCCACGGCTGGAGCGCCACCTTCCTGCCCAGGCCCACCCTGGAGGGCGCCTGCGCCGGCCTGGCGGTGCACCAGAGCCTGTGGAAGGCCGGCCATCCCCTGTTTGCCGGCGAAGGCACCTACGGCGACCTCTCCCAGACGGCCCGCTGGTACCTGGGGGGGCTGCTGCGCCACGGCCCGTCCCTGGCCGCCTTCACCAACCCCGGCACCAACAGCTACCGGCGGCTGGGGAGCGGGCCCCAGGCGCCGACCCGGCTGGCCTATGCCCGCCACGACTCCGCCACCGTGGTGGCCGTTCCCGAGCCGGACAGGGATCCCGGCCGGCGGCGGCTGGTGCTGCGCCAGGGCGACGGGCTCGCCAATCCCTACCTGGCCTTCAGCGCCATGCTGCTGGCGGGCCTCGATGGGGTGCGCCACCAGATCGATCCCGGCCCCCCTGCTGATCGGGAGCCCGCCCATCAGCCCGCCGGGCTGCCCACCGACCTGGGCGCCGCCCTTGCGGCCCTGGCCGCCGACCACGACTACCTGCTGGCCGGCGATGTCTTCGGCCGGGAGCTGCTCGATGACTGGACCGCCCTCAAGCGCCGTGAGGTGGAGGCGCTGGAGCAGCGACCCCATCCGCTCGAATTCGTCGGCGAAGCCGACGCCTGAATCACGGTCTGAGCAACCAGGCCAGCAGCAGCCCGAGCCCCCCCCAGCGCAGGGCCGTCCAGAAGCGATCGCTTTGGCGCCCGCGCGGCAGCAGGGCCTCCGGGAGCGGGTCCAGCAGCCGCTGGGCCAGCTCCAGCCGCTGGCGCCTGCGGCGCAGGCTGACACCGCTGGCGGCGACCGCCCCGGGGCGGCCGGCCAGGCTCAGCACCGCCGCCAGATGGTGGAGCACTCCGGGGGACGGGGAGCGGCGGGGGCGCTGGGGACGTCTCATGGCGGCGCGATCGACAGGGCGTGGCCTGGAGCGACAGGATGGATCCACTTCGGCCCGATCGTCCAGTGGAAGCCCCCGCCGCTCCAGCCGGATCGCCTTCCACGGCCGGCGCCACCGTGCCGGCGAGCCGCTCCTGGCCCGCCGACGCCCTGCCCCTGGCCGAGCAGCTGCACCGCCAGCTCAGCATCGGCGATCGGGAGTGGCACGCCCTGAAGCGTCAGCGGCCCCGGCGGGCCGCTGAACAGCTGGCGGCAGCGCTGGTCCAGCTGCTCGCCGCCGATGACCCCGGCGCCAGTGCAGCCACCGACGGCCGCCTGCGCGCCATCGCCCTGCTGGAGAACGCCCAGGCCTGGCTGCGGGCCGAGATCAGCGATCCGGGCTGTCCTGCCCACGGGCGCTGACCGCCGCCCGACGGGCCGCCAGCTGCAGGCGGTTGCCACGACCGCTCCAGCGCACGTCGTCGAAGCAGTGGTGGATGAGAAACAGACCCCGGCCGGAGGGGGCATCCTCCTGGCAGGGCAAGCAGGCCTGGCGCGCGTGGGCCGGCAGGCCAGGGCCCTCGTCCTGCACCTGCCAGATCACCCAGCGCGGCGTGACGATCCGCCGGACCCGCAGGCACTTGCCCGGATCGCAGCCGTTGCCGTGCCGCACCGCATTGACCAGGGCCTCCTGGAGACCGAGCTGAAGCTCCGCCTGGCGCAGGGCGCAGCCGATGGGTTCGAGGAGCAACTCCACCAGCGGCGCCAGCTGCAGGGTGGAGGGGGTGATGTAGTCGGCCCAGCGGAGCTGCATGAAGCAGGTAGTCCCATTCGCCTGACCGGAACCTAACGCGGGCGCCCTGCCGCTGCCTCCTCCAGGCGCGCCTGGATGGCGGGATGTTGCAGAAGGGCATCCATCAGGCGCACCCCCCGGAGCTGGTTGATCAGGGGCATGTGGCCCTCTGGGGCCTCGATCGACCACTGGAAGGAGCCTGGGTAGCGGGTCCAGGTGCCGTCGGTCTTCCAGCCCAGCCGGGGCCAGAGGCGCTCCCACTGCCCCTGGCAGGCCTGCAGCAGCCTGGCCTGGGCCGAGAAGCCGAAGCGTCCCTGGGAGTAGCAGGTCCAGAGTCGGTCGAGGTTGGTGAGGTCGGTGGCGGGCATGACCGCGACCTCGCTGTAATAGACGTAGCCGCGGCGCACGGCCCCCTCGCCGGCCAGCTGGCGCAGGTGGTCACTGGTGAGCCGGTCGGCCTCCTCGAACGCCTGCCGCATCAGGTACTGCTGCAGGGGCGCGTAGTCGAGCCCGGCGACGCTGGTGACGGCCAGCCAGCCCTGGGGATGGCGGGCCAGCAGGGCCTCCTGGCGGGCGGTGTCACCGGAGGCCAGCAGCAGCTGGATCAGGTGGCCGGCGGCCCAGTCGTCTCCGGTGGCATCGAGGAGGTCGAGACGGTCCGGGATCAGATCCAGCAGGGCCGACCCGGCCTGGCCGAGGCTGGCCAGCAGGCTGCGGCGCTGACGGGCTGAGCCCGTGAGGAAACGCTCCAGCAGCTGATCGGCATCGACGGTGCTGGAAACCGGAGGACCGGAGAGCATGGGGGAGACGACCGGCCGGAAAGGCAGCAGGGTGGGACCCACTATGTCAGGACCGATGGGCACTGGCCTGGTGCCGGGGGTCCGGCCGTGAAGCCCCGCAAAGAGCCGTGACGGGCTCTGCCTAAAGTCACCTTTTGAGCGAGTGCCATGGCCGCCGCCATTCAGTTCTTCCGCGGGGTGGACGAGACGGTCGTGCCCGACATCCGCTTGACCCGTTCACGGGATGGCCGCACCGGCCAGGCCACCTTCGTCTTCGAGGAGCCCGAAGCCCTGGCCCCCCAGTCGATGGGGGACATCACCGGCATGTTCATGCTCGATGAGGAAGGCGAGATGGTGACCCGGGAGGTGAAGGCGCGCTTCGTCAATGGCAAGGCCAGCGCCCTGGAAGCCACCTACACCTGGAAGAGCACCGCCGACTTCGAGCGCTTCATGCGCTTCGCCCAGCGTTACGCCGACGGCCATGGCCTCGGCTTCGCCGGCCAGGGCGATGAGTCGGCCGAGGAGTCTCAGGAGGACGTTTGAAATTCGGCCAGTGGCTGGGCCTGATCGCCCTGCTGGCGGCGCTCGTTCTGTTGTGGAGCCTGCGTGACGCCCTGATCCTCCTGTTCGCCGCCGTGGTGCTCGCCATGGCCCTGTGCACCCTGGTGGGCGCCATCCGGGAGCGGATCGGCGTCGCCCGTCCCATCGCCCTGCTGCTGGCCCTGCTCCTGGTCAGCCTGGTGGTGCTGGTGGTCGCCACGGTGGTGATCCCGCCGTTCATCGCCGAGTTCCGCGAACTGCTGCTGCAGGTGCCTCGGGCCTGGGCCGAGTTGCTGAAGCTGCTGCGCCAGGCTCTCGAGGGGGCATCCCAGATGGTGTACGGCCGCCGGGACGGCAGCCTGGACTGGCTGAAAGCGACCCTCTCGATTCCCGCCACCCTGCCCCCCGACCTGCTGGGCCGGCTCGGCGGCGGCGCCATCGGCCTGGTGGGCGTGGCCGGCAACCTCGGCGCGGGGCTGCTCCAGACCCTGTTCGTCGTGGCCGTCTCCCTGATGGTGGCCGCCCAGCCCACCGGCTACCGGGAAGCCCTGCTGCTGCTGGCGCCGTCCTTCTACCGCCGGCGGCTGCGGCAGGTGCTGGTGGCCTGCGGCACCGCCCTGAGCAGCTGGATGGTGGGGGTGCTGATCAGCTCCGTCTGCGTGGGCCTGCTGGCGGCCATCGGCCTGTCCCTGCTGGGGGTGAAGCTGGTGGCGGCCAATGCCCTTCTGGCGGGCCTGCTCAACATCATCCCCAACGTGGGACCCACCCTCAGCACGGTCTTCCCGATGTCGGTGGCCCTGCTGGACGCCCCCTGGAAGGCCCTGGCCGTCCTGGTGACCTACGTGATCATTCAGAACCTGGAGAGCTATGTCATCACCCCCTCGGTGATGCACCACCAGCTGCAGCTGCTGCCCGGCCTGACCCTCACGGCCCAGCTGCTGTTCACCCTGCTGTTCGGCCCCCTCGGCCTGCTGCTGGCCCTGCCCCTGGCGGTGTGCCTCCAGGTGCTGCTGCGGGATGTGCTGATCCATGACATCCTCGATCCCTGGAAGCGGGAACGGCGGCAGACATGAAGGCACGCACCCTGCTCGGGGCCCTTGCCTTGGTGGCGCTTTGCCTGCTGCTGTGGGAACTGCGCTGGGTGCTGCTGATCCTCTTCGGCGCCGTGGTGCTGGCGGTGGCCCTCGATGTGCCCACCAGCCTGCTGCGCAGGCTCACGCCGCTGAACCGGGGGGCGGCCCTGTCGCTGGTGCTGCTGGCCCTGCTGGTGATCGGCTGGGTGCTCGCCAATCTGCTGCTGCCGGAACTGATCGACCAGATCCGCCAGTTCAGCCAGCTGGTCCCCGAACTGCTGGATCGGCTCGGGGATGTGGTCCCCAAGACCCCCCTTCTCCGCGACCTCGACCGCCAGCTGGCCGAGGGGACGCTCTGGGACCGGCTGCAGCCCCTGGGCGGCCAGCTGCTGGGGGTAGCTGGGGGCGCGGCCAACAGCACCATCCAGCTGCTGCTGATGCTGCTGCTGGCGATCCTGATGGCGCTCGATCCGGCCAGCCACCAACGGCTCCTCATCGCCGCCACGCCGCGGTTCTACCGCCCCCGCATGCAACAGCTGCTGGGGGAATGCCGCGAGGCCCTCGGGGGCTGGCTGGCGGGCATGACCATTTCGGGCACGGTGGTGTTCGTCACCACCTGGGCGGGCCTGGCCCTGCTGCAGGTGCCCCTGGCCCTGCTCAGCGGCCTGGTCTGCGGCCTGCTCACCTTCGTGCCCACCATCGGTCCCACGGCCGCCACCCTGCTGCCGTTGGCGGTCGCCCTGCTGATCTCGCCGGCCAAGGTGCTCCAGGTGCTGGTGCTGCGGCTGCTGCTCCAGAACGGCGAAGCCTTCCTGCTCACCCCGCTGCTGCTGAGCCGCACCGTCAACCTGCTGCCCACGGTGGCCCTGATGGCCCAGCTGAGCCTGGGGGCCCTGCTGGGACTTCCCGGGCTGCTGCTGGCCCTGCCCCTGGTGGTGGTCCTGCAGGTGGCCTGCGAAGAGGTGCTCGTCCGGGACGTGATGGACCGCTGGGATCGCACCTGATCACCGGATCGGCGCTGGGGGCCGGCCGGCTCAGCCGCGGACCCGGCGGTAGTGGTGCCAGAGGGAGGGCTGGGCCACCAGCACCGTGACGGCCAGGAGGTGGGAGCGGACGGCGGCGGTGAGGGAGGTCAGGGTGAGGTGGTCCCAGAGCAGGATCAGCTCCACCCGCAGGTCGATCAGGGCCAGCACCAGCAGCACCACCGGCAGCAGGGGCCAGCCGCCGCGCCGGATCGGCTCGCTGCGGTCGGGGCCCCTCATCGCTTCGAGAACACCGGCAGCAGGGTGGGTGCCAGGCCGATGCTCGACCAGCTGCCCACGGCGATGCCGACCGTGAGTGCCACGGCGAACCAGAACAGGGTGCTGCCGCCGAAGAAGATCAGGGCCACCAGGGGCAGCAGGGTGGTGAACGAGGTGTAGAGGGAGCGGGTGAGGGTGGCGTCGACGGCCACATCCACCTGCTCCACCAGGGGAAGGTCCCCGAGGACACGGCGCTGCTCGCGGATCCGGTCGTAGACGACCACCGTGTCGGTGACGGAATAGCCGGCCACGGTGATCAGGGAGACGGCGAACAGGGAATCCACCTCGATGCCCTGGAGCAGCCCCAGCCAGGCGAACAGCCCGCAGGTGATCAGCACGTCATGGGCCAGGCAGAGCAGGGCCAGCCCGGCGAAGATGCCGCTGTAGCTGAAGGTGATGTAGACGGCGATGCCGGCGAAGCTCACCAGCAGGGACACGAGGCTGCCCTGCAGGAGCCGCGAGCCAAGGGTCGGTCCGATCGTGTTGACCGAGGTGCCGCTGGAGAGCAGGGGGCCGACCCGGTTAGCGAGGTCATCGATGACCGCCTTGCTCTGGTCGGCATCGAGGGCCGGCAGACGCAGAAGCAGGGAGCGGCCGCCATCGAGCACCTGAACCGAGGCGCTGCCGAGGCTGGGGGCCACCTCCCCTTCCGGGGAGGGCAGGGCGAGGCCGACCAGGCCCTGGCGCACTTCGGCGGCGGTGACGGGCTTGCAGGGGGCACAGTCCCGCTCCACCTGCACCTGGGTGCCGCCGGTGAAATCGAGGCCGGGCC
Source organism: Synechococcus sp. CCAP 1479/9 (assembly GCF_019038535.1). NCBI lineage: Bacteria > Bacillati > Cyanobacteriota > Cyanophyceae > Synechococcales > Synechococcaceae > Synechococcus > Synechococcus sp. CCAP 1479/9. Next base: position 76,031 of record NZ_JAFKRK010000024.1, on the reverse strand, counting down.
GCAGCGGTGCGCCGATCGACGGATTCAGCCAGCAGAGGGCCAGGCCCAGCAGGCTCAGGCCGCAGGCCAGGATCGAACCCACCCAGGCCAGACGGCGGTGGCGGCTGATGCGGAAGCGGGGGGACGGGGGGGAGACGGAGGTCATGGCGGTCATTCAGGCCACACCCGGCTGGGCTGCAGCGGATCGGGCGGACGGCAGCTGGCGGGCGGGGAGGAAGTAGGTGGGGCGCCGCAGGGCCGGGTAGCTCATCAGCAGGCGCAGCAGGGTGCGGGTGCAGGTGAGGGCGGTGAACAGACTGAGCACCAGGCCGATCGCCAGGGTGACAGCGAACCCCTTGACCAGGCCGGTGCCCAGAAAGAACAGGGCCGCGCAGCTGATCAGGCCGGTGACGTGGCCGTCGATGATCGAAGACAGGGCCAGGGAGAAGCCCGTGTCGATGGAGCGGATCAGGGTGTTGCCGGCCCGCAGCTCCTCCTTGATGCGCTCGAAGATCAGCACGTTGGCATCCACGGCCATGCCGACCGAGAGGATGAAACCGGCGATGCCCGGCAGGGTGAGGGTGACGGGAATCAGGGCATAGATGGCCAGGTTGAACAGGGCGTAAAGGCTCAGGGCCACCACCGCCACGATCCCGGGCAGGCGGTACACCGACATCATGAAGATGGCCACCAGGACCAGGCCAGAGAGGCCGGCCACCAGGCTGGAGCGGATGTTCTCGGCCCCCAGGGACGGGCCGACGGTGCGCACTTCAACGATCTTCACCGGCAGGGGCAGGGAGCCCCCCCGCAGCTGGACCTCCAGGTCGCGGGCCTCCTCGGCGCTGAAGTTGCCGCTGATCGAAGCGGAGCCGCCGGTGATGCCGGCCACCTTGAACTGCTCGCCGACGCTGGCTTCGCTGATCGAGCGGCCATCGAGGACGATGCCCAGCAACCGGTTGGTGCCGGCGATCGACTGGGTGAGGGCGGCGAACTTCTCGCCCCCTTCCCGGTTGAAGCCCAGGGTCACCTCCCAGCCGGTTCCGGTGGCCTGCTGCTGGCGGCCGGCGCTGGTGAGGTCCTTGCCGGTGATCAGGGGGGGGCCGTAGAGGGTAAGGATGCGGCGGTTGGTCTCCCGGAGCAGCAGCTCCAGCTGTTCGACCTCACTGGCGCCGGCAGGAACCTTGATTCCGAGGGAGGTGAGCGCCTTGGCCAGATCCTCCGCCGACAGGGAGGACGGCGGCGGTGGCGGCGTTGCCGTGGGGTCGTTGATGCCGGAGGGGGGCTGCTTGGAGCGCAGCACCGACTCCGCCTGGCGCTTCAGGCCCAGCAGGCCTTGCATCTCCTGCTCGGTGCCGGGCTTCTGGGCACGGAACTCCAGCAGGGCCGTGCTGCCCAGCACCCGGGCCGCCTGGCTCGGATCCTGCTCACCCGGAAGCTGGAGCACCAGCTGGTCGCTGCCCACGGCCTGGAGGGTGGATTCGGCCACACCCAGGCCGTTGATGCGGCGCTCCAGCACCTCCTTGACCGCCTCCAGCTGTTCGGTGTCCACCCGGGTGATGGACCCGGCGGGCATCACCTGGAGGGTGAGCTGGCTGCCGCCGCGGAGATCGAGGCCCAGCTGCAGGCCGTAGTTGGCCAGCAGGGCCCCGGAGGCGATGGTGAGGGCGAGGATGAGGGCGAACCAGCCCTGTTGACGTCCCATCTCAGCGACGACCCGCCTTCAGATCGAGCGCCGCGGCGACGATCTGGTGGGGCTGAATGATGGTGAGATTCTCCAGATTGCCGTTGTAGGGGGTGGGGATGTCCTGGGAGGAGAGGCGCACCGGCCGGGCATCGAGGTCGTCGAAGCAGTGCTCGGTGATCAGGGCGATCAGTTCGGCCCCGATGCCGCCGGTCTTCATGCATTCCTCCACCACCACCACCTTGTGGGTCTTGCGGATCGAGCGGGCGATGGTCTCCATGTCGAAGGGCTTGAGGCTGATCAGGTCGATCAGCTCGACATCGACCCCCTCGGCCTCCAGCTGCTCCACCGCCTTGAGGCAGTGGTGGCGCATGCGCGAATAGGTGAGCATCGTGACGTCCTTACCTTCACGCACGACCTCGGCCTGGTCGAGGGCGCAGATGTAGTCGCCCTCGGGGATGTCCTCGCTGAGGTTGTAGAGAAGAACGTGCTCGAAGAAGAGCACCGGATTGTTGTCGCGGATGGCGGCCTTCATCAGGCCCTTGGCATTGGTGGGGGTGCTCACCGCCACGATCTTGATGCCGGGCACGGCATGGAAGTAGGCCTCAAGGCGCTGGCTGTGCTCGGCACCGAGCTGGCGGCCGACGCCGCCGGGTCCGCGCACCACCGCCGGGATCGTGTAGTTGCCGCCGCTGGTGTAACGCAGCATCCCCATGTTGTTGGAGATCTGGTTGAAGGCGAGCAGCAGAAAGCCCATGTTCATGCCCTCCACGATCGGCCTCAGGCCGGTCATGGCGGCACCGACGGCCATGCCGGTGAAGCTGTTCTCGGCGATGGGGGTGTCCAGCACCCGCAGTTCGCCGTACTTCTGGCAGAGGTCCTTGGTGACCTTGTAGGAGCCGCCGTAATGGCCCACGTCCTCTCCCATGACACACACATGGGGGTCGCGGGCCATCTCCTCGTCGATGGCTTCGCGCAGGGCGTTGAACAGGAGAGTTTCAGCCACGGAGCAGGGGCCTGTGCGCGGCCAACCTATCTCAGCCGCCGGCGGCGAAGGTGCTGAGCAGCAGGACCGACAGGAGCATGCCCGGCAGCAGCAGGACCACCAACAGACCCAGATCGTGGGGTGTCATCGGGGGGAGGGGCGGCTGGGGGGCAGCTTAGGAAGGGGATTCGGCCTCGGCCGGCCAAAGGCTGCGGATGAACACCAGGAACAGCCCCAGGCCGATGAAGGCGAAGGTGAAGGTGGCCAGGAAGCACATCCCCACCATCAGGGTCTTCATGGCGGTGGCGATGCTCTGGGCGAAGGCCGAGTCGAAGTGGGGCGGATGGGTCACGTACCAGCCCACCACCCGCTGGCTCACCCCCAGGCTCAGCCAGGCCAGCAGTCCGCTGGTGAGGGCGCCGGACAGGAAGCTGAGGGGTCCCTTGCGCGGCGGTGGGGCGGGGCGTTCGTCGGTCATGGCGCGGATCCATCCGTCACCAGGCTGACACCGGATCCGCCGCAGCGGCAGCACCAGGCGTCGAAGCCCAGCGCCGCCAGCGACTCCGCCAGGGCATCGCGGGCCGCCTCGGCCGTGGCCAGGTCCGGGTGCAGCGCGAACAGACTCGGCCCCGAGCCGCTCATCGCGACGGCCAGGGCCCCCGGGCCGCGGCGCAGCAGCTCGAGGCCGGCGCGGATGCTCTCCACCTCCGGCTCCACCACCGCCTGCAGGTCGTTGCGCAGGTGGGGCAGCGGGCCCCGGCCGGCCAGGGCCGCCACCAGGGGGCCCTGACGCAGGGCCTGGCGCCGCTGCTCGAAGTCCTCCTCGGCTTCGAGATAGAAGTCACTGCGCAGGTCCCGGCAGCGGCCGTAGGCCCAGGGGGTGGAGACACTGGCCTCGGGATGCTTGATCAGCAGCACGGCCTGTCCGGGCGCCCCGGCGGCCGTCACGGGCTCGAGCCGCTCCCCGCGGCCGAAGCAGAGCTGGGTGCCACCCTCCAGGCAGAACGGCATGTCGGATCCCAGCTCGGCCGCCAGCCCGTGCAGCCGCGCCGCGCCCAGGCTCAGGCCCCAGAGGGCGTCGAGGCCCACCAGGGCGGCGGCCCCATCGCTCGAGCCCCCCGCCAGACCGGCGCCGATGGGGATGCGCTTGTGCAGGGTGATGTCCACCCCCAGCTCCGGCAGGCCGACCCGGGAGCGCAGCAGCTCGGCCGCCCTGACGATCAGGTTGGTGCCGTCGCTGGGCAGCTCCGCGCTGTCACTGCGCAGCCGGATCGTGGCGTCGGCGGTGGACCGCAACACCAGGGTGTCGGCCAGGTCGATGCTCTGCATCACCATCGCCAGCTCGTGGTAGCCGTCCGGCCGCAGACCCAGCACCTCCAGGTGCAGGTTGATCTTGGCGGGGGCCCGCACCGTCACATCTGCCATCGGGTTCATGCTCCGCCGGGATCGGCGCTCGATGCCCGATTCAAGCCGGTGGCGAGCGCCAGCCAGCGCTCGGGCGCCAGCTCCTGGGGACGCTGCTGCAGATCGACGCCGGCGGCGGCGGCCACCTCCAGCAGGGCCGGCGCCGGCAGCAGTCCCGCCAGGGTGGTGCGGAGCATCTTGCGCCGTCCGGCGAAGCAGCGCGTCAGCAGCCGCTCCACCGCCAGGGCCTGGTCCAGCGGCGGCAGGGATTCCGGCGGGACGGGCTCGATCACGATCACCTCCGAGGTGACCTTCGGCGGCGGGGAGAAGCAGCGGGGCGGCACCGGGCAGACGCTGCTGCAGCGGGCCAGCAGCTGCAGACGCACGCTGAGGGCCGAAAAGGCGCTGCTGCCCGGCCGGGCCCGGATCCGCTGGCCCACCTCCTGCTGCACCAGCAGCACCAGCCGCTCGAAGCGACAGGGGGCGGGCCGGCCCAGGCGCCCCACCAGCAGCTCCAGCAGCGGTCCGGTGATGTTGTACGGGATGTTGGCGACCACCTTGGTGGGCGCGGGACGGTCGGGGAAGGGCAGCGCCAGCTCCAGCACGTCCCCCTCGATCAGGGTGAAGCGCCCGTCACCCCCGAACCGCTGCCGCAGGCCCGCCACCAGGTCCCGGTCCAGTTCCACCGCCAGCAGCGAGGCCGCCGGCGACGCCAGCAGCCGTTCGGTCAGGGCGCCCCGGCCCGGGCCGACCTCCAGGACGTGGTCGTCGCCCCGCAGGTCGGCGGCCGCCACGATGCGATCGAGGATCTGGCCATCGGTGAGCCAGTGCTGCCCGAAGCGCTTGCGGGCCCGGTGGCCGCTGAAGGTCATGGAAGCGCCGGCAGGTCTCCCCAGATTGCAGCGCCGTCAGGCCTGGCTAGAGCTGGAGCAGCTTCCCCCTTCCGCCATGGCCCCTGGATTCCGGCTCACCGGCCCACTGCTGACCGGTGCCCTGCTGGCGGGCGGCCTTGCCCTGCTGGCGGTCCCTGCCCGGGCCGGCAGCGTCACCGCCGAATCGATCTTCGACCGTCAGGCCACCCGCCAGCAGGCCAAGAGCCAGGTGCCCAAGGGTGCCACGATCACCCGCACGGTCTGTGAGGACCTGGAAGTGGGCATGGACAACACCCGCTACCGCTGCACCGTGTACTACACGATGACGCCGGCCCCGGCGGCCACGCCGGCCCCGGTCGCCCCGGCCACCAGCCAGCCCTGAGCCGACCGCTCCCCTCGCCAGAGGAGCCCTTCAGTCGCCCAGCCGGATCCAGCGCACCGGCGCCCGGGAGGGCGGCAGCGGCACCAGGGCCGCCACCTGCTCCACCGGCGTCCGCTCCCAGCGCGGATGGGCCGCCAGCCAGCAATCCCAGGCCCGCGCCAGCCGCAGGCGCTTCTGCCGGCGCAGGGCCGCCGTTCCGCCGCCATCCAGGCCATCGCGGCGGCGCCCCTTCACCTCCACCAGCAGCAGGCGTCCCGGCTTGTGGACGATGAGGTCCAGTTCGCCCCAGCGGCAGTGCCAGTTGCGCTCCAGCAGCTGCCAGCCGCGCAGCCGCAGCAGCCGCAGCACCCGCTGCTCCGCCCAGGCTCCCTGACGCTGGGCGGGGCTGGGGGGCATGGCCGGTGGGAAAGGCTGACCCAGGGTTCCCCGCTGCGGTCCTGGCGAACCGATGGCGGAGCTCAGATCCAGTGGTGGGGATAGGAACGCCCGGGGGCCAACCAGGCCAATCCCAGGGCCACCAGCAGGAGCAGCAGGGAGCCCGCCAGGACAGGCATCAGCACATAGCCAGGGCCGGCATGGAGGAGCACCCCAAGCAGGGCGACCGCTCCGGCAGGAGGATGGAGGCAGCGCATCACCTGTCCGGCGGCGATGGCCAGGGCGACCGCCAGGCCCATCACCCAGGGAGCCGTCCCGAACCAGGCGACACAGGCCACGCTCACGATGGCCGCCGACCCATTCCCCAGCAGCAGGTTGCGGGGCTGGGCCAGGGGACTGTCGGGATGACCGAACAGCAGAACACTGGAGGCTCCGAGGGGAGCGGCCACCAGGGGATAGTGACTGGCGACGCTGATCAGTCCCAGAAGGGTGATCGCCAGCAGCGCACCGAACCAGGACAACAGCACCTGAGCGGGCAGGAAGCTCGGCTGATACTCCCGGCCCTTACGCCGCTGGGACTGGATCAGGCGCAACAGCCAGGCCATTGCAGAACTGTATCGAATGTGACAGTTCAATGGCACTGGTGCTGACCGGGTCAGCGTTGAACTGCCCTCAGTTGAACTGCCCTCAGTTGAACTGCCCTGAGTTGAACCACCCTCAGTAGTACCGGCGCGGGTTCTGGCTGATGGCCAGCTGCACCTCCAGCAGGAACAGCAGCAGACCCACGATCATCGCGCCCATGGCCGCCACGAACAGGGGCACCACGATGGCGGTGACATCCAGGGCTGCCACCGCGCTGATGAACAGCACCGCCACCACGGCGGCCACCAGCAGGGCGGTGACGGTGACCGCCAGGATCGCCCGGTTGATCAGAAAGGTGCGGCGGCGCTGCACCGCCAGCACCTGCTCCAGCCGGTCCCCGTCCTCGGGATCGGGATCCGGCTGCGCCCGGCTCTTCGCCAGGGCCTCCTGCAGGACACGGGTGCGGTCGATGATCCGGGCCAGCCGGGAGCTGAACAGGCTCAGCAGCCCGGTGACACCGGTGAACAGGAACACCGGCGCCACCGACAGCTGGATCGCCTTGGAGAGCCCCGCCACGGAGCGCCCATCGCCGATGTCGATGGACAGCAGCAGGGGGAGGCTCCAGGCCATTCGGGGATTCCCTCAGGCCTCCGTTGTGATCTGGCTCTGGAGCAGGGCCTCCAGCTCCTGTTCGGAAAGCGGGGCCGAGAGCTGGTACCCCTGGCCGTGGCGACAGCCGAGGGTGAGCAGCATCTGCCGCTGGCGGGAGCGTTCCACCCCCTCCACCACCACCATGATCCCGGTGGCGTCACTGAGCCGGATCACGGCGCTGAGCATGGCCTGCTGCAGCTGGTCGTAGTCGATCGCGGAGATCAGGCTCCGGTCGATCTTGACTTCGCTGAAGGGCAGCTCGGTGAGCCGCTGCAGGCCGGAATAGCCGGTGCCGAAATCATCCATGGCCAGCGCGAACCCCTGGCGCCTCAGATCCCGCAGCTGGTCGGCCACATGGGTCGACATCTCCAGGATGCTGCCTTCGGTGAGCTCCAGGACGATGCGACCGGGCGTCAGCTGGTGGCGTTCCAGGGCCATCAGCAGGTCGCTGCTCCAGGTCGGATCCTGCACCTGGAGCGGCGAGACGTTCACGCAGATCCTGCCCAGCTGCAGCCCGGCGACATCCCAGCGGTGCAGCGCCTCGAACGCCCGCTCCATCACCCAGCGCCCCAGGGAGGAGATCTGGGCCGTGGCCTCGGCCACGTCGATGAAGTCGGCGGGGGACTGGCGCCCCAGCACCGGGTCATCCCAGCGGCAGAGCACCTCGGCGGCGATCACCCGGCCGGATTCCAGCTCGATGATCGGCTGGAAGGCCAGCTCCAGCTGCTCCTGCTCGATCGCCAGGGCCAGCGGACGGGCCAGCAGTTCCTGCAACTGGACCGACCGCTCCACCGGCGCCGCGATGCAGCAGCTGGGAAAGGGCTGGCGGTGGGTTTCCTCCAGCGCCCGGGTGGCGGCATCCAGGAGCACCGAGAACTCGCTGCCGTCGTCGGGGGCCCGGCTGATGCCCACGTTCAGCGACGGCTCGATGACGTGCTCCAGCACCGTGGTGGGGCTCTCCAGGCTGGTCAGCAGCTCGCCAGCCATGTCGCGCACCGCGTCGATGCCCATCGCTCCCGGCACCAGGGCCAGCAGGCGGTCCCCCCCCTGGCGGGAGAAGAAGCCACCGGCCGGAAGGGCCGTCTCCAGGCGGTGGGCAATCTCCTCGATCAGGGCCTCGCAGGCGGCAATGCCCAGCCGGCCGCGTACCAGGTCGAGCTGCAGCACCTGCAGATGCAGCAGCACGGCACCCTCCCCGTAGCGGTCCGTCACCAGGCCATCCAGATCCGCCAGGTTCACCCGCTGGTCGAGCAGCTCCAGCAGGCACCAGACCGTCCCCGGCCCGGCGGTGGCGGGCAGGCGGCTGAGCGACAGGGGAATCGCCGCATCGGCCTGCGGCCCACCGACCAGATCACTGCGCAGACTCGCCACGGTCCCCGCCAGCAGCGGCGCCACGTCGGCGGCACAGAGCTCCTGCAAGGTCCGCTGGCGCAGCGCCGCCCACTCCAGCCCCGAACGCCGGCAGAACGCCCCGTTCGCCGCCAGGATCACCCCCTGCCCATCGGCCAGGGCCGCCGGCCGCTCGATCCTCTGCAGCAGGCCCTCGATCGCTCCGGCCCCTGGCTCCCCTGCCTCGACAACGCGGCTCACCATCGCTGTTCCGCGGTGTGGGGCCAGCGACCGGCCCCTGATCGCCGGAAGCCCCTGGGCTGGAAGTCCCTGATCATCAATGGTTGCGGAGATCGAACGGGCCGCCGTCGCGGTCCTGCATCACGCTAGTCGCCCTCTCCCCATCGGCATCCCTCCCCGGACCTCGGAGCGCCGTGGAGCCCTTGCCTAGGCTGGCGTTCTTCGCTTCATCGCCGATGACGCGCCCCCTGCCCCGGTTCCCGGCCCTGCTGCTGGCCCTGCTCCTGGCCCTGCTGCTGGATGGCCTTCTGCTGCTGGCCCGCCCCGTGCCGGTGGCGGCGGCGATGGACTACGCCAAACAGGTGCTGATCGGGGCCGATTTCCACGGCGCCGACCTGCGCGGTGTCACCTTCAACCTCACCAACCTGCGCGACGCCGATCTCTCTGGGGCCGACCTGCGCGGCGCCAGCCTGTTCGGCGCCAAGCTCCAGGACGCCGACCTGAGCGGCAGCGACCTGCGGGACGCCACCCTGGATTCGGCGGTGTTCGAGGGCACCGACCTGCGCAACGCCCGCCTCGACGACGCCTTCGCCTTCAACACCAAGTTCCGTGGGGTGCTCATCGACGGCGCCGACTTCACGAACGTGCCCCTGCGCGGTGATGCCCTCACCAGCCTCTGTGCCGCCGCCAGCGGCACCAATCCCGTCAGTGGCCGGCTCACCCGCGACACACTGAACTGCAGCTGATTCCGCCCCGATGAGCTTCGATGCCCGCAGCCGCGAGCGGCTGGAGGCCCTCGGCCGCCAGCTGCCCCGCCCGCTGCCCGCCCCGCCGCCTCCCACCCCGGCCGCCGGCGCTCCGGCCCCCGGGTCATCGGCGCTCGAACGTCGCCATCCGGTGGAAACCGAGCAGGACCCCCAGAAGCTGTTCCGCGCCCTGATGAACGTCAGCGCCGACGGCAGCGTGCCGCCCCATCTGCTGGAGCGCCTGCGGCAGCTGGAGACGCCTCCCACCGTCGCCGGCAGCCCCCCCGCCGGCAGCCCCCGCCCCGGCCCCAGCGATGGCCCCAGTGGCGGCCCGAGCGGCGATGGCGCCTCCCCCGGGGCCGCCAGCCGGCGTCGCACCCCGACCCCTCGGAGCGGGGCGAACCGGCGCCTCCCGGCCGACGACACCGAACGGGAGCTCTACACCGCCTTTCAGCAGCTGCTGCTCGAGGACGGGGACTGACCAGTACATCCGTACTAAGGTGAGGCCTGTCGCCCGGGGCCCGTGCCCGATCCCCACCACCCCGATCCCGGCCCGGGGGTCGACCTCAACGCCCAGCTGAACCTCCACCCCGAGCGCACCCTGCTGCTGCGCGTCTGCGGCGACTCGATGGTCGGCGCCGGCATCCGCCACGGCGACCTGCTCGTCGTGGACCGGGGGGCCGCTCCCCGCTCCGGCCGCATCGTGGTGGCCCTGCTGGAGGGGGGATTCACCCTCAAGCGCCTGGTGCGCCGGGGGCCGCGCTGGTGGCTGGAGGCGGCCAACCCCGCCTACCCGCCCCTGGCCCTCGGCGGCAGCGACGACGACCGCCTCTGGGGCGTGGCCCTGCACGTGATCCGTTCGCTGCCGGGAGGTCGATGGCCCAGGCCACAGTCCTGATCGACGGCAACAACTTCTACGCCTCCTGCGAGGCGGCCCTCGATCCCGCCGTGATCGGCAAGCCCCTGGTGGTGCTCTCCAACAACGACGGCTGCATCGTCTCCCGCAGCGCCGAGGCCCGCGCCATGGGCATTCCCATGGGCACCCCCTGGTTCCAGGTGCGCCACGACCTGGAACGCCGCGGCGTGGTGGTGCGCAGCTCCAACTACGGCCTCTACGCCGACATGAGCCAGCGGCTGATGGCCAGCCTCGAAGCCTGGGTGGAGGAGCTGGAGGTCTATTCCATCGACGAGGCCTTCGGCCGCCTGCACCGCCCGCCCGGCGACGGCGACCTCAGCGCCTGGGGGACAGACCTGCGCCGCCAGGTGCGCCGCCAGCTGGGCCTGCCGGTGGCGGTGGGCATCGCCCCCACCAAGGTGCTGGCCAAGATCGCCAACCGGATCGCCAAACGCGACCCCTCCCATGGCGGCGTCTTCGACCTGGGCCAGGCGGGGGATCCGGGCCCCTGGCTGGAGGCCATCGCCATCGAGGACGTCTGGGGCATCGGCCGTAAACTGTCCCGCTGGTGCCGCCTGCGGGGCATCGCCAACGCCCGGGCCCTGCGCGACATGCCGAGCGGCGAGCTGCGGCACCGCTGCGGCGTGGTGGGGGTGCGTCTGCAGCAGGAGCTGCGCGGCCACAGCTGCCTGCCCCTGGTGGCGGTGCCGCCGGCGAAGCAGGAAACCTGCGTCAGCCGCAGCTTCAGCGAGCCGGTCACCAGCCTCGAGGGCCTGCGGCAGGCGATCGCCACCTACCTCAGCCGGGCCGGCGAGAAGCTGCGCCGCCAGGGGCAGCGGGCGGGCAGCGTCACGGTGTTCGTGCGCAGCAGCCCCTTCAACGGCACCCGCTTCTACGCCAACGCCGCCACCGTCGCCCTGCCGCTGCCCAGCAACGACACCGCCGTGCTGCTCGCCGCCGCCCTGCCGCTGGCCGAGCGGCTGTTCCGGCCCCACAAGCCGCTGCAGAAGGCGGGGGTGCTGCTGCAGGATCTGCAGCCGGTGGCGCTGCTGCAGCACCATCTGCTGGTGCCGCTGCCGCCGGAGCAGCAGCGGCGGCGCGAGGCCCTGATGGCCGCCGTCGACGGCCTCAACCGCCGCTACGGCAGCGGCACGGTGCAGTGGGCCGCCTGCGGCCTGCGGCCCCGCTGGACGATGCGCCGCTCGCGCCTGTCCCGGGCGGCCACCACCCGCCTGAGCGATGTACCGGTGGTGCGGGCCTGAGGCCCTCAGGGACGCTCGAAGAGGCTGGCGACCTGGTCGCGGCCGTTGCCCTTGGCCAGCGCAAGGGCCCGCTCGGCCCGCAGGATCAGGTCGGGGAAGGCGTGGTCCTGGGGGGCCAGGGCGGTGAGGCCGCCGCTGATGTGCAGGCGGAAGTCGGAATGGGTGTGCACCCCGGGCATGTGGGTGACGGCGGTGCGGAGGGACTCGGCCAGGGCCATCGCCCGATCCGCGTCGATGCCCACCAGCAGCAGGGCGAACTCACCATCGCCAAGACGGGCGGCGAAGTCCTGCTCCTGCAGGAAGGTGCGGGCCAGCTGGACCAGGTCGGCCAGCACCCGGTCGCCGGCGGCATGGCCCCAGCGGTTGTTGATCAGCCGCAGATTGTCGACATCGAAGAGCAGCAGCGACAGGGGATGGTGATCGCGGCGGGCCCGGGCGAACTCCCGCTCGCCGATGGTCAGGAAGGTGTGGCGGGTGGGCAGGCCGGTGACCGGGCAGAGGTGGGCGAGGCGCCGCAGTTCCAGCTCCCGCATGGCCAGCTGGGCCAGGCGGTGCAGCACGGCACGCTGCTCGGCGCTGAGGTCCCGGGGCTCCCGGTCGATGACGCAGAGGGTGCCGAGGTTGTGGCCCTCCGGCGTCTGCAGCGGCGCACCGGCATAGAAGCGGATGTGGGGATCGGCGAAGACCAGGGGGTTGCTGCGGAAGCGTTCGTCGGCCCGGGCATCGGGCACCACCATCACGTCGTCGTGGACGATGGCGTGGGCGCAGAAGGCCATCTCACGGGGGGTTTCGCGCACGTCGAGGCCCCGCCTGGCCAGGAACCACTGCCGGTCGGCCTCCACCAGGGACAGGGCGACGATGGGCGTCTGAAAAATGGCGGCGGCCAGATCCAGGATCCGGTCGAAGTGCTCGTCGCTGTCGGCCTCAAAGAGCCCGTAGCGCTCCAGGTCGCGGAGCCGCTGGTCCTCATCGGCGGGGACAGGAAAGGCCGGATAGGAAGCCATGGCCATCGGTCCTCGCCTCTACTGAAACTGTAGGGAGAACGGATGGCGGCGAGCGGATCCCGGCGTCAGGCGGCCGGGGCCGTGAGGGTCTCCTCGTAGCCGGCACGGCGGCCGTCATCCAGCTGATTCAGGTAGCGGCGTTCGGCGTAGTAGGCCTCCTGGAAGCGCAGGGCGTCACCGTTGAGCGCGTCGAAGAGGTCGTGGATGCGGGTCTCCATGTCGAGACCGGCGCCGGTGACCGGGGGGGCGACGGGGGGCGAGGGGGCAGCCGTGGCCGGGGGCGCATCGCGCTCCTCCTCCAGAAGACGGGCGATGCACTGCTCGAGGGTCTGGAGGCGCTGACTCGACCAGGCATCGAGCAGGTGGCGGCAGCGGCGCAGCACCCGCTGGCGCTCCAGCGACGCCGTGGCCCCCCGCAGCTGCAGCGGTGGGTGGGCCAGGGCCAGCCGCTGCACCTCACTGGGCTCCAGCAGGGGGGTGAGGCGGCTGAGCAGGGCGCTCTGCTCCACCAGCAGCCGGTCGCCCAGCAGGCGGGGCAGATCGAGATCGGCCAGATCCAGGCCGGGGTCGGTGCCCCGGTTGACGGCCTCGAGCCGGCCGGCCCCGAGGTTGTCCTCCTCCAGTTCACCGATGGCGGCCCAGAGCTGGCGGTGGTGCTGGAGGGCGAAGTCATCGAGCTCCCGCCGGCGCAGCTCGGCGCGGATCACGCCACGCCAGGGAGGGCAGTGCAGGTAGAGGCGCAGGATCTCCGCCTCGGCCCGCTCCCGGTGGCCCACTTCCCCGGGTTGCTCCCATCGGGCCGAGCGGCCGTGCCAGCGCTGGCCCTTGACCTGCTGGCGCAGGTCCTCCTCCAGCTGGATGGCCAGCCGGGCCTGGCCGCCGGAGAGGCGCTCCGCCACCTGCTGCAGGTAGTGGCTGCGCACCGCCGACTGGGGCAGCTTGCCCAGCAGCTGCACCAGCCCCGAAACGGCCTGCTGGAACTGGTCGGCCCGGGCCAGATCCTTTCCCTCAAGCACCTGCTCGATCTGCCAGTCGAGCCAGAGGGGGGCCTGGTCCAGCAGGGAGCGGTACTCCCCCGCGCCGTGCTGCTGGAGAAACTCGTCCGGATCCTTGCCGGCGGGCAGGTGCAGCACCCGCAGCTCCAGCTGGCCCTGCAGCGCCAGCTGCTCCACCTCGCCGATGGCCCGCTGGGCGGCGCGGATGCCCGCCCCGTCGCTGTCGAAGTTGAGGATCAGCCGGCGGCTGTCGCAGCAGCGGCACAGCTGGGTGATCTGGCTGGAGCTGAGGGCCGTGCCAAGGGCGGCCACCGCATTGGTGATGCCGGCGGCGTGCAGGGCGATCACATCGAAATAGCCCTCCACCACCACGGCCCGGTCGTCGCGGCGGATGGCGTCGGCGGCCCGATCCAGCCCGAACAGGTGCTTGCCCTTCTCGAACACCTCCGTTTCCGGGGAGTTGAGGTACTTCGGCTCGGCGCCGTCCAGCCCCCGGCCACCGAAGCCGATCACCCGACCCTGGCGGTCGCGGATCGGCACCATCACCCGGTCGCGGAAGCGGTCGTAGAAGCCGCCGCCCCCCTTGCGGGCCACCACCAGGCCGGCCGCCTCCAGCAGGTCGGGGCCCAGGCCCTCCACCTGCTGCAGGTGCTGCAGCAGGCCGTCCCAGCCGGCCGGGGCATAGCCCAGCTGGAACGCCTCGAGGGTGGTCTCGCTGAGGCCGCGGGTCTGGCGCAGGTAGGTGAGGGCCGCCGCCCCCTCCGGTGAGCGCAGCTGGCCCTGGAACCAGCCCGCCGCCAGGGCCAGCACCCGGTGCAGCCGGTCGCGGCGGGAGAGCTGCTGGCGCAGCCGCTCCTGCTGGGGGCCGTCGAGGGTCTCGACCGGCAGCTGGTATTTGCGCGCCAGATCCAGCACCACCTCGCTGAAGCTGGTGCGCTGCAGCTCCATCAGGAACTTGATGGCGTTGCCGCCGGCCCCGCAGGAGAAGCAGTAATAGAACTGCTTGGCCGGCGACACCGTCATCGACGGGGATTTGTCGTCGTGGAACGGGCAGATCCCGACGAATTCCCGGCCCTTCTTCTTGAGCACCACGTGCTCCCCTACCACATCGACGATGTCGGCCCGCTCCTTGACGGCCTCGATCGTGCGGGGGTGGAGACGGGGAAGGCTCAAGGGTGAAGGCTCAAGGGGGGGAAGGCTTCTGGTGAAAGCGTGGAGGAACGGGCGCCGCGACCCCCCAGCGGTGGTGGTCGAACTGGCGCCATTCTGGGGCCTGCCACCACCGCTGGAGATCGCCGGGTGAACCGAATCAGCCCCGCCGCCGGCGCCGGTGCCCTCCCGGCCGGGGCCTGGATGGTGCTGAGCGCCCTCGCCTTCAGCCTGATGGTGGTGGGGGTCAAGCAGGTGGGCGACCGTCTCCCCCTGGCCGAAGTGGTGCTGGCCCGGGCCCTGGTGAGCCTGGCCCTGAGCTACGCGATGGTCCGCCGGATCGGCGTGGATCCCTGGGGGCAGCGCCGGGGGCTGCTGGTGGTGCGGGGTCTGGTGGGCAGTGCCGCCCTGTTCTGCGTCTATGCCGCCGTCGTGCACCTGCCCCTGGCCGCCGCCACGGTGCTCCAGTACCTCTACCCCACCTTCACGGCGCTGCTGGCCTGGCTGCTGCTGGGCGAACGGCTGGGGCGGCGTGTGCTGGGGGCCATGGGGCTGGGCTGGCTGGGGGTCCTGCTGGTGGCCCGGCCCACGGCCAGCGCCCCCCTGCCGGCGCTCTGGGTGCTGGTGGCGGTGGCCGGCGCCCTGCTCACCGCCGTGGCCTACGTGAGCGTGCGGCGCCTGGCGGAAAGCGAGCATCCGGCCGTGATCATCCTCTACTTTCCGCTCGTCGCCGTGCCCCTCAGCCTGCCGGCGGTGCTGCTGGATCCGGTGCTGCCCACCCCGCCCGAGCTGCTCTGGCTGGTGGCGATCGGGGTGTTCACCCAGCTGGGCCAGGTGGGGCTCACCCGGGCCCTCACCCAGCTTCCGGCGGCCCGGGCGACGGCGATCAGCTACGTGCAGGTGGGATTCGCCGCCCTCTGGGGCTGGTGGATCTTCGGGGAACCCATGGATCTGCCCACGGCGGGCGGAGCGGGCCTGATCCTGGTGGCCACACTGATCTGCCTGGGCAAACCTCCGGGCGTCGCCGGGGCGATGCCATCGACGCAGAAGCCGCCCGTACGATGACGCCGCCGGATTGGGTCCCTCTGCTGTCCCCGCCATTCCCCGTTGGGCTCCATTGCTGGCTGGCCACGGTGGTGGCGGGCTTCAGTCAGGGGGCGGAGACGCCATTGATCAGGCCGCCGATCGCGCCGGGGATCGTCCCCCTGCCGCTGATGATGCTGACCATCGGCGGCATCTTTCTCGGCACGCTGGCGATCAGTCGCTTTTCGCTGAAGATCGGGGTGCCGGCGATTCTCGGCGTTCTGTTGTTCGGCCTGCTGATCAACCCCTCCGTCACCCTGTTCAGCCATGACACGATCCTGCGACTGCAGGTTCTGAGCCTGTCGATCCTGCTGTTCAACGCCGGACTGGAAACCGATATCCGCTCGATTCGCGGCTTTCTGGAGTACGGCATCATCCTGGCGGTGGGAGGCGTGATCATCTCCAGCCTGCTGCTGGGGCTGATCATCTGGTTTGTGGCCTCCCCCGATGCGGCCGGCATCGAACTCGGTTTCCGGCAGGTGCCGCTGGCCGTGGCGATGCTGATCGCCGCCTGCCTCGGGTCGACGGACGCCGGGGCCACGATGAATGTGCTGCAGCTGGTGGAGCGGGCGATCCCTCGGCGGCTGGCGGCCCTGGTGCAGTTCGAATCCTCCGTCAACGATCCCACCGGCATCCTGTTTCTGGGCGTGGTGATCGGCCTGACGACCCTGGAGGGGGCCAGCGGCGGGCAGCAGGGAGTGGTGGTGGAGCAGCTGCAGACCTTCCTGCAGAAGATCGGCTCCGGTCTGCTGATCGGGGTCTGCGTGAGCTATCTGGGACGCTTCAGCCTCAACCGGCTGGTGCGGGAAAGCAACCAGCTCCTGATCCTGGGCATCGCCATCAGCCTGATCTCCTACGGCGTGGCGGAGCTGATGGGTGGTTCCGGCTTCATCAGCGCCTACGTGGCGGGCCTGATGCTGCGCAACCACACCTACAGCAACGAACGGATCACACCGGAGGCCCTGCAGCAGACCCTGCTGCCGTTCAACAACATGACCGAAATCACCGTTTTCCTGATCTTCGGTCTGAGCGTCCATCCGTTCGAACTTCTACCGGCGCTGCCCGAGGGCATCGTCGTCGCCCTCGCCATGATGCTGGTGGCAAGGCCGGCGAGTGTGCTGCTGTTGCAGCGCTTCTCTCCCTTCACGCTGCGGGATTCGCTCCTGGTGTCCTGGTGCGGCCTGCGGGGGGCCGTACCCCTGGCCCTGAGTTTCGAGATGGTCGACGCCATCCCCAAGGTGCGCGGCATCGACACGGCCACGGTGCCGTCCCTGGTGCAGAACGCGGGCGGCATCGTCTTCTGCGTCGTGGTGATCAACCTGCTGGTGCAGGGCCTCACCCTGCCGCACGTGGCCCGCTGGCTGCGGCTCTCCGAAGGGGCCCCCTCAGCCCCGTGAGCGCAGGGGCAGGGGATCGGTGATCCAGTCCTGGCTGCTGCCGTCGCTGCTGCCGCTGGGGCGGGCCAGCCGCCAGCTCTGCCCCTTCGAGCCCGGCTGCAGATAGAGCTCGAAGGGGCTGTCGACCCGGATGGCATCCCCCGGCAGGCGCCAATCGAAGCGGCCGGTGAGGTGCAGGCCGCGGTCCCCCCCGATGGCAACGCCATCCTGGGCATCGACCCGCACCCGGCTCACCTCGGGCAGGCCGTCCGCCTGGAGATCGAGGGCCTGGGCGATGGCCCCCTGGGTGAGATGGATCTGCAGGGAAAGGGCGTCGAGCAGCACGCTCCGGGGCGGCTGGCCGACCCTGCCGCAGCCCCCGAGAAGCAGCAGCACGGCCAGCAGCGCCGCCAGCAGCAGCGCCGGCACCGGGGCCGGCAACGAGGGGAGGCGAGCCGGGGGGCTTGGCAGGAGGGGCAGCATGGGGGCTGACGCACGTCTCACCATGATCGGCTGGCTGCAGGGGCGACTGGCCGAACCATGGCAGCAGGCTCACCGTTGCGGGGCGCTGCTGATCTGCCAGGGGGTGGGTTACGAAGTGCAGCTCACCCTGCGGCAGTGGCGTCGCCTGCCGGAGGAGGGCAGCGAACTGGCCCTGCACATCCACCACAGCATCCGCGACGACGGCTGGACCCTCTACGGCTTCCCCGATCGGCGTGAGCGGGACCTGTTCCGCGAACTGGTGGCCGTGAGCGGCGTGGGCCCCCAGATGGCCCTGGGCCTGCTCGGGGCGCTGGAGGTGCCCGATCTCGTGCGCGCCATCGTCCACGCCGACCTGCGCAGCCTCTGCCTGGCTCAGGGGGTGGGCAAGCGCACGGCCGAGCGCCTGTCGGTGGAGCTGCGCGCGCGCCTGCAGGAGCGCTTCAGCGGCCTGGTGGATCCCCTGGAGGACGACGGGGAGACTGGCGATGGGGTCGACGGGGCCCCTTCGGCCCCCTGCCGCGAGGAGGTGCAGATCACCCTGGTGGCCCTCGGCTACGAGCCCCTGGAAATCCACCGGGCCCTGCGGGCCGTCGCCGCGGGGATCGATGGGTCCGCCGGCGCCGACGACTGGATCCGGGAAAGTCTGCGCTGGCTGTCCCGCGCCGTGGCCTGAATCGGGCCGGTCCGGGGGAGTGCCAACGGGCCGCACGTTAAGGTGTTGGTTTGCACCGTTCGGGCTCAGATCCGCCCATGCCGCTCACCACCACCCAGAAACAGGAACTGATCAATTCCCATCAGGCCCACGGCACCGACACCGGCTCGGTGGAAGTGCAGGTCGCGATGTTGAGCGAGCGGATCCAGCAACTCAGTGGCCACCTGCAGAAGAACATCCACGACTTCTCCTCGCGCCAGGGGCTGCTCAAGATGATCGGCCGCCGCAAGCGCCTGCTCGGCTACCTCCGCGCCCAGAGCGAGACCCGCTACGCCGAACTGATCAAGAAGCTCGGCATCCGCGGCTGAGGACGGATCCATGGCCCGTCGGCCGAAGCCGAAATCCTTCGGGGCGGACCGCCCCGTGCCGACCCCGGCCAAGGCGCCCCGCCAGCAGGTGATCCCGGATGCGGTGGCCAACCGCATGGTGCGGCGCATCGCCATCGCCACCGGCACCCCCACGGTGCTGGGCATGGGGGTGTTCGTCGCCAGTTACCTGCTGGTGAGCCGCGGGGTGCTCGACATACCCCCCGGCCTCACCCTGGTGGGCTCCGGGGCCTTCTTCCTGCTCGGCCTGCTGGGCCTCAGCTACGGCGTTCTTTCGGCCAGCTGGGAGGACGGTCCCGGCAGCCTGCTGGGCTTCGAGCAGATCGGCGTCAACATCGGCCGGGTGCGGGCCTCGGTGCGGGCCATGCGCCAGGGCGCTGCGGGCACCGGGTCAGGCTCAGGCACTCCCCAGGGGTGAGCGCAGCCACGCCCTGAAGTCGGCCGAGGCCAGGGTCTCCACGGCCGCGGGCGCGTCGGCGACGCAGAACTGACCCCCCAGGCGCACGAAGCGGGTTTCGTCCTGGTGCTTCACCAGGGCCACCACCGGCACCCGCACCCCCGCCTCCTCCTGGCCAGGCCGGTGGCGGGTGAGGCATTCCCGCAGGCGGTGCTGGACGGCGATGTCACCGGCCTGCTCGGGGGCCAGCTCCACCATCACCAGCTGCAGGTCCTCGATGCTGCGGCAGTCGTCGACGAGCAGCTGCACCCGGTCGTCGCGGCGGTCGACGCCTGCCCAGAGCAGCAGGCGGGCATCCACCATCAGGTGGTCGGCCAGGCGGGCGTAGCTCTTGGGGAACACCACCGCCTCGCAGGAGCCGGTGAGGTCCTCCAGCTGCAGCACGGCCATGCGGTCCCCCTTGCGGGTGGTCACCTGGCGGATCTCGCTCACCATCACCACCACGCTCACCTTGGCCTTGTCGGCCATCTCCTCGAGATTGGCCAGGCCGATCGGCGTCAGCAGCCGCACCTGGGACGCCAACTGGCGCAGGGGGTGGTCGGAGATGTAGAAGCCCAGCAGCTCCTTCTCCAGCTTCAGCTTCTCGGTGGGGGGATAGTCGGGCACCGGAGCGGCCTTCGGCGGGGCGGGGGCCTCGACGGCAGCGCCGCCCTCCGAAGTACCGGCAGCCCCGCCGCCGAACAGGTCGAAAAGGTTGCCCTGGCCGCTGGCCCGGTCGCGGGCCCGGGAGCTGGCCCAGTCGAGCACCAGATCGAGGTCGGCCATCAGCTGGGCCCGGTTGGCCTTGGGCTCCAGGCCATCGAGGGCACCGCAGTGGATCAGGGACTCGATCGCCCGGCGGTTGAGCTGCTGGCCAGGGATCCGGTCGCAGAGATCGGCCAGGTGCAGGAAGGGGCCGCCGCTGGAGCGGGCCTCGATCAACTGGCGGATGGCGCCGTCGCCCAGGTTGCGGATGGCCGAGAGGCCGAAGAGGATCTTCTTGCCCACGGGGGTGAAGTCGATGCCGGAGGCATTGACGTCCGGCGGCATCACCTCGATGCCCATCGCCTGGCAGTTGGCGATGTAGCGCTGCACCTTGTCGGTGGTGCCGGCATTCACCGTGAGCAGGGCCGCCATGTAGGCCACCGGATGGTGGGCCTTGAGGTAGGCGGTCTGGTAGGTGACGGCGCCGTAGGCGGTGGAATGGCTCTTGTTGAAGCAGTACTCGGCGAACAGCACCATCTGGTCGAACAACGCATCGGCGATGGAAGCCTCCACGCCCCGTTCGCTGGCGCCGGTGACGAACTGGTGGCGATGCTTCTGCATCTCCGACACCTTCTTCTTGCCCATCGCCCGCCGCAGCAGGTCGGCTTCACCGAGGGAATAGCCCGCCAGGTCCTGGGCGATCCGCATGATCTGCTCCTGGTAGACCATGATCCCGTAGGTCTCCTTGAGGATCGGCTCCAGCTTGGCGTGGGCCACATCAATGGCCTCGCGGCCATGCTTGCGGTTGATGAACTTGGGGATCAGGCCCGCATCGAGGGGGCCCGGCCGATAGAGGGCCAGGATCGAGGAGATGTCCTCCAGGGAGGAAGGCTTGAGATCACGGACGATCTGGCGCATGCCGCTGGATTCGAGCTGGAAGATGCCCTCCAGATCGCCCCGGGCCAGCAGGGCGTAGGTGCCCGGATCGTTGGCCGGCAGGGCGTCGGGATCGAGCCGTTCCCCCTCGGCCTGGGCCACCAGCTCGATCGTCTTCTCGATCATGGTGAGGTTCTTGAGGCCCAGGAAGTCCATCTTCAGCAGGCCCATCGCCTCGACGTCCTCCATGAAGTACTGGGTGATCACCTGGCCGTCGTTGTTGCGCTGCAGGGGCACCAGTTCGTCGAGGGGTTCGGCGGCGATCACCACGCCGGCCGCATGGACACCGAAGGTCTTGTTGGTGCCCTCGATGCGGCGGGCCAGGTCGACCCAGTGGCGCACCTTCGGGTCGTTTTCATACTTCTCGCGGAACTCCGGCACCGGCGACTCGGCGCCGATCATCTCGGCGAGCTTGGCGGGCTTGCCCCGGGCCACGGGAATCAGCTTGGCCAACCGGTCGGCTTCGCCGTAGGGGATGTCGAGCACCCGGGCCACGTCCTTGAGCACCGCCTTGGAGGTCATCCGGTTGAAGGTGATGATCTGGGCGACCTTGTCCTCGCCGTAGCGCTGCGTCACGTACTCGATCACCTCACCGCGGCGCTCGATGCAGAAGTCGGTGTCGATGTCAGGCATCGACTTGCGTTCCGGGTTGAGGAAGCGCTCGAACAGCAGGCCGTGCTCCACCGGATCGATGTTGGTGATGCCGAGGGAATAGGCCACCAGAGAACCGGCGGCCGAACCCCGGCCCGGCCCCACGGGGATGCCGCTCTCGCGGGCGAAGCGGATGTAGTCCCAGACCACCAGGAAGTAGGTGGGGAAGCCCATCTGCTCCATCACCTGCAGCTCAAACGCCAGCCGCTCCCCGTAGGCCGGGTCGATGGCGGCATCGGCAGCGATCCCCAGCCGGTCCCGCAGGCCCTGGTGGGCCACCTCGCTGAGGTAGCTGACGGCGGTGTGGCCCTCGGGGATCGGGAAGCGGGGCATCTGGTAGCGCCCCAGGATGTCGTAGTCCTCCACCTTCTCGGCCACCCGGGCGGTGGTGGCGATGGCCGCGGCGATCACCTCCGGCTCGAGGTGGTCGCCGAAGAGCCGGGCCATCTCCGCCTCGCTCTTGATGTATTCGGTGCCCGTGTAGCGCAGGCGCTTCTCATCACTGATCAGCTTGCCGGTGAGCACGCACAGCAGGGCGTCGTGGGCCTCGACGTCGTTGCTGGTGAGGTAGTGGGCGTCGTTGGTGGCGATCAGGGGGATGCCCAGCTCGGCGCTGATCCGGGCCATCTCGACGTTGACGATGCGGTCCTCTAAGCCGCCATGGTCCTGGATCTCCAGGTAGAAGTCGTCACCGAACACCTCCCGGTACCAGCTGGCCACCTCGCGGGCCACCTCCGGGCGACCGCGCAGGATCGCCTGGGGAATCTCACCGCCCAGGCAGGCGGTGGCCACCATCAGCCCTTCGCTGTACTGCCGCAGCAGGGCTTTGTCGATGCAGGCCCGCGAGAAGATCCCCCGGCCACGCATGCCCCGCAGGTGGCTGATGCTGGTGAGCTTCACCAGGTTGCGATAGCCGACGGCATTCTTGGCCAGCACCACCAGGTGGTAGCGACGCTCCTTCTTCAGCTGCGGATCCTCGATCGAGCCGTTGATGACGTACATCTCGTTGCCGATGATCGGCTTGATGCCCGCCTTGGTGCAGAGCTTCAGCAGCTCGATGGCGCCGTACATCACCCCGTGGTCGGTGAGGGCCAGGGCCGGCATGCCCAGCTCCACGGCCCGCTGCACCATCGCCGGCAGCTGGGAGGCCCCGTCCAGCAGGCTGTAGTCGCTGTGGTTGTGGAGCGGGACGAAGGCCATGGCGTCGGACGGCAGCGCCACCACATGTTGCGCCCACCCTACTGGTGACACCACCAGTAGGGTGGGCCTGACTATCTGGCCGCCTGGAGACTCGGGCAGGGCGCGGCCCACAGGCTCTGCAGCTTGAGGGCCTGGTCGGTGTCGCCCTTGGCACTGAGCTGGTTCACCGTCAACTGGATTCTTTCGCAGTCGACCTGCTTCTCAAGCCTGGCGCGCTGGGTCCGTAGGTCCTGTAACTCCCGCTCCGCCTGCTGGCGCCTGGCCTGCTGCTGGCCATCGGCCGCCAGGAGCCGGCTTGCCCCGGCGTCCATCTCCCTGAGCTCCAGCTGCAGGGCAGCCTCCCGCTGGGAGGCGGAGTCCAGTTCGTTCTTGAGGGCCAGTTCGCCCTGCATCCGCTCCATGGATTGCCGGTTGGCCTGATCCTGGGCGGCCTGGGCCCGGGCCTCGGCCTCAAGTCGCTGCTGGTGCTGGTTGTTGAGGAAGGCGCCACCGGCGACCACCACCACAACCGCAGAAACGACAGCGAGCCAGGTCCTGTTCTGACGACGGGAGAGGTTGTCCATACCCATCTCTAGACAGGCAGCCAGTCACCGTTGGCCGATCGCTGCGGCGGATCCGTGGCCGATGGGATGCAGCCGCCTGCATGGAGTCGCCTGCATGGAGCCGCAGCCAACCATCCCTGGCCTCGGCTGCCTAGGGAGGTGGCCAGAGGCACGTGCCGGCATCCAGGACATCGGAATCATCCACGAACCTGACGATGCTTCCATCGGCGCGGATGTACTGGAAATCATCGATCAAGGACCCCTCGTTTGTGTACACATAGCGTCCCGCCGATTCAGGGGCTGTCGCTTCGATCCACTGCGTCTCGAACTCCGATGGCCTTCCCCCTTCAACCCGCCTCAGCTCCGTCACTTTCAACAGTTTCAGGGGGATGGGACCACGACTCCCCTGGTATAGGGCGTAGGCGCTGGAATCACTGTTGGATCGAAGGCCGAACTGAAGTCTCTGAAGAGGCTCCACGCCGATCGATCTCAGGCAGCGGACATTGTCCTGACCGGCCCGGACGGGAAGGGAGGTGGCGATCAGGAACAGCAGGACGGCCAGGCAGCGCTTCCTCTGGATCTCGATGGGGGCTCGCACGATCAATCAGCCTCTTTCGATCGGTTTGGAGACGTGCTGGTGGGCAACCTTCCATTGCCCATCACCCTTGCGCAGGCAGAACGTGATGCGGACGGTATCGCTGAACGTCTGTCCGTCCGGGAGTGTTCCCCCGCACTGGACCAGGCCGAAGGCATAACCCACATCAGCTCCCGCCTCGACAGCGAGATCCTGCAGCGCGAACAGCACGGCGCCCCGGGCGTCCGGCTGCCAGGACTCCCAGCTGTCCCGATACTGCGCCGCCGTGGTGTAGCGCAGCGGCGAGAGGACATCGAAGATCACCAGATCCTCCAGATGGTGGGCGAGAACGTCGTCGTGCCGGCCGTCCCGGGTGGCCTCGGCCCATTGATCCAGCACGTTCCGGATCGCCGCCTCTTCCGCATGCATGGCCGGCGCCTCCGGGAGGGTGGGATTCTGGCTCCTGCTCAGGCCACCAGGGCCGCCGCGGGCCGGGCGTCCATCACCCGGGCCGCCTGCTCGTACTGGTGGGCGACACGCAGCAGCTTGGGCTCCTCCAGCACGCCGGTGATCAGCTGCAGGCCGATCGGCAGGCCCTGGGCGTCGAAGCCGCAGGGCACGCTGATGGCCGGCAGGCCCGCCAGGTTGGCGGGGATGGTGAGCAGGTCGGCCAGGTACATGGCCAGGGGATCGCCGGCGTGGGCGCCGCTGGGGAAGGCGGTGGTGGGCGAGGTGGGGGTCAGCAGCACGTCGACGGTCTCGAAGGCGCGGTCGAAATCGCGGCGGATGAGGGTGCGCACCTGCTGGGCCTTGCGGTAGTAGGCATCCACGTAGCCGGCGGAGAGGGCATAGGTGCCGATCAGGATGCGCCGCTGCACCTCCTCGCCGAAGCCCTCGGCCCGGCTGCGGGCCGTCATTGCCGCCAGGCCATCGCTGCCCGGCTCGCCGGGGGCGGCCCGGAAGCCGTACTTGACGCCGTCGTAGCGGGCCAGGTTGGCGGAGGCCTCCGAGGGGGCGATCACGTAGTAGGTGGCGATGCCGTCGTTGAAACGGGGGCAGCTCACGTCCACCAGCTCACAGCCCAGGGCCTCCAGCTGGGCGGCGGCCGCCAGCACCGAGGCCTTCACCGCGGGGTCCAGCCCCTCCTGGTCGAAACACTCGCGGATCAGCCCCACCCGCAGCCCGGCGATGGGGGTCTCCAGCTCGGCGGAGTAATCGGGCACCGGCGCCCGCAGGCAGGTGGCATCGCGGGGGTCCTCCCCGGCGATCACCTGCAGCAGTTCGGCGGCATCGGCCACGCTGCTGCTGAACGGGCCCACCTGGTCGAGGGAGGAGGCGAAGGCCACCAGTCCCCAGCGGCTCACCCGGCCGTAGGTGGGCTTGAGGCCCACCACCCCGCAGAAGCTGGCGGGCTGGCGGATCGAGCCACCGGTGTCGGAGCCCAGCGAACCGATGCATTCACCGGCGGCCACGGCGGCCGCACTGCCGCCGGAGCTGCCGCCGGGCACCCGATCCGGATTCCAGGGGTTGCGGCTGGCGCCGAAGGCCGAGGTCTCGGTGGAGCTGCCCATGGCGAACTCGTCGAGGTTGGTCTTGCCCAGCAGCACCGCGCCGGCCCGCCAGAGCCGCTCGGTCACCGTGGATTCGTAGGGGGGCACGAAGTTCTCCAGCATGCGGCTGGAGCAGGTCGTGCGGATGCCCTTGGTGCAGAGGTTGTCCTTGATGGCCAGGGGAATGCCGGCCAGGGGGGGCAGGGTCTCACCAGCTGCCCGGGCCGCGTCGATGCGATCGGCATCGGCCCGCGCCCGCTCGGCGGTGACCTCCAGAAAGGCATGCACGGTGGGATCCACCGCCGTGATGCGCGCCAGGTGGCGATCCGTGAGCTCCCGGGCCGACACCTCGCCCCGCCGAAGCTGCTCCCGCCATTCGGCGATGCCCATCCAACCGCTAGCCAGCTGCGATGGACGCTATCAGTCGGCCAGAATCAGTCGGCCAGATCGGAAAATTCGGTGAACGGCTCGCTGCGGCCGGTGCGCAGGCACTGGTGCTCCAGGGAGGCCGGTGACTCCGCCCGCAGGTCGTCCAGGAAGGCGGGCAGCGCCTGCTCCAGCGTCCGCCGACGCACGAAGGGCCCGAACCAGTACACCGCGTCGGGGGAGCGGGTTTCCACCCGCGCCCACCAGGCCAGGCCCAACCCATTGGCGATGCCGCGCGTGGGCCAGAGCAGTGGGTTCATGGAGGGGAGGGGGAGGCGAGGTGGCCATTCTGGGGGGCGGTTGGGCCGCCCCCGTCGGGGGCATCAGAGGCGGATGTCCCCGTCGAAGCCGGGCTGGGCCGATGGCAGGTAGGGCAGGGGCTCCAGGGGGTTCGCCTGGGACTCGGCGAGCGGCGCCGCCGTCACCTCCGGCAGCACCGGGAGGTCGTCCGGGTCGGCTTCGGCGGCGGCCGGTTCGGCCGACTCGGTGGTTACGGATTCGGCCAGCTCGGCGGCTACCGGTTCGGCCTGAGCCTCCTGGTGGCTCCAGGCAGGGCCGTTGTCACCATCGAGCTCCTCGTCGAGCTCCACGTCGAGCTCCTCAGCCGCCGCTTCGTCCAGGAACGGGGCATCCAGTTCGGCCATGACCTCCGCGTCCGGGGCGCCTTCCGCTTCCGGCATGGCCTCCGTCTCCGGCAGCACCACAGCTTCGGGCCGGGTCTCCGGCTCGGGGTCGGGGGGCGCCGGCATCGAGGGCCGCACGATCCTGGGGGCGGGGGCGGTGCCCGTCAGGCCCCGCATCCAGCCGCGCCGGGCGACTTCGTAGAGCAGCAGCGCCGTGGCCACGGAGGCGTTCAGGCTCGGCGTGGCACCCCGCAGGGGAATGCGCACCAGCTGGTCGCAGGAGCGGCGGGTGAGCAGTGACAGGCCGTCCCCCTCCGAACCGGTGACCACCACCAGGGGGCCCTCCAGGTCC
This sequence comes from Synechococcus sp. CCAP 1479/9, assembly GCF_019038535.1. Classification (NCBI taxonomy): domain Bacteria; kingdom Bacillati; phylum Cyanobacteriota; class Cyanophyceae; order Synechococcales; family Synechococcaceae; genus Synechococcus; species Synechococcus sp. CCAP 1479/9. Next base: position 49,525 of record NZ_JAFKRK010000024.1, on the reverse strand, counting down.
ACCTCCTCCAGGCTGACCGTGCCCTCCTCGGCCAGACCCACCACCCGGTAACCCTCCTGCTTGAGGGTGTCGAGGGAGCGGTTGAGGTTCACCACCCGGGCCACGGGCAGGTGCTCGAGGGCGCCGGCCGCCACCTTCGCCACCGAGCCGGTCAGGCCGGCATTGCGGCGCTGGGGCAGGACCATGCCATGGGCCCCCAGGGCTTCGGCGCTGCGGACGATGGCGCCGAGGTTGTGGGGATCGGTGAGGCCGTCCACCGCGATCAGCAGGGGCGCTTCACCGATGCTGCGGCAGCCCTCGATCAGGCTGGTCAGGTCGAGGGTCTCGGCGGCGGCGGGCTGCAGCACGATGCCCTGGTGCACGGCCCCCCCGGTGAGCTGGCCCAGGCGCGCCCAGGTCACTTCTTCCACGAGCACGCCGGAGGCCTTCGCCTCCCGCAGCAGCTGCAGGAACCGGGGGTTGAAGCGCATCTCAGGCGTGCACCACACCCGGTGGATCGGCCGGCCGCTCTCCAGGGTGGCCTGGGTCGTGTGGCGGCCCCAGATCAGGTCGGTGGGGGCAGAGGCGGCGAAGGCCTCCGCTGCGCCACGGAAATCGACATCAGAACCGTCGGACTCCGGCCGATCGGGGCCGCTACGGCCCTGGAAGGGGCGTGGGGCGCGGTCGGCGTCCCGGAACAGGGCAGGGCCGCGGCGGGCCGGCCCTGTCCGCGACGGGATGGGACGGCCGCTGGTCGGACGTCCGGCGCCGGAGCGGCTGGGGACGGGGCGGCTGGGGACGGGGCGGCCGGGAACTGGGCGGCCGAAGGAGGGGCGGGCGGGGACGAAGCGGTCCCCACCACGCCGCTCGCGGGTCGGCCGGCCGCCGCCGCCGCGGGCGTCGTCGGGGCGATCGGCGCCGGGGCGGCCCTCAAAGGGTCGACGGCCGTAGGGGCTGCCGCCGGCTCGATCGGGGGAACCCGACCGCTCGCCAGCACGCTCGCCACCCCTCTCAACGCCCCGATCCCGATCGAAGGGGGGCCTGTCACGGCCATAGCCCTCTCCAGGGCGGCGGGGGCGGGCTGAGCCGGAACCGCGGCTGATGGGGCGCCCGCCGGCACCGGAGCCGAGACGCCGGGGAGTCCGGTCAGCGCCGGGGTCGGAACGGCGGTCAGGACGACGGTCGGGGCGACGGTCGCCGCGGCGGTCAGGGGAGGGACTCATGGGCTGGCGGATGGGGAACGGGGTTCGGTCTTCTCGAGATGGTCCAGCAGCTCAGCCAGCCGTCTGGGGTCCTGCAGAAAAAGCCATCCCAGCATCGTCTCAAATCCCGTGGCCTGCCCATAGGCCTGGGGCGCACCGCGGCGAGGGCCCCGCCCGGCCTGGTTGCGTCCGCGCAGGACCAGGCGGCGTTCCGCTTCGCTGAGCAGGGGATCCAGTCGCCGCAAGGCCTCGGCCTGGGCTTCGGCCTGCACTTCCCCCACCACCGCCCGGTGCAGATCGGCGGCCCGGGCCGGCTGGCGGCAGTGGCGGAGCCGCTGGTGCAGTTCCCAGACCGCATCCCCCAGCCAGGCCAGCTGGGCCGTGGCGAGGTCCGTGGATGGTGCCTGGGGGGGCACGGAGGCCACCCAGAGGCCGGGCCCCTCAGGCGGGGGCGAGGCTGCCAAGGGCGGACTCCAGATCGGGTTGCAGGTGCAGGAAGGCCTCCAGGCGCACCAGCTTGACCGTCTGGACGACCCGGGCGTTGCCGACGACGATGAACTGGCGGGAGCTGTCGTTGAACAGTTTGGCCAGCTGCACCAGGGCGCCGAGTCCGGAGGAGTCGATGAAATCGATTCGGCTCAGGTCGATGACCACAGGGAGGGTCTCTCCCTTGTGGCGGTCCGTGATGAATTCGGTGAACTGCTTGTCGGAATAGGCGTCCAGCTGCCCCGTGAAACTGAACAGCAGGCACGCATCCCGCCGTTCGCTGCCCCCTCTCAGGGAGACGGTCAGTCGCTGCAGGTCGGTGATGGCCCCAGTCCTCAAGGAGTTGAACGCGCCGAACTGTAGAGACCCCGATCCAGAATGCGGGAACCGCAACGAAACGTGCCGATTCAGCGACGTTCCGCCATCAACGCCACGAACCGGGCGAAGTGGTGGTCGGCGTCGTGGGGACCGGGGCTGGCCTCCGGGTGGTACTGGACACCGAAGACGGGCTGGTGGCGCAGAGCCAGGGCCGCCACGGTGCGGTCGTTGAGGTTGAGGTGGGTGATCCGCACCCGCTCGGCCGGAAGGGAGGCCGCATCAAGGGCGAAGCCGTGGTTCTGGCTGGTGATCTCCACCGAACCGGGCGAGCCGCAGGGGTGGTTGAGGCCGCGGTGGCCATAGCCGAGCTTGAAGCTGCGCCCCCCCAGGGCCAGGCCGAGGATCTGGTGACCCAGGCAGATGCCGAAGAGCGGCAGCTGGGGCTGCTGCAGCAGGTCCCTGGCCAGGGCGATGCCTTCGGCCACGGCGGCCGGGTCACCGGGGCCGTTGGAGAGGAACACCCCCTCCGGCTCCAGGGCCAGCACCTGCTCCAGGGTGGCGTCCGCCGGCAGCACGGTGACCGCGCAGCCATGGGCCACCAGGCGCTCGAGGATGGCGCGCTTGATGCCGAAATCGATCGCCACCACCCGGTAGGGACGGTCGGGAGAGGCCTGGAGCCTGGCGTCGAAGGCGGCCGCGCAACTGCGGTCCCAGGTGTAGGGCTCCCGGGTGCTCACCTGGGCGGCCAGGTTGAGTCCGTCCATCGAGGGGGCGGCCCGCACCCGCTCCAGCAGCGCGGCTGGGTCGGTGCCGTCGCTGGCGATGGCGCCGTTGAGGGCGCCGCCTTCCCGCAGGTGGCGCACCAAGGCGCGGGTGTCGACGCCACGGATGCCCACCACCCCCTGGCGGACCAGCCAGTGGTCGAGGGTCTCCTGGCAGCGCCAGCTGCTGGGCCGGGGGGCGAGCTGGCGCAGGATGCAGCCGCGGGCGTGGGCGTGCTCGGCCTCCAGGTCCTCCCCGTTGACACCGGTGTTGCCGAGTTCCGGATAGGTGAAGGTGATCAGCTGGCCGGCGTAGCTCGGATCGGTGAGCACCTCCTGGTAGCCGGTCATGCCGGTGTTGAAGACCACCTCGCCGCAGACGCTGCCGCGGGCGCCGCAGGCCAACCCCCGCAGCACGGTGCCATCGGCCAGAACGAGCACGGCCGGCGTGTCGCCTTCGGTGCTGGGGGCCTCGGGGGCCACCTGTGGGGTGTCCAGGGGGGCGTCGGCAGGAATCCCGATCATCCTTCAGACCCCGACAGGGCAGCGCGCAGCGCCTCCAGCCTGGCCCAGGCGCTGCCGTCGCCCAGGGCCTGGCGGGCCCGTTCCAGACCCGCGGCGATGGACGGCTCCAGCCCGGCGGCCCAGAGCACCAGGGCGGCGTTCAGGGCCACCACATCGGCCTGGGCCCGGGTGCCGCCGCCCTGCAGGACCGCCTCGAGGATGGCGCGGTTGGCGGCCACATCCCCACCCCGCAGGGCCTCCAGATCCGCCGGGGCCAGCCCCAGCGCAGCAGGATCCAGCCAATCGCGGCGCACCTCGCCGTCCTCCAGCAGGCGGAGCTCGCTGGGACCCGAGAGGGTGGCCTCATCGAGGCCGCCGTGGCCGTGGACGACGACGGCCCGTCGCTGACCGAGGCGGCGCAGGGCGTCGGCCATCGGATCCAGCAGGTCGGGCCGGGCCACCCCGAGCACCTGGGCCTCGGGTGTCAGGGGATTGACCAGCGGTCCGAGCAGGTTGAACACGGTGCGCACGCCGAGGGTGCGGCGCAGGGGGGCCATGCCCACCAGGGCGGGATGCCAGCCCGGGGCGAACAGGAAGGTCACACCGGTGCGCGGCAGGGCCTCCACCACCGTGGCCAGGGGAGCCCCCAGGTCGAGGCCCAGGGCCTCGAGCACGTCGGCCGATCCGACCCGGCCACTGGCGCTGCGGTTGCCGTGCTTGGCCACATGGGCACCACAGGCGGCCGCCGTGAAGGCCACGGCCGTGGAGATGTTGAAGCTGTCGGCACCGGCCCCGCCCGTGCCGCAGGTGTCGATCAGCTCCAGCGGCGGCCGCTCGCCCGGCAGGGGGCAGGCCTGCCGCAGGACGGCGGCCATCGCCGCCAGTTCCTCGCCGCTGGTGCCCTTGGCCCGCAGGGCGGCCAGCAGGCCTCCGGTGAGCACCGGGTCGATGCTCCCGTCCAGCCAACCCCGCATCAGGGCGGCGGCCTGGTCGGCCTGGAGATCCTGGCCGTTGAGGAGCTGCTCCAGCAGCTGGGGCCAGGTGGGGGAGGCGGACATCACCGAACGCTGAAGCATCAGCGGCAACTTACGGGAGTCCGGCCATCGACAGGAACGGGGGACAGGAGCGCAAGAAAAAAGCCCGGGTGCAGAGCACGCCGGGCCGGGTGATGGGGACGCCCCCACTATCGCCCGAAGTGGGCCGTTCTGACGAACCAGGCCCAACCGTCCGGCCGCTAGCCCTCAACCGGCATCGTCGGAGGCGGTGTCGAAGCCCGAGCCCACCGCTTCGGCCACGGGTGCCGCACCGGGCCGGAACCCGGCCGCCCAGATGGCCCGGGTGCGGGCGTGGAGCGCCTCGACGTCCAGACCCCAGAGCCGCAGGATCCGCTCGAGGTCGTCGCGGATGTCGGCGGCACCGGGGAAGCCCGCGTAGCGCATCTGCAGCCTCGCCGCATCAACCAGGTGCCCGTCCTCGGGTCGCTCCACCGCCAGCAGCCGGTCGACCGTCTCCCGGTCGATCGCATGGAGGGGATGGTTCTGGTCGTCCATGGCCCGGGCGGCCCGGGGGCCAAGGGAGTGATGCCTAGGTTAGGGACCCCCTTGCCCCGTCTTCCTGCATGGCTGCCCTGCGGCTGGATCTGATCGGGCGGTACCTCCGGCCCCACAGACGCACGGTGCTCGTGGGGGCCGCCGCCCTGGTGGTGGTGAACCTGCTGGGGGTGGCGATCCCGCTGATGGTGCGGGAGTCGATCAATGAGCTCAAGCCCGGCTTCGTGCTGGCGGACGTGCTGGGCGTGGCCGGCCTGATCATCGTGATGGCCACCGTGATGGGAGCCACCCGCCTCTATTCCCGGATGCTGGTGTTCGGCGTGGGCCGCCAGGTGGAGGCGAGCCTCAAGGAGCGGATCTTCGACCACGTACTGACCCAGGACCCGGGCTGGGTGCAGACCACCGGCAGCGGCGAGGTGATCAGCCGGGCCACCAGTGACGTGGAGAACATCCGGAGGCTGCTGGGCTTCGCCCTGCTCAGCCTCACCAACACGGTGCTGGCCTATGCCCTCACCCTGCCGGCGATGCTGGCGATCGACCCGCTGCTGAGCCTGGCGGCGGTCTCCCTCTACCCCGGCATGCTGATGGTGGTGCGCCTGTTCGGCGGCCGCATGATGAAGCAGCAGCGCCGCCAGCAGGAGGTGCTGGCCAGCCTCAGCGACCTTGTCCAGGAGGACCTCAGCGGCATCGGCGCCATCAAGATCTACGGGCAGGAGGCCACCGAGGAGAAGGCTTTCGCCGACCTCAACAAGGTGTACCTGGACGCCCAACTCTCCCTGGCGCGCACCCGCAGCACCCTGTTTCCGATGCTGGAGGGAATCGCCTCCCTGAGCCTGCTGCTGCTGCTGGCCCTGGGCAGCGGCCAGCTGGAGAGCGGGCGGCTCAGCATCGGCGATCTGGTGGCCCTGATCCTGTTCGTGGAGCGCCTGGTCTTCCCGACGGCCCTGCTGGGATTCACCCTCAACACCTTCCAGACCGGCCAGGTGAGCCTGGAGCGGGTGGAGTCCCTGCTCAGCCATCCCCCCGCCATCGTCTCCCCCGCCGATCCCCTGCCCCCGGCCAGGCCGGCGCTCGGGGCGGTCGTGGCCCGGGGGCTCACGGTCCGTTACCCGGGAGCGGGGCAACCGTCCCTCGAGAACCTCAGCTTCACGATCCACCCGGGGGAGCTGGTGGCGGTGGTGGGTCCGGTGGGCTGCGGCAAGACCACCCTGGCCCGGGCCCTGGGGCGGATGGTGGAGGTGCCGCCCGACCAGCTGTTCCTCGACGGCGTCGACGTGACGCGGCTGCGGCTGAGCGACCTGCGCCGGCAGGTGGCCCTGGTGCCCCAGGAGGGCTACCTCTTCACCGCCAGCCTGGCCGACAATCTGCGCTACGGCGACCCGGAGGCCGGCATGGACCGGGTCGAGGAGGCCGCCCGCCAGGCCCGCCTGGAGGGGGACATCAAGGGCTTCCCCGACGGCTACCGCACCCTGGTGGGGGAGCGGGGCATCACCCTCAGCGGCGGCCAGCGCCAGCGCACCGCCCTGGGGCGGGCCCTGCTGGTGGAGGCCCCCCTGCTGGTGCTCGACGACGCCCTGGCCAGCGTCGACAACACCACCGCCGCGGGCATCCTGCGCTCGGTGCGCGAGGAGCAGCGGCGGACGGTGGTGATGATCAGCCACCAGCTCTCGGCCGCGGCGGCCTGCGACCGCATCCTGGTGCTGGAGGCGGGCCACCTGGTGCAGGAAGGCCACCACAACGAGCTGCTGCAGCAGGAGGGCACCTACCGCCGGCTCTGGGACCGGGAGGAGGCCGTCCGCCAGCTCCAGGCCGCCTGAGTCGCCGCCGGAGTCGTCCAGGCGCCCAGGCCGCCCGGGCCGCCCGGGCCGCCCGGGCGGTTTCTAACAGTTGTTGAGCAGCCCGCATCCAGGGCGCCGGCTGGGCTTATCTGGAAACGCCGTGGTTTCCCCAACGCCTGCCACGCCGTCCCCATGGCCCCCACCCCGTCGTTCCTCAGCCAGCAGCCGTACAACATCCGCTGCACCCTGACCTTCGGTGACATCTACGGTCAGGTTCTGATCTGGATGGCGGTGATCTTCGTGAGCCTGGCGGCGGGTCTGGCCCTGATGGGGGCGAGCCGTCCCCTGTTCGCCCTGGTGGGGGTGGGGCTGATCCTGGTGCTGTCGCTGCCCTTCCTGCTGTTCGCCTTCATCACCACCCTGCTGAACCACATCGCCCTGGTGCCGCAGCAGGACCAGCAGGGCGCTGCCTAGGCTGGTTTCCCTGACACCAAACCCCTTGTTCGGCCTCTTCAGCAGCCCTGCGAGCGACACCAGCCCAGCCGGCAGCAGCAGCCTGCATGCGGTTCTCGGAACCCCCCTGATGGCCCCGCCGGCGGCGGGGCAGGCGGAGGCCCAGTTCGGCTGCGGCTGTTTCTGGGGGGCGGAAAAGGGCTTCTGGCGGCTTCCCGGGGTGATCACCACCGCCGTGGGATACGCGGGCGGCCAGCTCGCCTCCCCCACCTACGAGCAGGTCTGCAGCGGCCGCAGCGGCCACGCCGAGGTGGTGCGGGTGGTCTGGGACACCTCCCGGGTCTCCTTCGCCGACCTGCTGAAGCTGTTCTGGGAGTGCCACGACCCCACCCAGGGCAACCGCCAGGGCAACGATCGGGGCAGCCAGTACCGCTCGGCCATCTACGTCGACGACCCGGCCCTGCTCGCCCTGGCCGAAGCCAGCCGCGGTGCTTACCAGGCCGCCCTCGACGCCGCCGGCGGGGGCACCATCACCACGGAGATCGCCAGCGGCCAGCGGTTCCACTTCGCCGAGCCGTACCACCAGCAGTACCTGGCCAAGCCCGGCAGCCGCCCCTACTGCTCCGCCCAGCCCACCGGCATTCCCCTGGGCGACGTCCCCGGTGCCACCTACCTCCTTCCCGCCCGCGTGTGGGAAAGCTATGACTGGGCCATCCCCCATTGCGTCCTTCGCGGCGACAATGCGCCGATCGCCCTCGCCTGACCGGTTCCGCCATGGCCGCCCCCCCGCTGCTCGCGCTCGGACTCCTGCCGCTGCTGGCGATGCAGTCCCCGTGGTGGGAGAACTACGACATCCGCGAACGGTTCCTCTGCGGTGACCGCTTCTCGGTGGTGCTGGAGCGCAACGCTTCCCAGGCGTCCCTGATCGCCGGCCGCACCCGCGCCACCCTGTTCCGGGAGGCCTCCGATGCGCCGGGCCTGCGCTATCAGAACGAGTCCCTGCGGGTGATCCTGCGGGGCGATGAACTCACCCTCGAGCAGCTGCCCACCAAACGGGTCTGCGTGCGCAGCGAACAGGTATGAAGCCCCTCTCCGATCGGGTCGTGATCGTCGCCCTGATCGCCGCGGTGGGGATCTGTTTCGCCCTGGCCTTCTGGACCGTGCGCCTGAACCCCTCCGGCGAGCCTCCGCTGCAGTGGCGCCAGGGGGGGCCCAGTGCCCTGCTGCCGGGAGCCCCGGCGCCAGCCTTCCTTTCGTGAGAGACCCCGCCGAGGAGCAGGAGCAGCCGAAGCGCCAGTTGCATCCGCTGCCCAGGGGGCTGGTGGAGCTGTACGGCCTGCTGGCGGTGCTGTTCGTCCTTGTGCCCGAGTGGATGGCCGGTGGGGCTCTGAAGGGCTTCCCGGAGGGGCGTGAAGGCTCCGAGCTGCCCCTGCCGTCGATGGCCTGGCAGCGGCTGCCGGAGCTGCAGCTGGCCTCCATGGGGCTGGCGGAACTGCGGCTGCTGGCCCGTCGCGAGCGCCTGCGGGGGTACACCACCATGGGTCGCCAGCGGCTCACGAATCGCCTGATGCGACGGCTCTCCAGGCGGCGCGGCACCCCCAGGACGCTGTGATAGCTTCATTCCGCCGGGGCGTAGCGCAGCTTGGTAGCGCACCACTTTGGGGTAGTGGGGGTCGTGGGTTCAAATCCCGCCGCTCCGATTCAGCCGGTCCGCCGAACGTTCGCCTCCCGCGAACACCGGTGGTTTTCCTTCCCGTCAGCTGATCCTGTCAGCTGATTTTTTTTGCCCATCTCCAGTGTCCCGGGGCCTCGCCGGGCCTCAGCGCAGGCGGGTGAGCACGTTGAAGCGGACCAGCCAGAGGTTGACCCGCCGCCGCAGCCGGGGGGGCACCTCCTGGACCAGCTGGAACAGCTCCTGGGAGGCCAGCCGCCGCAGGGCCCGCACATCGACCCGCCAGAGGGCTTCCGCCTCCCGGATCAGCCGGGCCCAGGTGCGGGCCGTCTGCCAGCGGCGCACACTCTGCTGGGCGGGGTCAGCGCCATCCACGGAGCCGATCGGCGGCCGGGTGACCATGACTCCGACGCCGAAGAACACCCCAAGGGTGGGGAGGCTGGGCTGGAGCGCCCAGGATCCCCGGTTCTGCTTCAAGCATCGAAACAAAAACGGAAGATTCCGGGCCCAACGGCCGCCGGCCTCAGGCGCTGTGGGCCAGCCCCTCGGCGGCGATCGGATCCGCCACCAGCTGGACGGGGAAGGGAAGCGCCTCCGCTTCGCGCCGGCTCAACCGGCGGCTCCAGGCCCGCGGCACCGCCTCGTTCCAGCGGAAACCGGCCTCCCTGGCCCGGTGACGCTCGGCGTAGGGAAGGTCCGCCCGGTAGAGGCTGCGGGGCTCCAGGGCGGCCAGCAGCAGCGCCTCCAGATCGCCGCAGCGCTCGAACACCTGGGCCAGGTAGATGCAGTCGGTGAGGGCCCGGTGGGCGGCCCAGACCGGCACCCCGTAGGCCAGGGCCAGATCGCGGACCGAGGGGGCACTGCGCAGCTGTCGCTCGGCCGGCCAGCGGATGTCCTCCATCGAGCAGATCCAGGGGCGGTCCAGGAGCGGCAGGGGCCCCAGGCCGAACCACTGGCGATCGAAGGCGGCGTTGTGGGCCACCAGGGCGTCACAGGCGGCCACCATGGCCAGGAAACAGGCCAGGGCCTCCTGGCGGGGTTGCTCCAGCCGGGTCACGGCGGCGGGAATGCCGTTGATGGCCTCGGCGGCATTGGCCGGGCAGGGCAGCAGGAACGACACCTGGGAGAGCACGGCCCTGTGGGGCACGTGGAAGAGGATCGCCCCCACTTCGATGCACTGCCCCTGGAGGGTGGAGAGACCGGTGGTCTCCGTGTCCAGGATCAGCAGGGTCTCGGGCCCCCGGGGGAGGGCCCGCTGGGGACGTCCGGCGCAGGCGGGAAGGGAGATGGGCACCGGGCGAGGCGGTTCGATGGGGGTCTGGGGGGCCTGGGGGGCCTGGGAAGCCGATGGGGCCGATGAGTCTGGCGGTGGCGCGGGGGGCGGCGTCGAGGCAGCCGCGGGCGCTGAGGCAGCCGCGGGCGCAGGGGCAGCCGCGGACTCCGGGGCGGCCAGGCCCAGCAGGTCGTTCTGCTGCCAGAGACCGGGTTGCTCCTGCATCGGCGTCATGCGCTCGCTGGTCCATGGTCGCAAGCCGGGCAAGGTCCCATCGCCCCCATCCCCCTGAACTCCGTGCCCGCCACCGGCCCCCGACCCCGTGGCCGTCCTCGCCGGTGCCGGCTTCCTAGGGTTGGCGGATCCTGCCTGCGTCCCCCGCTCCGTGGCCCCAGCCCTCGCCCCCGGCGACACCGCCCCCCTGATCGCCCTCCCCGACCAGGAGGGCATCGAACGCCGCAGCGACCGGCTGGAGGGCAAGGCCCTGGTGCTGTTTTTCTATCCCAAGGACGACACCCCCGGCTGCACCATGGAGGCCTGCGCCTTCCGCGACAGCCACGCCGACCTGCAGGCCCTCGGGGCCGAGGTGTGGGGCGTCAGCGGCGACGATGCCGCCAGCCACCGGCGCTTCGCCAACCGCCACCGGCTGCCCTTCCCGCTGCTGGTGGATGGGGGCAACCGGCTGCGCAAGACCTTCGGTGTGCCCAGCGTGCTCGGGCTGCTGCCCGGCCGGGTCACCTACGTCATCGACGGGACGGGGGTGATCCGCCACGTGTTCAACAACCTGCTGGACGGGCCGGCCCACCGGCGCGAGGCCCTTGACGCCCTGCGCGGCCTCCAGGCCTCCTGACCCCGCTCGCGATCCAGCACGGGGGAAGAGGACGATGACGGCATGGCGACAGCAGGGGGAGCTCTGGACGCTTGAACCCACGGCCAGGCCCCGCGGGCTGCTGGAGTTCATCGGCGGCAGCTACCTGGCCGCCACCCCCCAGCTGAGCTACCGGCGTCTTCTTGAGGCCCTGGCCGCCCGGGGCTGGCGGATCCACGCCTGGAGCTACGTGCCTGGCTTCGACCACCAGGCCCATGCGAACGCCGCCTGGCGGCTGTTCCGCCAGCAGCGGGAACGGGAGCTGGAGCCGCTGGCCCCCGACGGGGCCGCCTCCCCCCTGATCCGGCTGGGCCACAGCCTGGGCTGCAAGCTGCACCTGCTCGCCCCCGACGGCGGCCGCCGCTGTGAGGGTCTGGTGGCGCTCAGTTTCAACAACTTCTCGGCCGAGAAATCGATCCCCTTCCTGGCCGAGCTGGGCCAGCAGTTCCGCTTCCGCAGCGAATTCAGCCCCTCCCCCGAGGACACCCTGCTCCAGATCGGCAGCAGCTACCGCCAGCCCCGCAACCTGGTGGTGCGCTTCAGCCGCGACACGATCGACCAGAGCGGCCGGCTCATCGACGTGCTGCAGGCCAGGGCCGGCGATGCCTCCACCCTGCTGGAACTCCCCGGCGATCACCTCACTCCTGCCAGCGGCGGCCTGCGCAAACAGTTCCTGGGGGACTGGGCCGATGATCCGGCCCGCCAGCGGGGGATGGAGCGGCTGGCCGAGCAGATCAGCGCCTGGTCCGGGGCTGCCTGAGGCCATACGGCCAGGTCACCGCCCTCACACCCTCAGGGCATCGAGCACCGAGCGGTCCTCCAGGGTGGAGGTGTCGCCGCTGACGTCCTCCCCCGCCGCCAGGGAGCGCAGGATGCGCCGCATGATCTTGCCGCTGCGGGTCTTGGGCAGGGCATCGGTGAAGCGGATCACGTCCGGCCGGGCGATCGGACCGATCTCCAGCCCCACGTGGCGGCGCAGCTCGGCCTCCAGGGCCGCATCGCCCTCAACACCCACATCGAGGGTCACGAAGGCGACGATGCCTTCCCCCTTGAGTTCGTCGGGCCGGCCCACCACCGCCGCCTCCGCCACCGAGGGGTGGCTCACCAGGGCCGATTCGATCTCCATCGTGCCCAGCCGGTGGCCGGAGACGTTGATCACGTCATCGACCCGGCCCATCACCCAGAAGTAGCCATCCGCATCGCGGCGGGCGCCGTCGCCCGCGAAGTAGAGCCAGCTGCCGTCGGCGGGGCGGATGTGCTCCCAGTAGCTGCGCCGGAAACGCTCCGGGTCGCCGTGGACGGTGCGCATCATCCCGGGCCAGGGCCGCCGCACCGCCAGGTAGCCCCCCTGCCCCGCCGGCACGCTGTTGCCCTCAAGATCCACCACGTCGGCGGCAATGCCGGGCAGGGGCAGGGTGGCGGAACCGGGCTTGGTGGGGGTGGCCCCGGGCAGGGGGCTGATCATCACCCCACCAGTCTCCGTCTGCCACCAGGTGTCCACCACGGGGCAACGGTCGCCACCGATCACATCCCGGTACCACATCCAGGCCTCGGGATTGATCGGCTCACCGACGGTGCCGAGGATCCGAAGGCTGCCCATGTCGTACTGGTCGGGCACCGCGCGGCCGCTCTTCATGAAGGCCCGGATGGCGGTGGGGGCGGTGTAGAAGATCGTCACCCTGTGTTTCTGGATCACCTCCCAGAAGGCCCCGGGCTTGGAGGGGCGCGGCGCGCCCTCGTACATCAGCGTGGTGGCGCCGTTGGAGAGGGGCCCGTAGACGATGTAGCTGTGGCCCGTGATCCAGCCCACATCGGCGGTGCACCAGTGGATGTCGTCCTCACGGATGTCGAAGATCCACTGGAAGGTGAGGTGGGCCCAGAGGTTGTAGCCGGCGGTGGTATGCACCACCCCCTTGGGCTTGCCGGTGGAACCGGAGGTGTAGAGCACGAACAGCCGGTCCTCGCTGGCCATGGGCTCGGCCGGGCAGTCGGCGCTCTGGCCGTCCACCAGCTCGTGCCACCAGACATCGCGGCCGGCCTCGAAGCCGGTGGCCTCGCCGGTGCGCCGCACCACCAGCACATGCTCGACGCTGGGACACCCCTCCGCCAGGGCCTGGTCCACGGCGGGCTTGAGCGCCACGGCCTTGTCCTTGCGGAAGCCGCCGTCGGCGGTGATCACCAGCTTCACCTGCCCGTCGATCAGGCGATCGCGCAGGGCCTCGGCCGAGAAACCACCGAACACCACCGAGTGGGGGGCACCGATGCGGGCGCAGGCCAGCATGGCGATGGCCGCCTCCGGCACCATCGGCATGTAGAGGGCCACCAGGTCGCCCTTGCCGACGCCGAGGGCCTTGAGGGCGTTGGCGGCGCGGCAGACCTCGGCGTGCAGCTCGCGGTAGGTGAAGGTGCGCACATCACCCGGCTCCCCCTCCCAGATCAGGGCCGTCTTGTCGGCGCGGGGGCCGGCCAGATGGCGATCCAGGCAGTTGTAGGAAAGATTCGTTGTGCCCCCCTCGAACCAGCGGGCGAACGGGGGGTTGCTCCAGTCGAGCACCGTGTCGAAGGGCTCGAACCAGTGCAGCTCCCGGCGGGCCGCCTCGCCCCAGAAGCCGTCCGGATCGGCCTGGGCGTGCGCCGCCAGGGCCTGGTAGGCCGCCATCGAACCGATGCGGGCCTCGGCGGCCAGCGCCGGCGGCGGGGCGAACTGCCGCTCTTCCTGGAGCACCGACTCGATGGTGGGCGAGGAGTCCTGGGTCATGGCGAGGCCTGCCGGGCAGGCTGGGGCATGGTGCATTCAACCGCAGCCGGGCCACGCTGGAGGACTCCGACCCCCCTCCCATGCCCGCCTGGTTGACGATCCTGCTGGTGATGGGCCTGGTGATCGCCGTCCTCACCCCGAGCCGCCAGCAGTTCGCCTGGTTCCTGCGGCTGCGGCGCCCCCGCTGGCTCACCTTCGAGCGCTGGATCCCGGTGATCTGGTCGCTGATCTACGTGTGCTTCTATGCCTCGGCCCTGCTGCGCTGGTGGGCCGGGGGGGCGGCGGCGCCGCTGGCCATGGCCGGCTACCTGGTGCTGCTCGTCCTGGTGCAGGGCTACACGCTGCTGATCTGCCGCACGCGCCGACTGGCCTGGGGAACGGCGGCGGGCCTGGCCGGCTGGATCTGGGGGCTGGCCCTGACCCTGGCGACGCTGGCCGTTTCGCCGACTGCCGCGCTGCTGCTGGTGCCGTTCCTGCTCTGGAGCCCGATCGGCACCTTCGTCACCTGGCGGATGCAGCGTCTGAACCGCTGAAAGCGGCCCGACCCGCAGCGCCCGGCCGGGCGATCAGGGCTGCTCATCCCTGCTTGGCAAGATCGGCCGGCGGCGTTAGCCAGGGAACGACCCCACGGGACTGGAGCGGAAGGCCATGGAGGAGCAGCCGATCACGCCCCATGCCGGCCCGACGCTCGACGCCGACGGCAACCTCACCTACGTGGGGGACGACGGTCGCCGCTACGTGGTGGGGCTGCCGCCGGACATCGATGAGGACAACGTCGAGAAGGTGATGACCCTGCTGCGGGGCGGCACGGCCCTGTTCCAGCAGATCGAGGGGCTCTGCCAGCGCTGGATCAGCGAGGTGAGCGGCAGCGAACTCGATGAGCGGGCCGCCCTGGTGCTGCTGCTCACCACCCTGGAGACCGCCCTGGAGGATCGCTACCCCGAGACCGATCCGTCCTGATGCAGGCTGGTGGGATGCCCCAGCGACCCGCCGCCTGCCTGTTCGATCTCGACGGTCTGCTGCTGGACACCGAGCCCGCCCATGCCCAGGCCTGGCAGGCGGCGGCCAGCCGCTTCGGTCGCCCCCTCGATGACGGCGAACTGCTCAGCCTGCGCGGCCGCCGACGCCGCGACTGCGCCGGCCAGGTGCGCCAGTGGATCACCGCCGCGGGCGGGCCCCGCCTGAGCGAGGAGGAGCTGCTGGCGGTGCGCCAGCCCATCGCCGAGGCCCTGCTGGCCTCCGCCCCGGCCATGCCCGGTGCCGAGGCCCTGGTGCGGCGCTGCCGGGCCCTGGGCATCCCGATGGCGCTGGCCACCAGCAGTGCCCGCCCGGCGGTGGCGATCAAGGTGGCCCCCCACCCCTGGATGGCCCTGATCGATGTCAGGGTCCATGGCGACGATCCGGAGCTGGGGGACGGCAAGCCCGCCCCGGATGCCTTCCTGCTGGCGGCCCGGCGCCTCGGTGTGGCACCGACCGCCTGCTGGGCGTTCGAGGACTCCAGCGCCGGTGTGGCCGCCGCCCTGGGGGCCGGCTGCCGGGTGCACGTGCTGCCGCCGCCGGGAGTGAGCTGCCGGGCCTATCCCGAGGGGGTCATCTGCCTGAACTCCCTGGAGGAGGTCCGGCTGGATCCCTAGAGCCGGATCAGAAGAGGCGGCTGAGGACGAATTCCGGCAGGGCCCGCAAGGCACTGCGGGGCTCGGAGGGGGGCAGCCACTCGATCGCCTCGTGGGCCTCCCGGGCGAAGCCCTCGGCCAGGGCCCGGGAGCGGCCGATGGCCTCGCAGCCGCGCACCATTGCCAGGGCCTGGTCGAGGTCGCCGGCCTCACAGAATTCGCGCTCGATCAGTCCCGCCAGGGCGGGCCGCTCCTCGAGGGCGTAGAGCACCGGAGCGGTGAGGTAGCCGGAGGCCAGGTCGCTGGCGGCGGGCTTGCCGAGCTGCTGGTCGCTGGCGGTGAAATCGAGAATGTCGTCGACCACCTGGAAGGCCAGGCCCAGCTGGCGCCCGAAGCGGTAGAGGGCATCAAGGCGCGGCTCGCTCAGACCGGTGAGCACCCCGGCCGCCCGGGCGCTGTTGGCAATCAGGGAGGCGGTCTTGCAGTAGCTCTTTTCGAGGTAGGTCTCGAAGCTCTGGCCCGTGTCGTAGCGGAACAGGCCCTGGCGCACCTCACCATCGGCGAGGTCCATGATCACGCGCGAGAGCAGCTTGACGACATCGAGGTCGTCGAGGTTGGCGAGGTGCCAGCTGGCCTGGGCGAAGAGAAAATCACCGGCCAGCACCGCCACGCGGTGATTGAAGCGGCTGTGCACCGTGGCCACCCCCCGGCGGGTGGCGGCCCCGTCGACGACGTCGTCGTGGACGAGGGAGGCGGTGTGGATCATCTCGGTGATCTCCGCCAGCCGCCGGTGGCGGGGGCTGAGGCCACCGTCGGGAGCGATGGCCCGCGACAGGAGCAGCACGATGCCCGGCCGCAGCCGCTTGCCGCCGGCCGCGAACAGGTGCTCGGCGGCCGCCTGCAGAATCGGATGGCCGGCGCCGATCAGGCTGCGCAGGTCGGCCAGCAGGGCATCGAGGTCGGACTCCACCGGCTGGAGCAACTCTGCAACCGTCGCCACGTCACCTCCACGATGAAAGGATCCTAGGGGCCGTGCCTCAATAGGCGCGGGTGGGCGACTGGAGGCTGACGCTGCGCACCGCGGGCCGGCTGCCCAGCCAGGCGGCGGCTGCGCTGGCAAAGGCGTCGGCGGGGCCGGTGACACAGAAACGGGTGCGCTGCAGGGGCGGCCGCACCGACTCCCCCGCCTGGTCCACCTCGGGGGAATCCCCCAGGCTGGCCAGCAGCGGTCCGAGGCGCTGGGCGGCCGCCAGGGCCGGGTCCACCAGCTGCACGTCGGGGGGCAGCAGCTCGGCCAGCAGCGCCCGCAGCAGCGGGTAATGGGTGCAGCCCAGCACGATCGTGTCCACGTTCGCCGCCAGCAGCGGGGCCAGGTAGCCGGCGGCGGCCTCCCGCAGCTCCGGAGCCTGCAGGTCGCCCGCCTCGATCAGGGGCACGAAGGCGGGGCAGCCCACCTCCAGCACCCGGGCCGAGGGGCGGCAGGCCTGGATCGAGCGCCGGTAGGCACCGCTGGCGGCGGTGGCCGGGGTGGCCAGCACCCCGACGTGATCGCTGGTCAGCTCGCTGGCCAGGCTGTCGATCAGCCCCACCACCGGCACGCCCGCTTCCGCCACCGCCACGTCGAGGGCCAGGGCGTTGGAGGTGTTGCAGGCCATCACCAGCACCCCCACCCCCTGGAGCCGCAGCCAGTGCACCACCTCCGAGGCGATCGCGCGGATCTCCTCCTTCGAGCGCTGCCCGTAGGGGACCCGGGCCGTGTCGCCCAGGTAGAGGCAGGGGGAGTGGGGGTAGAGGGCATGGACCTGGCGCAGCACCGTGAGGCCCCCCAGGCCACTGTCGAACAGGCCGACGAGGAGGCTCAAGAGGCCCCCTGGAGAAAGTCGAGGATGCCGGCGCTGATCGCCACCGCCAGACGGCGGCGGAAGCCGGGATCGGCCAGGCGCGGGGCGTCGACCTGTCCGGTGACGAAGCCCATCTCGGTGAGCACCGCCGGCATCACCGTGCGGCGGATCACGAAGAAGCGGCCCGGTCGGGCGCCGCGGTCGGGCGTGCCCGGTGAGATCGCCATGATCCGGGACTGGATCGCCTGGGCCAGCCTGAGGGAGCTGCCCGACTGGAAGTAAAACGTTTCCACGCCGTTCACATCCGGGCGGGCCATGCTCAGGGCGTTGGCATGGATGCTGACGAAGACGTCTGCATTGCTGCTGTTGGCCAGGGACACCCGTGGCGGCAGGTCGACGTCCACTTCCGACGTGCGGGTCAGGAGCACCTGCACTCCCCGGGCCTGGAGCAGCTGGGCCACCTGCAGGCTCACATCGAGCACCACATCGGTCTCCCGCAGCCCGCCGATCCCCACGGCCCCCGGATCGGGACCACCGTGGCCGGGGTCGATCACCACCCGGAAGCGACCCCGGGGCACCACCGGCAACCCGTCGGCGGAGATGGGCCGGCCGGAGGTGACCCGGCCGCTGCTGCCGAAGCCGGAGGGGCGGGAGGCGGTCCAGCTGGAGGTGGGCGCCTCCATGTCCCCCTCGCCGACGTTGCGGGTGAAGCCGCTCAGGGGCAGGCCGGTGAGGGAGAGGCGCCAGCGGTCGCGGGATGTGCCCACCAGGCGCAGCTGGCGCGGATCGAGGCGGGTGCCGGGCCTGAATTCCAGCACCAGCCGGGTGGTTCCGGGATCGGGCCGGCCGATGCGCACCTCCCGCACCAGACCGCCGACGGGGACCGAGCGGCTGCGCTGGGGGGCACCCGGCAGATCCACCCACACCCGGGGCCCGGTGACACCGGAGCCCTCCTCGTAAAAGGCCTGCAGCCGCACCCCCGGGGAGGTGCGCAGCTCCAGCACCCCCTCCCGGCTGAGGCGCCAGGCCGACAGGGCACTCGCTGCCCTGGCGGGAAGGGCCCCGAGCACCAGGGGCAGGGTCAGCAACCAGGCGAATCGCGCCGCACGCACTCCCATCACCCCTCAGAACAACGCCGGATGGCGGTGCTGGAGGCTCGGCATCTGGGCACGGACCCTGGCCTCGTGGGCCATGTCGACCGGGGCCATCGCCAGGCCCGGCTCCACGCCGGCATCCGCCATCACCGTGCCCCAGGGGTCGATCACCAGGGCATGGCCGTGGGTCTGGCGGCGGCCGTAGTGGAGGCCCGTCTGGGCGGGGGCGAGCACGTAGGCGGTGTTCTCGATGGCCCGGGCCTGGAGCAGCACCTGCCAGTGGTCCTTGCCGGTGTAGGCGGTGAAGGCCGCCGGGATCATCAGCAGCTGGGCCCCGGAACCGGCCAGCTGGCGGTAGAGCTCCGGGAAGCGCACGTCGTAACAGATCGAGAGGCCGACCCGGCACAGGCCCGGCACGTCGACGACCGGCGGCGGCTCGTGGCCGGGCTGCACCGTGGCCGACTCCCGGTAGGTGATCCCGTCCGGCAGGTCCACATCGAAGAGGTGGATCTTGTCGTAGCGGGCCAGCAGCTGGCCCTCCCGGCCCACCAGCTCGGCGCGGTTGAAGGTCTGGCCCTCGCCGGCCGGCACCGGGAAGCCTCCCCCCAGCAGGGTGACCTGGTAGCGGCGCGCCATCGTGACCAGGAAGCGGCTGCAGCGCTCGGCCAGGATCGGCGCCAGCTCCAGGCGGCGGGCGTCATCGCCCATGAAGGCGAAGTTCTCCGGCAGGCCGACCAGGTCGGCGCCGCGGCGGGCGGCCAGTTCGATCAGCTCCTCGGCCGCCGAGAAATTGACGTCCGGGTCCGGCGTGCTGGTGAGTTGCAGGGCCGCCGCCAGAAAACTGCTCACCGCCGGACCGCTCCAAGACCGGCGAATCGTAAGGGACCCGCCAAGGGGGGCAAGGAGAGGTTCAGCTGGCCCTCAGCACCCCGGGTTCAGCCTGGATCGGCACGATCTCGAGGCTGTCGACGGCGGCGCAGCAGGCGAAGTCGGCGTCGTGGTTGCCCAGCCCGATCAGGCGCTGGCCATGGCTGGCACTGCGCAGGCAGGTCTCGGTGTCATGGCGCCACTGCTGCCAGAGGGCGAGGGCGGCCAGCATCTCGTCGTTGGCGCAGCGGACCCCCATGTGGGGCGCCACCGCCTGCTCGATGGCCGCCGAGGCCACCGCCCCCGCCGCCAGGCTGTCCTCGAGGGAGTAATCCCCTTCCCAGCCGCTGCCCACGATCCAGACCCGCAAAGCCTGGCGCTCGATTAGCCGCCGGGCCACGGCGGTGCGGTTGGGCAGGCAGGCGGTGAGCAGCAGGGGCACGTCCCGGACCCGGTCGAGGGAACGGGTGCCATTGGTGGTGCTGAGGAAGATGCGCTTGCTCTCCACCCGCTCCCGGGTCACCGCCAGGGGGGAGTTGCCCAGGTCGTAGCCCTCCACGCGCTTGCCGCCGCGCTCGCCGGCCCGGAGTCGCCGGGCGGCCGGCCAGCCGGCGGCGGCAGCTTCGAGGCTGTCGAGGTCGGCGAAGGCCTGGATCGCCTCGGCCCCGTTCTCCAGGGCCCAGGCGATCGTGGTGGTGGCCCGCAGCACGTCGATGACCACGGCGGCGTCCGGGCCGTCCTCTTCGGGGGGCAGCAGGGGGGGAACCGCTTCGGAGGTGTGGAAATAGGAGAGCAGCACGGAACGCGATCGTCACGGGGGTGCGTCACAGTAGGCAGCAGCTCGACGGCGCAGGACGACGTGGCGGGGGTGGTGGCAGACGGGATCGGCAAAGCCGTGGGGCGGCAGCGCAATCTGCGTGATTTCATGGGCCTGCTCGAGAGGCGCGGCCAGCTGCGGCGCATCACGGCGCCGGTGGATCCGGACCTGGAACTGGCGGCGATCGCCGACCGGGTGCTGGCCATGGGTGGGCCGGCCCTTCTGTTCGAGAACGTCATCGGTTCCCCCATGCCGGTGGCGGTGAACCTGATGGGCACCGTGGAACGGGTGCTCTGGAGCATGGGCATGGAGCGTCCCGAGGAGCTCGAGGCCCTCGGCGAGAAGCTGGCCCTGCTGCAGCAGCCCCGGCCCCCCAAGGGCCTCAAGGAGGTGATGAAATTCGGCGGGGTGTTCTGGGACCTGGTGCGGGCCCGGCCCGACCTGGACCTCACCCCCCCCTGCCACCAGCAGGTGCTGCGGGACGAGCAGGTGAACCTCGAGCAGTTGCCCCTGCTGCGCCCCTGGCCGGGGGATGCCGGCGGGGTGATCACCCTCGGGCTGGTGATCACCAAGGACCCGGAGACCGGGGTCCCCAACGTCGGCGTCTACCGGCTGCAGCGCCAGTCGATCAACAGCGCCACCGTCCACTGGCTGAGCGTGCGGGGCGGGGCCCGGCACCTGCGCAAGGCGGCGGCCCTGGGCCGCAAGCTCGAGGTGGCGGTGGCCATCGGCGTCCATCCCCTGCTGGTGATGGCGGCGGCGACGCCGATTCCGGTGCAGCTGAGCGAATGGCTGTTCGCCGGCCTCTATGCCGGTGAGGGGGTGCGACTGGCCCGCTGCAAGACCCTCGATCTGGAGGTGCCGTCCCACAGCGAGGTGGTGCTGGAGGGCACGATCACGCCCGGGGAGGTGCTCCCGGACGGCCCCTGCGGCGACCACATGGGCTTCTACGGCGGCGAGGAGGACTCGCCCCTGGTGCGCTTCCACTGCGTCACCCAGCGCCGTGACCCCATCTTCCTGACCACCTTCAGCGGCCGCCCGCCGAAGGAGGAGGCGATGCTGGCGATCGCCCTGAACCGGATCTACACCCCGATCCTGCGCCAGCAGATCCCGGAGATCGTCGATTTCTTCCTGCCGATGGAGGGCCTCAGCTACAAGCTGGCCGTGATCGCCATCGACAAGGCCTATCCGGGCCAGGCCAAGCGGGCGGCCATGGCCTTCTGGAGCGCCCTGCCCCAGTTCACCTACACCAAGTTCGTGGTGGTGGTCGACAAGACGATCGCGATCCGCGACCCGCGCCAGGTGATCTGGGCGATCAGCGCCCAGGTGGATCCCCAGCGGGACCTGTTCGTGCTGGAGGACACCCCGTTCGACTCGCTTGACTTCGCCAGCGAGCGGCTGGGGCTGGGCGGCCGGCTCGCCATCGATGCCACCACAAAGATCGGTCCGGAGAAACGGCACGACTGGGGCCAGGCCCTGGGCAGGGACGCTGCCCTGGAGGCCAGGGTGGATCGCCGCTGGAGCGAGCTGGGCCTCGATGATCTGGGCCAGGGCGAGCCCGATCCCGCCCTGTTCGGCTACACCCTGGAGCACGTGCTGGAGCGCCTCGCGGCCGGCCGCTGATGCTGCGCCGCAGCGGCATCTACGCCCTCAAGGCCCTCCTGGAGCTGGCCCTGGACCCACCGCGCTGGCAGTCGGTGAGCGCCCTGGCCGAGGCCCAGGACCTGCCCGGTCCGATGCTGGAGCAGCTGATGCTCAAACTGCGCCGGGCCGCCCTGGTGGAGGCCCGCCGGGGCCGGCAGGGGGGCTATCGGCTGCGGCGTCCGCCCGCGGAGGTGCCCCTGGCGGCGATCCTGGCGGCGGTGGAGGCCCCGGCCGGCAGCCTGATCGCCCTGGGAGATGGCGAGGAGGACCCCCGCCCCAGCGACCGGGTGACGCGGGTGCTCAACCGCCGCCTGCTGCAGGCCCTGGAGCGGGAACTGGACCAGCTCACCCTGGAGGACCTGCTGTTCGACCTGCGCAGTGCCCGGGCCGCCTTCAGTGAATCGGGGGGCCTGCTGCTGGGCTGAGGTCGGCCACACCGATGAACATCACGGCCAGATCCCGGTCGAAGCCCACCTGGAAACCGCCGGTGCGGCGGTAGTGGATCAACCGGCCGAGGGTGCGCAGCGGACCCCGGCCGAACAGGTCCATGCCCCGGATCGTGATGGCGCTGAAGCCGCTGGCCTCCAGCCAGCGCCGCAGCTCCGACGGGGGCACGAACCGCCGCCAGTCGTGGACGCCGGCAGGAATCAGCCGCAGCAGCGTCTCCAGCAGCCAGATCATGATCAGCCGCGAGCGGAACGTGCGGTTGATGGTGTCGAAGCAGACCGTTCCTCCAGGGGTGAGCACCCTGGCGATCTCGGCGATCACGGCCTCGGGCCGATCCACATGCTCCAGCACATCGACGCAGACCACCACATCAAAGCTGCCGGCGGCGAAGGGGAGCTCCTCGGCGATACCCACCTGATAGGCGATCTCCAGACCCGAGGTGGCCGCATGGTGGCGGGCCGCCGCGATGCAGGGGGCGGAGCGGTCGATGCCCGTGACAAGGGCGCCCCGACGGGCCAGGAATTCGCAGGTGTAGCCGCCGCCGCAACCCACATCCAGAACCCGCAGATTCCCCCAGTGGGAAACGAACTGATCGAAGAAGAGAAAGCGAAGCGGATTGAGTTGGCTGAGGGGAAAGATCGTCGCCGACGCCTCCCACCAGCAGGCCGCCTGCTGATCGTAGAATGCAAGATTGTTGCGCAGCAAGGTGACGGCAAGGTCGGTATCGATCATTATCCCGACCCTCAACGAAGCCAGCCATCTTGGGCGCACCCTGCAGCAGCTGGAGATCCTCGATCCGGCGGCCGCCGAAGTGATCGTGGTGGATGGCGGCAGCACCGACGCCACCCTGGCCAGGGCCCACGTGCACGGCTGCCGCGTGATCCGTTCGCCACGGCCGGGACGGGCGGCGCAGATGAACCGGGGGGCCGCGGCGGCCAGCGGCGAGATTCTCTGCTTTCTCCATGCCGACACCCTGGTCCCCTCGGATCTGGTGCAGCTGGTAGGCGCCACCCTGGCCGACCCGACCATCAGCGGCGGCGGCTTCCTGGCCCTGATGCGGGGTGCCGACCGCACCCGCTGGGGCGTGAGCCTGCACAACGCCCTCAAGACCCACTACGCGGCCCTGCTGTTCCGGCCCCACCGCTATCTGCTGAACGGCTTCCGGGTCCTGTTCGGCGACCAGGCGATGTTCTGCCGCCGCAGCGACTTCGTGCGCTGCGGCGGCTTCGACGAGCGCCTGCCGATCATGGAGGACGCCGATCTCTGCACCCGGCTGGGCCGGCTGGGCCGCATCCGGCAGCTCAACCGGGTGGTGGAGACCTCCGATCGACGGGTGGCGCGCTGGGGCTCCTGGAAGGCCACCGGCATCTACCTGGCGATCGGCCTGCTCTGGGGCCTGGGGGTGCCGGCAGCGCGGCTGAAGCGCTTGTACGGCGAGATCCGGGATTGAGGCTCAGCGTCTGACGGCCGCTGACTGGCGCTCAGCCGTTGAGGGCCCAGTCGTAGGGGAGCCAGGCGATGCGGGCGTCAGCCGGCAGATCCAGGTCCGGCCGGTGGCGGCCCACGTAGGCGGCGAGCGAAGGGGCCACCTCCAGGAAGTCCCGGCGATACCACTGGAAGATCCGGCTGCAGTGCAGGGTGCGGCGGGCGGGATCGAAGCGCAGCTTCAGGGGGTTCCGCAGGAACCGGCCGGCGTCCTCTACCAGCTGCTCTTCGATCCGCTCGGGGCGGTAGGCCTCCGGCCGCAGCAGGGGGCAGCCCCTGGCGGCGCAGACCAGGGCGAAATGGAGGCGGGGGTCACCGAAGCGGGGCCGCAGCAGGCCGTGCTCGATCCGATCAAGGCTCAGGGACTGCCCCTGCAGGCTGATCACCGGCCGGGAGAAGAAGGCCAGGAACGCCGGCCAGTTGGGTACCCCGGCGACGCTCGGGCGGATCGAGGCCAGCGGCAAGCGGGCCAGCACCTGGCGGATCACCAGGGCGTTGTAGAGGTTGATCCAGAGGGCGAACGCCTCGGGCCCGGTGCCGGGATCCGGATCGAAAGGACATTGCGCTGCCAGCCAGCCCTCCAGTTCGTCCGCGCCCTGCCGTTGCCAGGCGGCGTAGTCCACCCGGCCCTCCCCATCCACATGGCGGCGCAGCAGGCCATCCCAGACGGCGACGTCGATCATGGGGCGACCCGTGCGGGCCCCATCGTTCCATGCCCTTCCCCCGGACGACCGCCGGCCGCCGGGCCATCACCAGGGGCCTGCGCCGGCTGGCCTGGCCCCTGCTGATCCTGGGGATCCGCCGGCGCTTCCCGGACGTGGCCGTGATCAGTTGTGAGGATCTGGCCGAGCAGCTGGCCGGCAAGGGTCCCACGCCGCTGCTGATCGATGCTCGCGGGCTGGAGGAATTCGGCCTCAGCCACCTGCCAGGCGCCCGCTGGCTTCCGGGGCCGGACGCCTCGGGTGCGGCGGGACTGGCGCGGCAGACGGCGATCGTCGTCTACTGCTCGGTGGGGTACCGCTCCGCCCGGCTGGCCCGATCCCTGCGGCGGGCGGGCTTCACCGATGTGCGCAACCTGGAGGGGTCCCTGTTCCGCTGGGCCAACCTGGGGCTGCCGCTGGCGGGCGCCGTCGACGCCCGGCCCCGGGTCCATCCCTTCCATCCCTGCTGGTCCCTGCTTCTGGAGCCCGATCCGCCGCTGGGGCCAGGCCCGGCGCTTGGGCCCCCGGAGGCTGGTGATCCGCACCCGAACGGCCAGGGAGAGGATTCCTAGGCTGGATCGATGGCTCCCGCCCCCTCCCTCCCCGATCCCACCGGCCCCCTGCTGGAGGAGATCCTGGTGCCGCTGCTGCAGGACTACGCCGAGTCCTTCGATCGCGGCCTGCTGCTGCTCGACCACTGCCCGGAGACGCTGCTGTCCCTGGCCGACCAGCACCAGCTGCGGGTACGGCTCGACGAAGCGCGCCGGTCCCTGGCGGCGGCGCGGGCCCTGCGGGCCGCCGCCCCCATCCCCATGGGCCTGGCCATGGAGACGATCACCCCCTGGCACCGGCTGGTGGTGGAGGTCTGGAGCCTGTCGGCCAGGCTGCGGGCCGTCGGCATCCGCCCCTGACGGCTGGCGCTGGCCGTGGGCCCTGAACCGGCCGATCCATAGGATCGCCCCAGTTGGCGCCAGAGCCGTTGTCCTCCCCTGCGAGCGTCGATGCGAGCGCAGCCGCGTTGCCGGCGCCCCTGCTGCTGAGCGCCGGCGGCAGCCTGCGGGGCCGCGTGACGGTGCCGGGCGACAAGTCGATCTCCCACCGTTCGCTCCTGTTCGGGGCCATCGCCGAGGGCACCACCCGCATCGAGGGCCTGCTGCCCGCCGAAGACCCCCTGAGCACCGCCGCCTGCCTGCGGGCCATGGGCGTCACGGTCTCGCCGATCGCCGCCGGCCAGGTGGTGACCGTCGAGGGGGTGGGCCTGGACGGACTGCGGGAGCCCGCCGACGTGCTCGACTGCGGCAACTCGGGGACCACCATGCGGCTGATGCTGGGGTTGCTGGCCGGCCGGGCGGGGCGCCACTTCGTGCTCACCGGTGATGCCTCCCTGCGCTCGAGGCCGATGCGCCGGGTGGGAGCCCCCCTGGCCCAGATGGGCGCCCGGATCCAGGGGCGCGAGGACGGCAACCTGGCCCCCCTGGCGGTGCTGGGGCAGACCCTGCACGGCAGCGTCATCGGCACGCCGGTGGCCTCGGCCCAGGTCAAGAGCGCCCTGCTGCTGGCCGCCCTGACCGCGAACGGGCCCACCACCGTGATCGAACCGGCCCCCACCCGCGACCACAGCGAGCGGATGCTGCGGGCCTTCGGCGCCGACCTGGAGGTGGATGGCGACGAGGGACGGTTCATCACCGTGCGGCCCGGACCCACCCTCCGGGGCCAGACCGTGGTGGTGCCCGGCGACATCAGCTCCGCCGCGTTCTGGCTGGTGGCGGCGGCGATCACTCCCGGGGCCGAGCTCACGGTCGAGAACGTGGGGCTCAACACCAGCCGCACCGGCATTCTCGATGTGCTCGCCGAAATGGGCGCCCGGATCACCGTGCTCAACAGCCGTGACGTGGCCGGTGAGCCGGTGGGGGATCTGCACGTTCAGCACGGACCGCTGCGGGCCTTCCGCATCGAGGAGCCGATGATCCCCCGCCTGGTGGATGAGATCCCCGTGCTGGCGGTGGCGGCCTGCTGCGCCGAAGGGGTGAGCCGCATCAGCGGCGCGGCGGAACTGCGGGTGAAGGAGACCGACCGCCTGGCGGTGATGGCCCGCCAGCTGACGGCGATGGGGGCCCGGCTCGAGGAGCACGCCGATGGCCTCAGCATCGAAGGCCCCACCCCGCTGCACGGGGCGGAGGTGGACAGCGAGACGGATCACCGGGTGGCGATGAGCCTGGCGGTGGCCTCCCTGGTGGCCCGGGGCGACACCCGCCTGGGGCGGGCGGAGGCGGCCGCCGTCTCCTACCCCGGCTTCTGGGATGACCTGGCCCGCCTGCGGCACTGAGACGGCAGAGCCGGACCCGGGGCCCGAGCTGCTGCCCCGGCGGGGGCGCGACGGCAGCTTCAGTCTCTACAGCCGCGGCTGCGACGAGGGCTTCCACAGTGCCGCCGGCGCCCTGCGCGAGGCCAACGAGAAGTTCGTGGTCCCGGCGGCGCTGGAGCGCTTCGCCCCGGGCCGGGAGCTGGTGGTGGCGGAGGTGGCCGTCGGCACCGGCACCAACACCGCCGCCCTGCTCGCCGCCGCCACCGCCACCGGCCTGGAACTGGACTGGTGGGGCCTGGACCTGGACCACCGGCCCCTGGCCCTCGCCCTGGCGGACGCCGGCTTCCGGGGCCAGTGGCCCGCCGCGGTGATCGGCCGGCTGGAGGAGCTCAGCGGCGGCGATCGGCTGCGGCTTGGTGATGCCCGCCGCCGGCTGCCGGAGCTGCTGGACACGCTGGCGGGTCGCTGCGACCTGGTGCTGCTGGATGCCTTCTCCCCGTCGCGGTGCCCCCAGCTCTGGAGCCTGGAGTTCCTGGAGCGGCTGGTGCGGCTGCTGCGGCCCGATGGCCGGCTGCTCACCTACAGCTCCGCAGCTGCGGTGCGCCGCACTCTGCAGGATCTGGGAATGCAGCTGCGGGCGATCCGGCCGCCCGCCGACGAACCGGAACGCTGGAGCGCCGGGACGGCGGCCAGCTTCACGGCCGTGCCCGCCCATCCCGCCCTGCGCCCTCTGGAGCCGTTCGAATGGGAGCACCTGGCCAGCCGCGCCGGCGTGCCCTACCGGGACCCCACCGGCACCGACACCGCCGCCGCGATCCTGGCCCGGCGCCGCCGGGAGCAGGAGCGGAGCGACGCCCCGCCGGCCCGGCTGCCGCGGCGCCCGGGCCTCAGTGGACTGGGCCACGCCGAAGGGCACCGGTAGATTCCGGCGCAGTCACCCCGCCGCCGCCGATGCTCGCCGTTGCCGTTCTGGCCGCCGGGAAAGGGACCCGCATGAAGAGTGCCCTGCCGAAGGTGCTCCAGCCCCTGGCCGGCGCCACCCTGGTGGAGCGGGTGCTGGGCAGCTGCCACCGGCTCGCCCCCGACCGCCAGCTGCTGGTGGTGGGGCACCAGGCCGATCGGGTGGAGCGCACCCTCGCCGGCGTCGAGGGCCTGGAGTTCGTGCTGCAGCAGCCCCAGAACGGCACCGGCCATGCGGTGCAGCAACTGCTCGGGCCGCTGGAGGGCTTCGAGGGCGAGCTGCTGGTGCTCAACGGCGACGTGCCCCTGCTGCGGCCGGAGACCCTGGAATCCCTGCTCTCCACCCATCGCACCAGCGGCGCCGCCGTGACCCTGCTCACCGCCCGGCTGGCGGACCCGAGCGGCTACGGCCGGGTCTTCGCCGACGCGGCGGGCCAGGTGAGCGGCATCGTGGAGCACCGTGACTGCACGGCCGAGCAGCTCGCCAACACCCTCACCAATGCGGGGATCTACTGCTTCGACTGGGCCCGGCTGGCCACCGTGCTGCCCAGCCTGAGCACCGACAACGACCAGGGGGAGCTCTATCTCACCGACACCGTGGCCCTGCTGCGGCCCGCCATGCACATGGAGGTGGGCGACCCGGACGAGGTGGCCGGCATCAACGACCGCCAGCAGCTGTCCCACTGCGAGGCGGTGCTGCAGGACCGGCTGCGCCGCCACTGGATGGCGGAGGGGGTGAGCTTCACCGATCCCGCCAGTTGCACCCTGTCCGAGCACACCCGCTTCGGCCGCGACGTGCTGGTGGAGCCCCAGTGCCACTTCCGTGGAGCCAGCAGCATCGGCGATGGCTGCCGCATCGGCCCCGGCTGCCTGATCGAAAACAGCCAGCTGGGCTCCGGGGTGGAGGTGATCCATTCGGTGCTGCGCGACAGCCACGTGGAACCCGGCTGCGCGATCGGGCCCTTCGCCCAGCTGCGGGCCGGCAGCCACCTGGCCGCCGGCTGCCGCATCGGCAACTTCGTGGAGGTGAAGAACAGCCGGCTGGGGGAGGGCTGCAAGGCCAACCACCTCAGCTATCTCGGCGATGCCGACCTCGGCGCCGATGTGAACGTGGGGGCGGGCACGATCACCGCCAACTTTGATGGGGTGCGCAAGCACCGCACCGTGATCGGCAGCGGCAGCAAGACCGGGGCCAATTCGGTGCTGGTGGCGCCGATCACCCTCGGGGCGGGGGTGACGGTGGGAGCGGGCTCCACCCTCACCAGGGACGTGCCCGCCGGGGCCCTGGCCCTGGGCCGGGCCCGCCAGCTGGTGAAGGAGAACTGGACCCCGCTGGCGCCGCGCCAGCAGCAGGGGGTGGCGGGCTGAATCCAGATTTTCAGGCCTAATCTTGGCCCAAAATCACCTCGCAGCCATGGCCGTCAACCCCGTCATCTGGTTCGAGCTCTACGTCGACGACATGGCCCGGGCCCGGGCCTTCTACGAGGCCGTGTTCCAGCTGACGCTGGAGCCCCTGCCCGATGCGGGCATGGAGTATTTCGCCTTCCCGATGCAGAACGATCAGGTGGGGGCTGGTGGCGCCCTGGCCAAGATGGAGGGCATGGCCCCGGGCGGTGGTGGTGGCACCTTGATCTATTTCCACTGCGACGACTGCGCCGTGGAAGAGAGCCGGGTGGCGGGCGCCGGCGGCACGGTGATCAAGCCGAAGATGTCACTCGGCGCCTACGGCTTCATGAGCCTGGTGCTCGACACCGAGGGCAACACCATCGGGCTCCACTCCCAGGCGTGAGCGCCACGGCCCCGGCACCGCGCTTCCGCTGGTGGCATGGTGCCGTGATCCTGGTGGCCGCCAATGCCGTCAGCTTCTGGCCGGCGGGCGTGCTGGGTGACGCCGCCTTCTACACCAGCTTCCGCCTGCCCCCCTACGCCCCGCCCGACTGGCTGTTCGCGCCCCTGTGGCTGGTGCTGAACATCACCTCCCTGGTGGCCCTGGCGCGGGTGGCCAACCTGGATGTGGAAAATCCTGCCGGACAGCTCGATGTGGATGCGGCAGGCCGGCGCCGGGAGCTGGTGCTGATCTCAGAAGGGGTGGGCTGGCTGCTGTTCGCCGTGTTCACCACGTTGTTCTTCTGGCTGCACAGCCCGGTGCTGGCGGCCGCGGACACGGTGGCGGGCCTGCTGGTGGCGGTGGTGAGCGTGGCGGCGGCGGCCAGCCTGGATCGCCCCGCCGCCGGCCTGATCGGCCTGCGGCTGCTGTGGCTGCTGCTGGCCAGTGCCGTGGCGGTGAGCGTGGCCCTGCACAACCCCGACCCGTTCCTGTCAGCCGCCCCGGCGCCAGGTGTGGAAGCGCTCCAGTAGGGCCAGGGTGCGCTGGGGGGCATGGGCCTTCTTCCAGCTTCCGGCGACGTACTTGTTGGCTTCGGCCAGGGTGGGATAGGCGTGCATCGTGCCCAGAACCTTGCCCAGGCCCAGGTTCCAGCGCATCGCCAGCACGAATTCGGCCAGCAGCTCCCCGGCCTGCTCGGCCACGATCGTCACCCCCAGGATCCGGTCCCGGCCGGGCACCGTGAGCACTTTCACGAAGCCGGTCTCGGCCGATTCGACGATGGCCCGATCCAGCTCGGCCAGGGGGAATCGGGTGACCTCGAAGGCCACGCCCCGGGCGGTGGCCTCGTCTTCGCTCAGCCCCACCCGGGCCACCTCCGGGTCGGTGAAGGTGGTGCGCGGGATGACGCGGCCGTCGACGGCGAAGCGCACCGGATCGAACAGCCCGTTCACCGCCGCGTACCAGGCCTGATGGGCCGCCGTGTGGGTGAACTGCCAGGGGCCGGCGGCGTCGCCGGCGGCATGGATGTTGGGGTAGAGGGTCTGGAGATAGGCGTCGGTGTCGATGGTGCGGCCGGTGGGGATGCCCAGGGCCTCAAGGCCGTGGCCCTCCAGCCGGGCCTGGCGCCCCACGGCGCAGAGCAGCTCGTCCGCCTCGAGCAGCAGGGAGGCGTCGCCCACCGCCAGCTGCACCTGCACGCCACCGGAGGCGGCGGGCCCCACCCGCTCCACCCGGCAACCGGTGTGGACCCGCACGCCGTCGCGCTCGAGCACCTCGCGCAGCAGCGCCCCCACCTCGGGATCCTCCCGGGGCAGCAGGCGGTCGTTGCGCTGCAGCAGGGTCACCGGCAGGCCCAGCTGGGCCAGGGCCTGGGCCAGTTCGCAGCCCACCGGGCCGCCGCCCAGCACCACCAGGCTCGGCCTCGGGGAGGGATGCTCGGCCAGGGCATCCCAGAGGGTCTCGCTCGTGAGCACCCGCACCGTGTCGATGCCGGGCAGAGCAGGGATCACCGGCGCGGCGCCGGTGGCCAGCACGATGGCGCGGGCCGTGAGCACGGTCTCGCTGCCATCGGCGGCGGTGATCGCCACCGCCCAGGGGCTGATCAGGCGAGCCTGGCCGAGGTGCACGTCCACCCCGAGGGCGGTGTAACGCTCGACGCTGTCGTGGGGGGCGACGGCCGCCACCTTCTGGCGCACCCGCTCCAGCACCCGGTGCAGCTCCACCCGGGGCTCCTGGGGGGTCAGGCCGTAGCGGTCGGCGTGGCGCAGGCGGGCGGCGAGGCGGGCCGTGCTGATGAGGGCCTTGCTGGGCACGCAGCCGGTGTTGAGGCAGTCCCCGCCCATGCGGTCCCGCTCCACCAGGGTCACCTTGGCCCGCACGGTGGCGGCGATGTAGGC
This sequence comes from Synechococcus sp. CCAP 1479/9, assembly GCF_019038535.1. Classification (NCBI taxonomy): domain Bacteria; kingdom Bacillati; phylum Cyanobacteriota; class Cyanophyceae; order Synechococcales; family Synechococcaceae; genus Synechococcus; species Synechococcus sp. CCAP 1479/9. The sequence continues at coordinate 18,426 of NZ_JAFKRK010000024.1, read as the reverse complement.
GGTGACCAGGCCCGCCGCCCCGGCACCGATCACGATCAGGTTGCGGTCGAAGTGGCGGGGGCGGGGCCAGGGGCGGTACAGGCGCCAGAGACGCCAGCGGCCCAGCAGCAGCTTCACGACCCAGGGCAGCAGTCCCAGCAGGGCGAAGGAGGCCAGCAGGGCCGGCGAGAGGAGGCCGCCCAGGCTGGTGAGCTGGCCCAGCTGGGTGCCCGCATTCACGTACACGAGGGTGGCCGGCAGCATGCCCAGCTGGGAGACGAGCGCAAAGGGCAGCAGGGGCATGGGGGTGAGGCCCATCAGCAGATTCACGAGCACAAAGGGAACCACCGGCACCAGCCGCAGGCTGAGCAGGTAGGCGGTGCCGTCGCGGCGGACGCCCTCCTCGATCGGCCCCAGGCGCTGGCCGAACCGGCGCCGCACCGGCTCCCGCAGCAGGGTGCGGGCCAGCAGGCAGGCCGCCGTGGCCCCCAGGGTGGAGCCGATCGACACCAGCACCGTGCCCTGGAGCAGGCCGAAGATGGCCCCCCCCGCCAGGGTGAGCACGGTGGCGCCGGGCAGGGACAGCCCCGTCACCAGCACGTAGACGGCCACGAAGGCGGCTGCGCTGGCCAGCGGAGCCGCCTGCCGCCAGGCCAGCAGCTGCTCGCGGGAGGCCTGCAGCGCGGCGAGATCCAGCCGGTGCTGCCAGCCCTGGCCGAAGAACAGGCCCACCCCGGCCAGGAGCAGGGCGAGGACGAGGAGGCGGCGCAGGGGGACCCCGGCCGGGGCCCCACGGGACGGGTTGGTCATGGCAGGGGCCGCGAGGGTTGGAGCGGTGGCGCCGCCTGGACCACCGGCGCCGCGGCGGCCAGGATCGCGGCACGGTCGCCGTTGACGGGGGGAATGATCCGCTCCCCATTGATGAGCCGCTTGGTGCGCTTGGCGCTCTCCCCGGTGGCGACGACCCGGCGCTCCCAGCCTTCGGTGTAGAGGGCCCCCCAGGGGCCCAGATCGAGGATGGTGGTGTACCAGTCGATCCGCAGCGGCAGCAGCGGCAGGCCCAGCAGATCGCAGACCGCGTTGTGGCCGGCGAACCGGCCCATGGGACGGCTGTGCTGGCAGGACATGACCGTGGTGTGGCCGTCCTCCAGGGCGAGGCGGGCACTGTCGCCGGCGGCGAACACACCGTCCAGCCCCTCGACCCGCAGGCCGGCATCGACCGGCAGGCGGCCAAGGGCATCGGTGGGCACCCCGCAGCCGGCGGCCAGCGGACTGGCGCGCATGCCGGCACACCAGACCACCGTCTGGGTGGCGATGACCTCGCCGGAATCGAAGCGGATCCCCCTGCCGTCCAGGGAAACCACCCGCACACCGAGGCGGCACTCCACCCCCAGGGCCACCAGGGCCTCCTCGATCACGGGCCGCGCCCCATCCCCCATGTCCGAGCCCACCCGGGGGTTGTGGTCCACCAGCACCACCCGCACCGGTCCGGCCAGAGCTGCACGCTCCTGGGCCGCCCGCAGCCGGGCCGGCAGCTCGCAGGCGGTCTCGATCCCCGTCAGACCCGCCCCCACCACCACGGCCGTGAAGCGTCCGGGGCCGTCGGAGTGCTCCGCCAGGGCCTCCAGGTGCCCCGCCAGCCGGAAGGCACCGCCATAGGTGTCGACATCGAAGCCATGGGTGGCCAGGCCGGGGACCTGGGGCCGCCGCAGCTCGCTGCCGAGGGCGAAGACCAGCCGGTCGTAGGCCAGCGCCTGCGGGCCGGCCGGAGTGTGCACGGTCACCGTCCGGCCCGCCGGATCGATGACGCCGACCTCGCCCACCAGCCAGCGGACGCCAGCGGGCGCGAGCACCGTCTGCAGGGGCACCCTCAGGGGCGCCAGATCGGGCTCGTAGTTGCGCACGCGGATGGCGTGGAAGGCGTCGCGGTTGACGAGCAGCACTTCAACGGCGTCGGGGCCAAGGCCGAGCTGATCGAGCTGGCGGGCGGCGGCCAGGGCACTCCAGAGCCCGGCAAAGCCACCGCCGAGCACCAGGATCCTCTGGGCTCCCATCAGGTCGTTCCGGCAAGGGGCGCAGGCGTCACCGGGAGCGGATCAACCGGAGCTCAGGCTATCGAGGGCCCGGGCCTGAAGGCGGGAGCGGCAAGGGACGTCTCCCGGGCGACCTGCCCCTGCCTCTGGCTCTGGCTGTGGCCCTGGCCCTGGCAGGAGGGCTGCCGCCCGGGGCAGGAACGGTCGGGGGCGGCCGCTCCATGGAGGCGGGGAAAGGAGGGACTGGAAAGGGATGGAAAAGAGTCAAGAAATAATGGAAGAAAAAGGTAACGGTTATGCGGGAGATGTCAGGGGATGATTTCCGCATTCTTCGGATCATTTCAGGGACTTAGGTTGAAGAGGTTCAAACGAGAAGGACAGGACATTGAAGACATACTTTATCGTCACGGTGCAGAGTTTACGTCGGCATCTGCATCGCTTTTTCAGTATCGGAACGGCATGGATCGTGGCTGCCGGGCTTCTATTTCTCGCCCCCGTCTTCAACCCAGCCTCCGCCCTTGCCGATGACACGGGCAACTGGTATCTGGATGACGGCTCGGGGCACCAGCTGGGGGCCGTCCTGTTCGAGCGCTCCGACATCAACGCACCCTCCGGTCTGCGGCTGCGGCTGAACGCGGAAACGGCCGGGCTGAAGCTGGATCACGTCCGTCCCATGGTGATGAGCGACGGCGGCCAGCGGGCCTGGAGCCTCGATAACCGCAGCAAGGAGCTTCTGGGCGCCGCCAACGGGGCCATCCCGGTGGGCTCCTCCCAGTACGACGCCGGCTGCCTCGATCCGATCCCCGCCGACGGCATGGCGATGCGGATCACCGTGCCCAGCTCCGCCGGTGACCTGACCTTCGCCCTGGCCCCCGGCCAGGTCCAGACCATCCACTCCCTGTCGCAAGCCTGCGCCAACTAGGACCCCGGCCGTCCACGGCTCTCTGCCTCGGTTCCCCTGCAAGGGGGGGCCGGGGTACGGCCTGTTCAGGACTTGAGGGCGGCGCGGCAGATGCGGTGCGCCGCTTCCCGCCCCCCGAACAGGTTGCGGGCCGCGGGTCCCAGCTGCAGCGCGGAGAGTCCCCCCATGACGTGCACCCGGGTACCGGGCCAGCGCAGGTCGCCGCTGAGCACGGGCCAGTCCTCGACCAGCGCCAGGGGACGCTGTTGTTGCAGCTGGCGCAGCAACGGGTGGTGGCTCACCCCCAGGCTGTGGCCGGTGGCCAGCCAGAGGCGGTCGGCCCGGTGCTGGCTGCCATCGCGGCAGTGCAGTTGCCACTGGCCCTGACGCCAGCGGGCCGAGGCGATCTGGCAGCCCTCGTTCAGCTGCAGCGCTCCGGCGGCCTGCGCCTGCTGCAACCGGCAGGCCAGCTCGGGGGTGATCGAGCCGCCGTCGCGGGCCGCCAGAACCTGCTGACGGCGGCGGTGCCAGCAGGGTTCCGCCCGGAAGTCCTTGAGATAGCGGGGACCCAGCCAGCCCGGGTCGGCATCGAAGGGCCTGCGGCGCAGCGTCCGCCGGCAGAACAGGCTGACCCGGGCGCCCCGCCGGATGGCCCCCAGGGCCAGATGGGCGCTGGTCAGGCCGCCGCCGACAATCACCAGATGCTGCCCCGCCAGACCCCGGCAGGCGCCGAGGTCGAGGCTCTGGCTGTGCTGCAGGGACTCCGCCGGGTAGGGGCCCTCGATGGCCCGGACCCAGTCCGGCAGCAGCGGCGCCTCGGCCCCTGTGGCGATGACCAGCCGCCGGGGGGCCAGAACCGAACCGTCGCTCAGATCCAGCTCCAGGGCGTCGCTCCCGGCAGGAGCGAGCCGGATCCGCTCGACCGCCACGGCCTGCACCCGCTCGGCCAGCTGGAAGTCGGCCACGACGCTGCGGCAGAAATCGGCGAACAGCTCCGTGTGGGGAAGGCCGTAGGGACCCTCAAGCTCGGCCCCGCGCTGGCGCTCCTGGGCGAAACGGCGCAGGGCGTGGGGATTGGGATGGGGATGGTGGGGGGAAGGGGAGCGCAGCCAGGGAATCTCGTAGCGGCGCATCTGGGTGTTCCAACGCTCCAGCCAGGTGCCACTGGGGTCGAGCACCCGCAGCCGCCGGCGCCACTGGGGCCGCTTCTGCAGCAGCAGGCAGCAGAGGGTGAGGGCCTGGGGACCGGACCCGGCGACCACCAGCTCAGCCATGGCGGTCGCGGGCGAACCGCGTCAGCGCAGACAGGAGCCCGAGCGGGTAAGGCAGGCCGTGACGGGGGATGGCGGGAGAACGCAGAATGACAACCATTTTCACATGATTCGTCCCTGATGCCCGGCCCAGCGCCCCAGCCGGGCCTAGAGAGATCCGTGGGTGATCTTCAACCAGGGCTGCCGCGCCTCTGTGGCAGGGATCCGGCCAACGGCTGCTACACGTTCCCCTGGGACGAGGCGATCAGCCCCCTGCCGCCACCAGCCCCGAGTGCCGGATCAGGGCCTCCGGGCTGGGGGGCCTACCCCGGAAGGTCTCGAACACCTCGCCGGGGTGGCGGCTGCCGCCGAGGCTGAGCACCGTCTCGCGGAAGCGGCGACCGGTGGCCTGGATCGCCGCCTCGTTCTCCAGGCCCACCTCCTCGAAGGCGCTGAAGGCATCGGCGCTGAGCACCTCGGCCCACTTGTAGGAGTAGTAGCCGGCGGAATAGCCGCCGGCGAAGATGTGGCCAAAGGAGCAGAGGAAGGCGTCCTCCTCGATCGGCTCCAGCACCGTGGTGGTGACGGCAATCTCCCGGCGCAGCTGCTCCGGGGTCCGGCCGCACTCCGGCGTCCACTGGCTGTGGAGCCGCAGGTCGGTGAGGGCGAAGTGCACCTGGCGCAGGGTGGCGGCCCCGCCCATGAAGGTGCGGGCGGCCTGGAGCTTGGCGAACTCCGCCTCCGGCAGCGGTTCGCCGCTCTGCCAGTGGCGGGCCATCCCCATCAGGGTGGCGTGGTCGTAGCACCAGTTCTCCATGAACTGGCTGGGCAGTTCCACCGCATCCCACTCGACATTGTTGATGCCGGCCGCCTGGGGACGCTCCACCGTGGTGAGCATGTGCTGGAGGCCATGGCCGAACTCGTGGAAGAGGGTCTCCACCTCCTCGAAGGTCATCAGGCTGGGGGTGTCCCCCACCGGCGGGCTCTGGTTGCAGACCAGATAGGCCACGGGCAGCACGGGCTGCCCCGAGGCATCCAGCGAGCGCACCAGGCATTCATCCATCCAGGCGCCGCCGCGCTTGCTGCCCGGCCGGCTGTAGGGATCCAGGTAGAAGGCCGCCAGGGGCTCGCCGCTGCCGGCGTCATCGACGCGGAAGAAGCGCACGTCCGGATGCCAGACGGGCGCCTCGCCATCGGCGGGGTGGATGCGGATGCCGAACAGGCGGTCACAGAGGCCGAACAGCCCATCGAGCACCCGGGGCAGGGGGAACCAGGGGCGCAGGGCCTCGCTGTCGAGATCGAAGGCCTCCTGGCGCCGCACCTCTGCCCAGAAACTGACATCCCAGGGCTTGAGGTCCTCCGCTTCGGCTGCCCCCTCGCGGGCCGCACAGGCGCGCAACGCCTCCAGTTCCTGGAGGGCCACCGGATAGGCGGCGGTGCGCAGGTCCTCCAGCAGGGCCTCCACCTCCGCCACCGAACCGGCCATCTTCGCGGCCAGGCTCACCTCGGCCCAGGAGCCGTAGCCCAGGCGCTGGGCCTGCTCCCGCCGCAGGGTGAGGATCCGCTCGATCGCCGGCCAGTTGCCGTCGGTCTTCCCTGAAGCCCGGCTCACGTGGGCCTTGTAGGCGATCTCCCGCAGGTCGCGGCGACGGCTGTACTTCAGGAACGGGCCGAAGCGGGGCATGTCGAGCCCCAGCAGCCAGGGTCCCTCGCTAGCTGTGGCCTCGCCGTCACCGGCGTCACGGGCGGCCTGGGCCAGCTGCTCCTTGAGGCTCTCGGGCAACCCCTCCACCTCGGCCGGATCGCTGAGCCGCAGGGTCCAGGCGTTGGTGGCATCCAGCACCCGGTTGCCGAACGCGGTGGCCAGCTCCGCCAGCTCCTGACTGGCGGCGTTGAAGGCCTCCTGGGCCTCGCCCTCCAGGCCCACGCCCCGCAGCTCCATGTCGCGGATCTCCGCCGTCAGGATCCGCTCCTGGGTGGGATCGAGTCCGCCCTGGGCCTGGAGGCTGCGCAGCGCCTCGAACAGCACCCGGCTCTGGCCGGCCCGGTTGCCGAAGGCCACCACCGCGGCCTGCTGGCTGGCATGGGCCTCCCGCAGTTCCGGGCTGTTGCAGACACCGTTTAGGTGGCTGACCACCCCCCAGCTCCAGCGCAGCCGCTCCCCCAGCCGGTGCAGGGGATCCATCACCTCGGCCCAGGCCAGGGTGCGGCCCGCCCCCGCCGCCGCCGCCAGATCCGCCTCCAGCCGATCGAGCTCCGCCTGGAGCGTGCCCAGCAGCGCCGGGATGTGGGCCACCACCTGGTCGGGGGTGATGGCCTCGAAGCGGGGCAGACCCTCGCCGGCCAGCAGGGCGGGGGGGCTCTGGAGGGTGGTGGTCATCGCCGGGCTGCCGCTTCGGTGGGAGACCCCATTTCAGCCCACCCGGGCGCCGGACGGCGGGTCAGCCCAGGGCGGCCATCCGTCCCATGGCCACCGCCCCGGTGCTGGCCAGTTCGGCGGCCAGACCGTTGGTGCTGGCCTCGTAGAGGTCGATCGCCACCCGCGGCCAGAAGCCGATCACCAGGGTGGGCACCAGCAGGGTGAGGCCGATCAGCAGCTCCCGGGGCTTCATGTCACCCACCACCGCCAGGGCCGGGATCCTTGGACCGAAGAACACCCGGCGGCAGAGGGAGAGCAGATAGACCGGGGTGAGCACCAGGCCGATGGCGGCCAGCACGATCGTGATCACCCGGAAGCCGACCGTGAAGCCGTCGTAGGAAGTGACACCGAGGAACACGGTGATCTCGCTGATGAAGCCGCTCATCCCAGGCAGGGCCAGGGAGGCCATCGAGCTGGCCAGGAAGAAGGCGAAGGTGATCGGCAGCACCTTGGCCAGACCGCCCATGTTGGGGATCGAGAGGGTCTCGGTGCGCTCGTAGAAGACGCCGGTGACGAAGAACATCGCCGCGGCGATCAGCCCGTGGCTGATCATCTGCAGCATGGCACCGCTCATCCCCAGGGCATCGACGGCGCCGATGCCCAGCAGCACGAAGCCCATGTGGCTGACGGAACTGCAGGCGATGCGGCGCTTGACGTTGTCCTGGGCGAAGGCGTTGAGGGCCCCGTAGATGATGTTGATGATCCCCAGAACGATCAGGGCCGGGGCGAGCCGCAGGTGCACCTCCGGCAGCATCTGGACGTTGAAACGCAGCAGGGCGTAGCCCCCCATCTTGAGCAGCACCCCCGCCAGCAGCATCGACACCGGCGCATTGGCCTCCCCATGGGCATCGGGGAGCCAGGTGTGCAGCGGGAACATCGGCAGCTTGACCCCGAAACCGACCAGGAAGCCCAGGTAACAGAGCAGGCCGAAGGTGCCGCCGGGGGAGCGGGCCGCCAGTTCGCTGAGGTTGAGGGTGAAGGTGTCGCCGGAGAGGGCGAGGGCCAGACCGCTGATCAGGATCAGCAGGGAGGCGGTGGCAGTGTAGAGGATGAACTTGGTGGCGGCATACTGGCGCTGCTTGCCGCCCCAGATGGCGATCAGCAGGTAGACGGGCACCAGCTCCAGTTCCCAGGCCAGGAAGAACAGCAGGAAGTCCTGGGAGAGGAACACCAGGCTCTGGGCCGTGGCCTGCACCAGCAGCAGGGCGAAGTAGAGGCGGGTCTTGAGGCGGATGTTCCAGCTGGCCGCCACTGAGAGCAGGGTGACCAGGCCGCTGAGCACCACCAGGGGGGCGGAGAGACCATCGGCGGCGAGGGACCATTCCAGGCCGAGGGCCGGCACCCAGGCCACGCGCTCCACCAGCTGCAGGCCGCCGAGGCTGGCGTCGTAATGGCGGGCGAAGACCCAGAGAATCAGGGCCAGATCCACGCCGAGCACCCCCAGGGCCAGGGTGCGGGGAAGGCGGGGATCGCTGCCGTCACCGGGCAGCAGGGGCATCACCAGGGCGGCGGTGGCGGGCAGCAGCACGATCAGACTGAGCCAGGGAAAACCCGCCTCGGTGAGTCCGGAAGGTAAGGAAGAGGACGCGAGCGAAAGGGGCAGGCTGGCGTCCATCACTGTGGGGTGCTCCAGGCAGGAAGTATGACGGCAGACGCTGCCGCGTCGGGACGATGTCCCCGGGCGGCAGAGCCTATCAACTGGGTAGTTCTACTCACCGAGAACGGCTTGTGGGTGGCTCCCCTCCGGCAGGGTGGCCCAGGTGCTGCCGCCCTCCTGGAGTCCAAGCACGGCGCTGTGGCTGCTCACCCCTTCCCCCAGCCAGGCGTGGGTCATGGCCTCCCCCACCGCCGCCGCCCGCTCCTCGGGGGCCAGGGCCAGCAGACTTGGCCCGGCGCCGCTGATCACGCAGCCCCAGGCCCCGGCCTCCATGGCCGCCTCCCGCACCGCCCTTCCCCCCTGGATCAGTCCCCAGCGGTAGGGCTCGTGGATGCGGTCGTGCATGCCATCGGCGATCAGATCGCCGTTGCCCGTGCGCAGCCCCTGGAGCAGCAGGGTGAGGGCCCCCAGGTTCATCACGGCATCGCTGATCGGGATGCTGCGCGGCATGGCGCGGCGCGCCTCGCTCGTGCTCAGCCGGATGGTGGGGATGGCCACCACGGCCTTCACGGCCGGGTTCCACTCGCAGCGCACCACCCGCCAGCGGTGGGAGGCGGCCCGCGCCGTCAGGCACAGCCCGCCGAGCAGGGAGGGAACCACGTTGTCGGGATGGCCCTCGATGTCGATGGCCAGCTCCAGCAGCTTCTCGCGGCTGAGGGGCTCCCCCACCAGGGCATTGGCGCCGATCAGGCCCGCCACGATGGCGGTGGCGCTGCTGCCCAGACCCCGGGCGGGGGGCACCGCCAGCTGCACCCGCGCCTCCAGGGCCACCGCCTCCACCCCCACCTCGCGCCAGACCCGCTGGGCCGAGCGGTAGACGAGGTTGTCGGGACCACCGCGCAGGTGGGCCCCCTCGGGACCCTCAATGATCAGCTCGAACCGCTCACCGCCCCCCTCGATCACCCGCAGCTCGAAGCGGTTGCCGAGATCCAGGGCGGCGCCGAGGCAATCGAAACCCGGGCCGATGTTGGCAGTGGTGGCGGGTACCGCCACCACCACCCCCTGGCCGATCTGGGGCCGGACCATAAATGACCTGTCGTTGGGCTCAGTGTTGCAGCCGACTCAGCCCAGCAGCATCCGGGCCCGGCAGGCGGCGCTGAAGGTGCCGACCCCGGGATCCACCACGGCGGTGATGGGCATCGGCTCCAGGGTGGAGCGCAACCGGCCCTTGTTCAGAAACGGGCCCAGGAAGGCTTCCGAGCGCAAGCCGTCCAGCAGCTTGGCGGCCGTGCCCCCCGCCAGCCAGAGTCCGCCGCGGCTCAGGCAGGCCAGGGCCAGATCCCCGCAGACGCTGCCATAGGCACCCAGCCAGAGCTCCAGGGCCCCAGCCGCCAGGGGATCCCCGGCGGCGGCGGCGAGGGCCACCGCCGCCGGCAGGTCGGCCCGGTCCGGGCCATCGCCGGCCTCGCTCCAGAGCCGGGCAGGGCCGCTGAGGGGGTGGTCGCCGCCGGGGTGGTGCCGGTCGAGCAGCCAGCGGGCCACGTGCCCCAGACCGGTGCCGCTCACCACCCGCTCGATCGAGATCCGCTCCAGGGCCAGATCGGCCCTGAGCCACTGCTTGAGGTCCCATTCCGCCGCAGAACGGGGGGCGAACTCCCCGTGGGCCGCTTCGCTGGGGATGGCCCGCAGGCCCGCGGCGGTGGGCAGGCCCATGGCCACCCCCAGACCGGTGCCGGCCCCCAGCACCAGCAACGGCGCCTGCGGATCCCGCTGGCCCTGCCGCACCGGAGCCGTCTGGGCCGCATCGAGATGGGGCAGGCCGTAGATCAGCACGGCGAAATCGTTGACCAGCTCCACCAGCGGCAGGCCGCAGCTGCGGGCCAGGCCGGCGGTGTCGAGCACCCAGGGAAGATTGGTGAGCTGGGCCCGGCCCCCCTCCACCGGACCGGCCACCGCGAAGCAGGCGGCGGCCGGAACACCGCCGGCCACCGGCCCGGCGACGGCCAGGAAGTGGCGCACCATCGGGGCCAGGTCCTGCCAGTCCGCCGAGGCGAACCGCTCCTCCAGCACCAGCTCGGGCCGCTCCCCACCTGGCCGCCAGAGGCTGAGCAGGGTCTTGGTGCCGCCGATGTCGCCCGCCAGCAGGAGGCTCATGCCAGGGCCAGGGTGGCCAGCCGGCCAGCGTTGGCCGTGGCGGCGGCGGCCACCAGGGCGTCGGCGGCCACGCTGCCCAGATCCCCCTGGCGGCGGCTGCGCAGGCTCACCGTGCGGGTTTCGGCCTCCCGGGCACCGATCACCCCCAGCACCGGGATCTTCATCTGCTCGCCGTTGCGGATCAGCTTGCCGAGCCGATCCCCGCTGTGGTCGATGCCGGCGCGGATGCCCGCGGCAGCCAGCAGGCCCCGGAGCTCCTCGGCCCAGGGGAGGGCCTCATCGGTGACGGGCAGCAGCCGCACCTGCTCGGGGGCGAGCCAGAAGGGGAAATCGCCGGCGTAGTTCTCCACCATCACGCCGAAGAAGCGCTCCAGGGAGCCGAAGATGGCGCGGTGGATCATGATCGGCCGGCAGCGGCTGCCGTCGGCGGCCACGTAGTTCAGATCGAAGCGTTCCGGCAGGTTGAAATCGAGCTGGATCGTGGAGCACTGCCACAGCCGGCCGATCGCATCCTCGATCTTGAGGTCGATTTTCGGCCCGTAGAAGGCGCCGCCCCCCTCGTCCACCTTGTAGGCCCAGCCCTTGCGGTCCAGGGCCTCCACCAGGCCGGCGGTGGCCAGCTCCCACACCGCGTCCTCGCCGATCGACTTCTCGGGGCGGGTGGAGAGATGGATCTCGTAACTGCGGAAATCGAAGGTGGAGAGGATGCGCTCGGTGAGGTTGAGCACCCGCAGGATCTCATCGGAGATCTGCTCCGGCAGGCAGAACACGTGGGCGTCGTCCTGGGTGAAGCCGCGCACCCGCATCAGCCCGTGCATCACCCCGGGCCGCTCGTAGCGATACACGGTGCCCAGTTCGGCCCAGCGGATCGGCAGCTCCCGGTAGGAGCGCAGCCGGCTGGCGAAGGTGAGCACGTGGAACGGGCAGTTCATCGGCTTGAGCTGGTACTGCCGCTCGTCCACCGCCATCGGCCCGAACATGCTCTCGCTGTAGAAGTCGAGGTGGCCCGAGGTCTTCCAGAGGCTCAGGTCGGCCACGTGGGGGGTGTAGAGGAGCTCGTAGCCGTCCTCGAAGTGGGCCGCGCGCCAGAAGTCCTCGATCAGCAGCCGCATGCGGGCACCGCGGGGGTGCCAGAACACCAGGCCGGCGCCGGCCTCCTCCTCGATCGAGAACAGGTCCAGGTCGGTGCCCAGCCGGCGGTGGTCACGGCGCAGGGCCTCCTCCTTGCGCCGCTTGTGCTCCGCCAGCTGCTCGGGCGTTTCCCAGGCGGTGCCGTAGATGCGCTGCAGCTGGGCGCGCTTCTCATCACCCCGCCAGTAGGCCCCGGCCACGCTTTCGAGGGCGAAGGCCTTGGGGTTGAGCTCGCTGGTGTTGGTCACATGGGGACCGGCGCAGAGGTCCCACCACTGGTCGCCCAGGGTGTAGAGGGTGATCGGCTCGCGGAGCCCCTCCAGGATCTCCAGCTTGTAGGGCTCGTTCTGGGCCCGGATCCGCCGCTCCGCCTCCTCGCGGCTCACTTCGATGCGCTCCAGGGGCAACTTGCGGGCAATGATCTTGCCCATCTCCTTCTGGATCGCCTTGAGATCGGCCTCGGTGAAGGGGTCCGGGTTGTCGAAGTCGTAGTAGAAGCCGCTCTCGGTCCAGGGACCGATGGTGACCTGGGCCCCTGGGAAAAGCTTCTGCACCGCCATGGCGAGCACGTGGCTCATCGAATGGCGGATGCGCAGCAGCTGGGGGCTTTCGCTCGTCTTCGGCAGCACGATGGCGGCAGCGTCGGTGGCGACACCACTGGAGGCGGCGGGGCTGGAGGCCGGTGGCACCGGTGAAGGGGGCGCGGACGTCATGGAGGCAACCTGTTGAAGGCATGGTATCCAGGCCCACCGATGGCCCCCCGGCCATGGCCGGTACCGGGGGTCGGTACCGGGGGCCGGTGCGACCGTCGATCGGCCCTAAGTTGGAGGGGCTGAGCACTGTGATGGCCGCCCGACCCACGCCAGGACCCGTCCAGAGCGCAGTGCAGCGGCCAGCTCCCGTTGTCCCGGAGGGATCGGGGCTGAACCGGGCGGCCGAACGGCGCAGCGTCGCCCTCAGTTACCTGCTGTGGTGCACCTGCCTGGTGGGGCTGTGTGGCCTGCCGCGCTTCTACAACCGCAAACCCCTGAGCGGCACCCTCTGGCTGCTCACCTTCGGGCTCTGCGGCATCGGCCAGCTGCTGGATCTGGTGCTGCTGCCCGACATGGTGCGCCAGGCCAACCAGTCGCTGTTGCTGGAGGAGGCCCTGGCGGGCCGCGAGACGGCGTCCTACCCGCCGATCGAACGCCAGCTGCTCCAGCTCGCCCGCCGCACCGGCAAGGGCGGCTTCACCCTCAACGACGCCCTGCTGGAGCTCCAGCTGCCCCCCCAGGCCAACAGCAGTGTGGTCAGCGCCGAGATCGAGCGGCTGCTGCTCAGCCACCTGCTGGACGTGGGCAACGACGAACGGGGCCGGGTGGTCTACCGGGAACCGTGAGGCCGATCAGGCGCTGGTGAGGCTCCGCTGCCGCTCCAGTTCCCGGTCGTAGAAGCGTTGCAGCTCGGTGCGGCACTTCACCGGCTGGCCGTAGTGGCTGTCGCCCGCCAGATTCGGCAGGGAGGCCCATTCCGGTGCCAGCCGTGCCAGCACCTCGGGCGTCAGGCCCTGGCGGTCGAAGCTCCGCAGGGCGCCGCGCTGCTGGATCAGATGCAGGGCGGCCTGGTCCTGGCTGGCGGGGCCGAAGTCCCGGAGTCCAAGGCGTTCAGCCGCCCGATCCCAGGTGGTGGGCAGGAACTGGTAGGCACCGGCGGCGGCACTGGCATAGCCGCGTCGCACGACGATGTCGGGGTGACGGCTGAGGTCGCCGAAGCGGTCGCCGCCGAAGAGCACCCGGTAGCCGTCGTCGCTGCCGCCCAGCCAGGTGCCCTCGGCGTAGCGGATCGTGTTGAGCAGGGCCCGCCGCTCGGGGGTGATCCCGTAGGGGCCCGGGGCGCTCGCCACCACCGGCCGGACGGCGGGCTGGGGGGCGGGACGGACCACCTGTGGGGGGACGGGGGCGGCCGGGCGTTGCACCATCGGCAGCATCAGGAGCAGCACCAGGGTGAGGGGGCCACGCTGGAGCGGCTTCGGCGGCGACGGGAGGGGGCGACGCAAGGGCAAGCGGTCGTCAGGGATCCATGACCCTGCTCAGGCCCGGGCCCTGGACGCGACACCCCGTCGCCCGTACTGGACAGACCGGGGCCCGATGTGCTTGCGGACCCCGCCCGAAGGGCGAACTTTCAGGAAAAATTCAGTCGGCAGCCGGGAGGCGCGGCAAACAGCCGGCCGCTGACCGTCTCCACCGGGCCACCGACTGACTCCAGTACACCCACAGCGAACGATCAGCTGTCGTGATCAATACATAACGATTGATTCACGCTTTTCCCGGCCCCCTTGCAACCAGAACGGCGCCCCGGTTCAATCCTGGGCCAGGAAACCGAGGGCGCTGCGGACCCGCTGCAGGGTGGCAGCGGCCACGCCCGAAGCCCGCTCCCGCCCGTCCCTGAGCACCGACTCGAGGTGGCCAGGGTCGCTGCGCAGCTCCGCATAGCGCTGCTGCAGGGGCCGCAGGGCCTCCACCGCGGCATCCGCCAGCAGGGGCTTGAAGGCCCCCCAGCCCATGGCGGCGCAGTCCGCCGCCGCCCGCTCGCGGCCCACGCCGGAGAGCAGGGCGTAGAGGCTGAGCAGGTTGTCGGCCTCCGGCCGCTCCGGGTTGCCGAACTCCAGGCCCATGACCGGGTCGGTCTTGGCCCGCTTGATCTTGCGGGTGATGAGCTCGGGCGGGTCCAGCAGGGTGATGCGGGAGCCCTCGTTGGGGTCGCTCTTGCTCATCTTGCTGCTGCCGTCGGTGAGGCTCATCACCCGGGCCCCCTCCTTCAGGATCAGGGGCTCGGGCACCTTGAGGACGGGGTGCTCAGGATCCGGGGCGTAGCGGGCGTTGATGCGCTGCTGGGCGATGTCGCGGGCCAGCTCCAGGTGCTGCTTCTGGTCTTCCCCCACCGGCACCCGATCGGCGTCATAGAGAAGGATGTCCGCGGCCATCAGGACCGGGTAATCGAGCAGGCCGGTGGAGACGTTGTCGCCCTGCTTGAGCGCCTTCTCCTTGAACTGGATCATCCGCTCCAGCCAGTTGAGCGGCGTGACGCAGTTGAGCAGCCAGCAGAGCTCGCTGTGCTCGCTGACGTGGCTCTGCACGAACACCGTCGAGCGCTGCGGGTCGATGCCACAGGCCAGGTAGAGGGCCGCCGTGGTGAGGGTGTCCTCCGCCAGGCGCTTTGGATCGTGGGGCACCGTGATCGCGTGCAGATCGACCACGCAGAAGAAGGTCTCGTGGCTGTCCTGCAGGGCCACCCAGTTGCGGATCGCCCCCAGCCAGTTGCCCAGGTGCAGGGCCCCGGTGGGCTGCACGCCGGACAGCACCCGGGGCCGCGCCGCCCTGGCGCTGGTGTCGCTCACGCTTCCGGAGTGGCGTCGCCCTCGGTGTCGGCGGAGGCCGTCGCCCCCTCGGCCGGATCAGGGGCGGCCTCCGCGGTCTCGGCGGAATCAACGGGCTCCTGGGCTTCAGCCTCGGCCTCCGGCGCTTCAGCCGGGGCTTCGGCTTCGATCACCGCAACCGGGGCCGCGGGCCGGCTGGGCCGGGCGAAGGGGTCGATCCGGGCACCGCCGTGGCCGCCACGGCCCACCTGGCGGGGCTGGCCATCGCCACCGCCCCGGCGGGGCTCACCCCCCCGGGGAGCGGGGGCGCGGGAGCCCGCCTGGGCCCGGTGCTCGGCCACCAGGGCCTCGAGCTGCCCCTTCTCCAGCTGGTCGGCGAGGGTGCGAAGGGCAAAACCCAGCACCGCGACGGTGGAGCGCAGGCCGAAGGCCTCCTGCAGGGCGCGGGCGGCCTGCATCTCGTTGTCGCTGAGGCGGATGCGGAAGCCGCCGGGCTCCCGGTTCGGCCCCGAACGGCCGCCCCGCTCGGGGGCATCCCCGCGGCCGGAGCCCACGGGAAGAGGGGTGTTGGTGTCGTCCGCCATGGCCGCAGCCCGCAATCAGGGGCAAGTGTCGCGCATCGACGTCCGGCCGGCGGCGACGTCAGGACCCAGCCACAGCAGCCGGTGCCTGCCCCGGCGTGCGCTGCCGTCCCGCCGGGCCAGCACCAGCAGCGGCACGGGCCGGGGCCCGGCGGCGGCGAAGCGCAGCCGGTACTGCTGGAGCAGGTCCAGGTAGGTCTCGAGGGTCCAGCCCTGGGTGCCCCGCTCCTGGGCAGCCCAGAACTTCCGCAGCGCCTCCCGGCAGGCCTCCGCCCCGAAGTCCTCCCAGCAGAGTCGCTCGGCTTCCCAGGCCGGGCGACCGGCGGCCACCAGCTCCCGGTAGCGCCGCAGCTCGGGGGCCTCCTGGCTGCAGTCCGGCGGCAGGCGGCTGGCCAGGTGTTCCACCGGGACCCGGCTCAGGCGCAGCCAGCAGCGCTCCAGCAGCAGCACCGGCAGGCCGCCGTGCCAGTGGTCGCTGCCCTCCAGTTCCTCCAGGGCGCGGCGCAGCTCCTCGAGGTGGGGGTCCAGCAGGAACAGGCCCTCCAGCGTCGCAGCCGGGCCGGACGTCACAGCCTTGCCGTAACGGGCATCGGAAGACGGCACGGAGGGGACCCGGACGACAGTCTGAATCATGCTGGGTCAAGGAGGGATCTGCAGGGACGGTGTCTTAAGGGAGGTGGACGCGGGGGTGTGAGCCCCGTCACTTCTGAGCTAGAGAGGCATCGCCGCCGGTACCCGCCCGTGACGCCCCCGGACCCCCTGCGCCCCGCCGCCCTGGCCTCCCTGCTGCCCGCCGGCTGGCGCAGGCAGGCCCTGCTGCTGGCCGGGGGGGTGATCGGGGGCGAACTGCTGCTGCGGGCGTTGCCGGGCGAAGGACTGGGTCTGGTGGGGATCGCCGGGGTGGCGGCGGGCTGGTGGTGGCTGGGCCGGCGGCCCGCCAGCCTGGCGCCGCCCCGTTTGCCCGCCAGCTTCGATGCCTGGGTCCAGCGCTGCGAGGCGCTGCTGCTCCAGTTCGAGCATCTGGAGGGGGAGCCGGCCGAGGGCGCGCCGGGCGAAGGCCAGATCCGGCGCCGCGCCGGCCTTGCCGCCCTGCGGGAGGAGGGGGCCCGGAGCGGTCTCCAGCTCGCCCTGGTGGGCTCCGTCGCTCCCGACGCCTCCTGGGCTCCCCAGCTGCAGCAGGCCCTGCGCGGCCGGCTGGCCCTGAGCCTGCGGTGGGGTGAGCCCCTGCCGGCCGTGAGCCGGGAGCGCCAGTGGCCGGAGGGGTTCGCCGCCGCCGATGTGGTGCTGTTCCACCTGGTGACCCCCCTGCGGGCCGCCGATCTGCGCTGGCTGGAAGCGGTGCCTCCGGGCCAGCCCCTGTGGCTGCTGGTGCAACCGGAGGCCCCCTGCGATCCGGCCGACCTGACGGCCGAACTGGCCTCCCAGTGGCCCGGCGCCGCCGCCGACCGGCTGCTGCCGTGGGACGGCTGCCCCGAAGCCCTGACCGCCAGCCTGCAGCCCCTGGCCCGCTGGCTGGTGGCCGAGGGAGCGTCCCTGCGCCGGGCCACGCCCCTGCGGCGCATCGAGGCCCTGCACCGGCTCTGGCAGGCCGATCTGGAACGGCTGCGACGGCAACGGCTGGTCCAGCTGCAGCAGCGCACCCAGTGGATCGTGGCGGCCGGCGTGTTCGCCGCGCCCCTGCCCTCCCTCGATCTGCTGGTGCTGGCGGCGGCCAACGGCCTGATGCTGCAGGAGATGGCCCGTCTCTGGGGCTGCCCCTGGAGCACCGAACAGCTCAAGGCCGCCGCGGTGGAACTGGGCAAGGCCTCCCTGCTGCTGGGGGTGGTGGAGTGGAGCAGCCAGGCCCTGATCGCCGCCGCCCGTCTCCACGGCGCCACCTGGCTCGTGGGCGGGGCGGTCCAGGCCCTTAGCGCGGCCTACCTGACCCGGGTGGTGAGCCATGCCATGGCCGATGTGCTGGCCCTTTCCGTCGGCGTCGAGGCTCCGGATCTCGAGCGGATCAAGCGGGAAGCCCCCCTGCTGGTGGCGCGGGCGGCCGAGGCGGAGAAGCTCGACTGGTCCAGCTTCCTGCAGCAGGCTCGGACCTGGATCGGCCAGCAGCTGACCGCACCATCCCCGTCATCACTGGCCGCACCCTCACTGCCGCCCGCGGTGTGACGTTGTATTCATGAAGTGTTTTCATGAAGTCCCTTCATGAATATTCATTGCGTATAGACCCGATTGCCTGAAGGATCGTTGCGCTCAGGTTCGGGATCCCGGGAGATTTCTTAGTGTGAAGGCACCTCCCTTGTGGAGGTATCACTGCGTCTTCCTACCGTCTTACTTCCATGACCACTGCCATTCGCAGCGGCCGCTCGGAAAGCTGGGAAAGCTTCTGCGCCTGGGTCACCTCCACCAACAACCGCATCTACGTCGGTTGGTTCGGTGTGCTGATGATCCCGTGCCTGCTGGCCGCCACCATCTGCTACGTCGTCGCCTTCATCGCGGCCCCCGCCGTCGACATCGACGGCATCCGTGAGCCGGTCGCCGGCTCCCTGATGTACGGCAACAACATCATCTCCGGCGCCGTTGTTCCCTCCAGCAACGCCATCGGTCTGCACTTCTACCCGATCTGGGAAGCCGCCAGCCTCGACGAGTGGCTGTACAACGGCGGCCCCTACCAGCTGGTGGTCTTCCACTTTCTGATCGGCATCTCCGCCTACATGGGCCGCCAGTGGGAGCTCTCCTACCGGCTCGGCATGCGCCCCTGGATCTGCGTCGCCTACTCGGCCCCCCTCTCGGCGGCCTTCGCGGTGTTCCTGATCTATCCCCTGGGCCAGGGCTCCTTCTCCGACGGCATGCCCCTCGGCATCAGCGGCACCTTCAACTTCATGCTGGTGTTCCAGGCCGAGCACAACATCCTGATGCACCCCTTCCACATGCTGGGTGTGGCGGGTGTCTTCGGTGGCTCCCTGTTCTCCGCCATGCACGGCTCCCTGGTGACCTCCTCCCTGGTGCGTGAAACCACCGAGAGCGAGTCCCAGAAC